>JAICLH010000029.1 GCA_025927495.1 Gemmatimonadaceae bacterium
GACGTCTGGCTGAGCCTCGACGGCGTGGCCGAGCGCGAAGTGTTCGACATCATCGGCGAACCGCCCCACGTCACGTGGCGGATGGCGCCGCCTAACGCAACGCCATCGGCCGTGCGGCAGGACGTGCTCGCGGCCATGGTCGACGCTTACGATGGGATCGTCGCCGCCGACATCGACGACGTGATGCTCCCGTCGCGCGTGGCCGCCGCGCGCGCCGCGCTCGACGACGCCGACGTCACCGGATGCGCGCTCGACATCATGAACGAGTCCGGCCGCGACATCGGCGTGGTGTTCGTGCCGCCCGAGGACCTGCGCCTCGACACGATGCTGCCCCGATGGAACGTGTTCGGCTTTTCGAACGTCGTCTGGCGCACGGACATGCTGCGCCGATGCCTGCCGATTCCCGCCTCCTGCCGGCTCTTCGACTGGCTGCTCACCACGCGGGCCTGGTCGTTAGGCGCGCGGCTGGCGTTCGACCGCACGCCGCGCATGCGCTACCGCCAATACGGCTCCAATACCGCGGCGGTGCTCCCGCCGTTCACCGAGGAGCAGGTGCGCGTCGCCACATCGCGCGTCCTTGCCCATTACGATTGCGTGCTCGACAGCTCGTGGACGATCGCCGAACCGTATCGATCGCAGGTCGCCGCGGCGCGCGAACGCTGCCGCGCGTTCGCCGCTGCCGTTGCGTCGCCCGAACGCCTCGCGTCGTACGTGCGCGCGCTGAACAATCTTCCCCCGCGCTACATCTGGTGGTGGAGCGTGGCCAACCCGGAGCTCGAAAATCAATGGACAAGCTGAACATCGCCGGCCGGCTGGTCGGTCCCGGTGAGCCGCCCTATATCGTTGCCGAGATTGGCGCGAACCACAACGGCGACATGGGATTGTGTCGCACGATGATCGACGCCGCGCGCGAATGCGGCGCCGACGCCGTCAAGTTCCAGTCGTGGAGCAAGACGTCGCTCATCTCCCGCGCCGAGTACGACCGCAACACTGCGTACGTGAGCAAGGAGCGGAACCAGCCCACGCTCGAGGAATCGGTCGAGCAATACCAGTTGTCGCGCGCCCAGCACGAGGAGATCTCCGCGTACTGCCGCGACACCGGCATCACTTTCTTCTCCAGCTGCTTCTCGGCGGCCGAAGTCGACATGCTCGAGGCGCTCGACGTGCCCGCGTACAAAGTCGCGTCGATGGACGTGAACCACCTGCCGCTCCTCGAGTACGTCGCCGCCACGCACAAGCCGGTGGTCATCTCGGCCGGCATGGCTACGTTAGGCGAAGTGGAGCGGGCCATCGCGACGCTGCGCGGCGCCGGCTCGGGGCCCGTCGCGATCCTGCATTGCCTCTCGATCTATCCGTCTCCGCCCGCACAGGTGAATCTGCGCACGATGGACACGTGGCGCGCCGCCTTCGACGTGCCGGTGGGCTACAGCGACCACACGCTCGGCTCCGCCGTCCCGATCGCCGCCATTGCGTTAGGCGCGTGCATGATCGAAAAGCACTTCACCACCGACAAGAACCTGCAGGGCTGGGACCACGCCATCTCCGCCGACCCGCCCGAGCTCCGCGCCATCGTCGAGGGCGGCCGCGAGGCGTTCGCCGCGTTGGGCAGCGCCGAGCGGCGCGTGAACGCCGACGAGGTCGCCAAGCGCAAGGTGTTCCGTCGCCGCATGGTCGCGCGCCGCGACATGCGCAAAGGCGATCGCCTCGCCGCCGCCGACGTCGACTTCAAGCGCCCCGGCACCGGCATCCAACCCGATGAGCTGCGCTACGTGATCGGACGCGCGATCACCCGCGACGTGCGCGCCGAGGACGAGCTCGATTGGTCGGATCTCGCATGACGGACGCGGGCGGCCTGCGCATCGCCATCTACGGCGACGGCCAGTGGGCCGCCGACACGCTCACGCGCCTCGCCGACGCCGGACACCAGATCGTCGCCGTCATCCTGCGCGCCTCGCCCACCGACTCGACGTTAGGCGATGCGGCCGCGCGGCTGCGCGCGCCGGTTCTTGGCCCGGCCAGGATCAACGCGCCCGATGCCGTCGCCCGGATCGCCGCGCTCCAGCCGGAGTTAGGCATCTCGGTTGCGTACAACCAGATCCTCCGCGCGCCGGTCCGCGAGGCGCACGCGCGCAGCGTCGTCAACTTCCACGCCGGGAAGCTGCCCTTCTATCGCGGACGCAACGTCATCAACTGGGCGATCATCAACGGCGAAACCGAAATCGGCCTCACCGCGCACTACGTGGACGACGGCATCGACACCGGCGACATCATCGCCCAGCTCACATTGCCCATCGGATGGACCGACGGCTACGGCGACGTGCTGCGACGCGTCGTCGACCGCATGCCGTCGCTCGTCGTCGATACCGTACGCGACATCGCCGCCGGCACTGCGCAGCGTCGCCGCCAGGCCGACCACCCCGGCACGTACTTCGGTGGCCGCGGCGAAGGCGACGAATGGATCGACTGGACCGCCTCGAGTCGCACGATCCACAATTTCATCCGCGCCATCTCGGCGCCGGGCCCGGGAGCGCGAACGACCGCCGGCGACGATCGCATCGTCGTGTGGCGCGCGTTTTACGATCCCGCCTGGCCTAACTACACGGCCACGCCCGGCCAGGTCGTCGGCCGCCAGCACTCCGGCGCGCTCGTCAAGACCGGCGACTCGACCATCCTCGTTCAAACGGTCGAAGGTCCGTCCGGTCCGGTACAACCGCAATGGCCGATCGGCACGCGCCTTGGCTGGAACTGGCGCACGTGCACGCATGCCCCGCCCGTTGCACGCTCGCCACGGTAGACTGTTGCCCTAAGGCGATTGGCCCGGTTTTCCGCGCCACTCGCCCCGCGCAGCGGCCGTCAAAATATCTGGCCATCAACATGCGGCAAAACAACTTGCGCGACGTTACCGAGCCGAATCCTCGCCACGCCCGGGTCGGCGCGCTTACTGCTAATCCCGTCCGCCACAAACACCAATGCCCCCTACCGAATTAAGCCCGGATGGGGCATCGTCTTCTTCAGAAGATGAGAGATTCTTAATCATGCTCCAAGCCCTCGCGGCGTCACCCGTCATTCCTTCTTTGGGGAGCGCTTACGTGATCTCCGACGATCGGATGGAGCAGCGACTGCAAGATGCCATCGTCGCGCCGGGCACGCCGCTGACGGATGCGCTCAAACGCCTCGATGCGAATGGCATGGGCGTGCTGCTGCTCGCGGAGGCGAATCGCCGCCTCGTGGGCATCATCACCGATGGTGATGTCCGCCGGCACATTCTCTCCGGCGCGTCGCTCTCGGTGTCGTGCGAGAGCATTGCCTCGCGCCACCCGCGCGTCGCCAACCGCGGCATGATGACCGCCGAGCTGCTCGACCTCATGGGCGGCTCGCGCGATGACACGGTGGACCATCTGCCGGTCCTAACGGACGACGGCATCGTGGTGGGTCTCGTGTTGCGACGCGATCTCGTTGCCGCCGATGACACCTTCACCGCCGTCATCATGGCGGGCGGCTTCGGCACGCGCCTCATGCCGCTCACCACGGACACGCCCAAGCCGCTCTTGCCGGTGGGCGACCGCCCGCTCATGGAGCGCACCATCGAGCGCCTCCGCCGCGCCGGCATCCGTCGCGTGAACGTCGCCACGCACTACCTGAGCGACAAGATCAGCAACCATTTCGGCGACGGCCGCCAGTTCGGCGTCGAGATGCGTTACGTGACCGAGGACCGCCCGTTAGGCACCGCCGGCGCGCTGCGCCTGATGGAGCCGCCCACCGGACCGCTCCTCGTCGTCAACGGCGACATCCTGACCGGCGTGAACTATCAGGACATGCTCGCCTACCACCGCGAAAACGGTGCGATCGCGACCGTCGGCGTGCGCAAGTACGACGTCGAGGTGCCGTACGGCGTCATCGACTGCTCCGGTGTCGCGGTCTCCGCGCTGCGCGAAAAACCCGTGCAGCAGTTCCTGGTGAACGCCGGGATGTATCTGCTCGACCCCGCTGCCGTCGCGTACATCCCCGCGGGGGAACGCTTCGACATGACCGATCTCATTCAACGCTTGCTGGCTGAAGGGCGCAAAGTCGTCGCCTTCCCCGTGGTCGAATACTGGTTGGACATCGGGAAACCGGCAGACTACGAGCGTGCCCAGCAGGACGTGCTTCAGGTGAGGGCGTAATGAAGGTTCTTGTGACTGGTGGTGCTGGGTACGTCGGATCGACGTTGGTTCCCGAGCTGCTCGCGGCCGGACACTCGGTGCGCGTCCTGGATAGCTTGCTGCACGGCGGCCAGTCGCTGCTGCCGGTGTGGACACACCCGCGCTTCGAGTTCGTGCGCGGCGACGTGCGCGACGAGCCGATGGTTAGGCAGGCGGTCGCGGGCATGGAAGCCGTGGTCCACCTCGCGGCGATCGTCGGCGACCCGGCGTGCGCCAGGCAGCCGGACACCGCGCGCGACGTCAATCAGGTCGCCTCGCTCGCGCTCCTCGCCGCGGCGCGGCGCGCCGGAGCGGCGCGATTCCTCTTCGCGTCCACCTGCAGCAACTACGGCAAGATGACCGAGTCCGATGGCTACGTCGACGAATCGTCGGACCTGCGGCCCGTGTCCCTCTACGCCGAGACCAAGGTCGCCGTGGAGCGCGCCATGCTCGACGATGGCATCGGCGTGACGGCCATGACGCCGCTGCGCTTCGCCACCGTGTTCGGCGTGTCGCCCCGCATGCGCTTCGACCTCACCGTGAACGAGTTCACGATGGAGATGGTGCTCCGCGAAAAGCTGGTCGTGTTCGGCGAGCAGTTCTGGCGTCCCTACGTGCACGTGCGCGACGCGGCGCGCGCGATCGCCGCGGTCCTCCAGGCCCCCGAGAAGCAGGTGCGTGGCCAGGTGTTCAACGTCGGCGCCACCAAAGAGAACTACCAGAAACAGCAGATCGTCGACCGCATCCGGCCGATCGCGCCTAACGCTGTGGTCGAGTTCGTCAAGCGCACCGAAGACCCGCGCGACTACCGGGTCTCGTTCACGCGCATCAACAAGACGTTGGGCTTCGAGGTCTCGCGCACGCTCGACGACGGCATCCGCGAAGTCGCGCGCCTCGTGCGCGACGGCGTCGTCGGCGACGCATCGCACCCGAGCTACCGCAACTGATGACCACCGTGACGCAGGACGCTCCCCTGTCGGAGCGCGCGCCGGCCGTCGTGTCTCCAATTCCGCTCTGCGTGCCGGAGATTCGCGGCAACGAGTGGGCGTACATCAAGGAATGTCTCGACACGAATTGGGTCTCGTCCGTCGGCGAGTACGTCGATCGATTCGAGCGTGCGCTCGCGACAGCCTCGGGCACACGGTGCGCGGTCGCGACATCGAGCGGCACGTCGGCGTTGCACACGGCGCTCATCGTCGCCGGCGTCGAGGCCGATGACGAAGTGCTCGTCTCGACGCTCACGTTCATCGCGCCCGTCAACGCCATTCGCTACGTGGGCGCATGGCCGGTATTCATCGACGCCGAGCCCGACTACTGGCAGATGGACACGGCGCGCCTCGCCCAATTTCTGGAGCACAGCTGCGAGCGCCGCGGATCCGCGCTCTACGACCGTGCGACGAACCGTCGTGTGCGCGCGCTGCTCCCCGTGCACGTCATGGGTCACCCGGTCGACATGGCGCCGTTGCTCGAGCTCGCGCGCCGCTACGACCTCATTGTCATCGAAGACGCAACGGAAAGCTTGGGAGCCCGCTATCGCGGCACGCCGGTGGGTCACATGGGCGATGTGGCCTGTTTCAGCTTCAATGGGAACAAGCTGATTACCACCGGCGGCGGCGGAATGCTCGTGACCGATCGCGACGATTGGGCACGCCGCGCGAAGTACCTGACCACGCAGGCCAAGGACGATCCAGTCGAATTCGAGCACGGCGCCGTCGGCTACAACTATCGCCTCACGAACATTCAGGCGGCGATGGGCGTCGCACAGATGGAACAGCTCGACGACTATCTCGCGGCCAAGCGGCGCATTGCCGAGCGCTACGCCGCTGCGCTCGCGGACGTTCCAGGCCTAACGGTGATGCGCCAGGCACCCTGGGCGCAGAGCGCGTGGTGGTTGTACACGGTGCTCGTCGATGCCGTGCAGTTCGGGATGGATGCCCGCGCGCTCATGCGTCGCCTCGGCGCACAACAGATTCAGACGCGACCGCTCTGGCAGCCCATCCACCAGTCGAAGCCGTACCGGGACACGACGCCCGCGCTCGGATGCCCGGTGAGCGAGCGTCTGCACGCGCAGGCGCTGAGCCTGCCGTGCTCGGTCGGGCTTCATGCGGAGCAGCAAACGCGCGTCATCGACGCGATCGTCGCCGCTCGCGAGGAGGTGGGTGAGCGTGAACACGGCAAAACGCCAGGACGCTGAACAGCGTCGATTATGGCTCGACGAGAGCCAACTGCGGTACCACGTTGACCAATTCGAGCGCCCATATCGAAGTACGGTCCATCTCGGCCGCTTTCTCGCGGGCCTTCCGCTCCATGGCGGCGAGGCCCTCGACATCGCGTGCGGCGCCGGGTCGAACATCTACTATCTCAGCCATGTCATGCCGGGCTTTCACTGGACCGGCATCGACCTCGCCGGCGACATGCTCTTCCCGATTGCGCGCGAAAAGTTCGCCGACGCCGGCATCGACGTCACGCTCGTATCCGGCGATCTCTTCGAGCTGGATCGAGTCCTCGCACGGCAGCGTTTCGATCTGGTCATCTCGACGCAAACGCTCTCGTGGCTGCCCGATCACGAGCGCGCGCTCTGTCAGGCACTGCGCGTCACGCGCGGATGGTTGGTCGTGAGCTCGCTGTTTACCGAGCTGGATGTCGACACCGAGTGCCTGGTCTACGATCACACGATCGTGCCCGAGCTGCCGCCCTATCACATGAATGTGTACAGCCTCAATCGCATGCGTTCGTTCTGCGAAGGCCATGGCTGTCACGAATTCCGGAGCGAGCCGTTCGACATCGACATCGACCTGCCGCGCCCGGAATCCGGCGGCCTGGGAAGCTACACGGAGCGCCTGGCCGATGGACGCCGCCTCCAATTCACCGGCCCCGTACATCTGCCGTGGCGATTCATCGCGGCGCGAATGGGAGACTGACACGATGACGCACGCGCAGCAACCGACGACGCATCTCCGCGTCGCCGCGGCACAGATGGATGTCCGGTTAGGCGAGCTCGATGCGAACCTCGAGCGCGCGCGCCGCGTCGTCGCCGACGCGCGCGAGCAGGGCGCCGAGCTGGTGCTCCTGCCCGAGCTGTGGTCGACGGGCTATGACCTCGAGCACGCGCCCGTTCACGCCGCACGGAACCAAACGGTCGTGCTGCCCGCGCTCGCCGGCCTCGCCGAGCGACACGGCATCTGCATCGCCGGCTCGCTCCTGTTAGGCGACACGATCGGCCGCGTGCGCAACACCGCGGTCGTCCATGGGCCGGATGGCTCCGTCATCGGCGAGTACGCGAAGATCCATCTCTTCGCGCTGATGGCCGAGAACCGCTACCTCTCGGCGGGCGACGCGACACCGACGTTCTCCTTGCCCGGCTGCACCGCCGCCACGGCCATCTGCTACGATCTCCGGTTCCCGGAGCTGTTTCGCTCCTACGCGCTCGAGGGTGCGCGCGTGGTCCTGCTGCCGGCCGAGTGGCCGGCGGTTCGTGTGGCGCACTGGCGCACCCTGGTGTGCGCGCGCGCCATCGAAAACCAATTCTTCGTCGTCGCCTGCAACCGCGCCGGCACCTCGGGCACCACGACGTTCGCGGGTCATTCGATGATCGTCGATCCGTGGGGCAAGGTGCTGGCCGAAGCCGGCGACGGTGAAAGCCTCCTCGTCGAGACGCTCGAGTTAGGCCGCGTCGATGAGGCCCGTTCGCAGATCGACATTCTGGGTGACCGCCGCGCCGACCTGTACGGCGCGAACTTCCAACTCGCCAATCATCGATGACACACGCTCTGACCGAGGCGCCCCAAACGGCGCCCGAGCCGTCTGGTCCCATTCGCGATTTCCAGAAGGGTGACGCGATCAACGAGCGCTTCCACGAGATCGTGCCCGCGGCGACGCACACGTACAGCAAGGGCGAAGATCAATTCCCGAAGCGCTCGCCTAAATTGATCGCCCGCGCGCAAGGCGCCTACTGTTGGGACGTCGACGGCAATCGCTTCATCGACTGGGCCATGGGCAACCGCGTCATGGTGCTCGGCCACGCCTACCCGGCGGTGAACGAAGCGGTCAAGCGCCAAATCGAGTTAGGCGTGAACTTCACGCGCCCCGGCATTCTCGAGTACGAATTGGCCGAGTATCTCGTCGACCTGCTGCCCGTCGCCGAGATGGTGAAGTTCGGCAAGAACGGCTCGGACGTGACCACGGCCGCCATCAAACTCGCGCGCGCCTACACCAATCGGAAAATGGTGGCCGTGTGCCAGGAGCACCCATTCTTCAGTATTCACGACTGGTTCATCGGCACCACGACGATGGATGCCGGCGTTCCGCCCGAAGTCGCGAAGCTCACCGTTCGATTCAACTACAACGACATCGCGAGCCTCCAGGCGCTCTATGATAAGTACCCTGGACAGATCGCCGCGGTGATTCTCGAACCCGTGAAGAACGACGAGCCGCGCAACAATTTCCTCGAGAACCTTCGCGAGCTCACACGGCGTGAAGGCTCGGTCCTGATCTTCGACGAGATGATCAGCGGTCTCAAGTTCGACCTGCGCGGCGCGCATCACCGCTGGAACGTGTATCCCGATCTCGCGTGCTACGGAAAGGCGATGAGCAACGGCTACTCGTTCTCGTGCCTCGCCGGCCGCCGCGACATCCTCGAGCTCGGCGGCTTGAAGCACGACAAGCAGCGCGTGTTCTTGCTCTCACAGACGCACACGTCCGAAACTGTCGGCCTCGCCGCCTGCCGCGCGACACTCGACGAGTATCAACGCCTGAACGTCGGCGACCACATCTGGTCGCAGGGTGCGAAGCTCGTCTCCGGTATTCGCGAGCTCGCGAAGGCCGAGGGCGTCGACGACTACATTCGCGTGATCGGCTTTGATTGCAACCCGTACATCCTGTGCACGCGCGCCGATGGTACGCCGTGGCCCGCGCTGCACACGTCTTTTCACGAGGAAGTCATTTCGTGGGGCGTGCTCATTCCGTGGATCACCATCACGTACTCCCACGGCGCGGAAGAAATCGCGCGTACGCTGGAGGCGCTGCAGCACGGAATGCGCAAGATCCGTCGCGCGCTGGATGACGGTTCGGTCGAGCGCTCGTTCCTTGGCGATGCGGTCAAGCCGGTCTTCCGTCCATACAACCGGTGCTGCCAGAGCAAGTGCGGCCGGCTGTACACCGACGCGCCGCGTCTCGCCTGCTGCACCGACGACGGGGACGACGCGTGATCGGAGCAGTCGTCCAGGCGCGCATGGGTTCCACCCGGCTGCCCGGAAAAGTGCTGATGCCGGCGGCCGGGAGGCCGTTGCTCGCGAACCTGCTCGTGCGGCTCGGACGCGCCCGCACGCTGGAGACCATCCTCGTCGCGACGTCCGACGATGCGCGCGACGATCCGGTCGCGGCGCTGTGCTCATCGTTAGGCATTCCGGTCTTTCGCGGCAGCGAGCGCGACGTGCTCGACCGATACTACCAGGCCGCGCGCGGTGCCGGGCTCGACCTCGTCGTCCGGATCACCGCCGACTGCCCGCTCGTCGATCCCGCGATCGTCGACGCCATGGTGCGCTACGCGATCGATCACCGCGGCGAGTTCGACCTCGTCACCAACCGCCGTCCGCTCACCTTCCCGGATGGGTTGGATCTGGACGTCATTCCGATCGACGCGCTTGCCGACGCATGGCGCGAGGCGCGCGAGCCGTTGCAGCGCGAGCACGTCATCCCGTGGTTCTGGGATACGGGTCGACGCCTGCACAACCTCGAGCACCCGGCCAACCTGTACGCCGAACACCGGTGGACCCTCGATTACGCCGAAGACTATGCGCTCATCCGTCGTGTGATCGAAGAGCTGACGCCCGTGTACGGGTTGGCGTTCGCGATGGATGACGTGCTCGCGTTCATGGCCGAACACCCGGAGGTCGCGCGCTCCAACGCGAAGTACATCACCGCCCAACCGGTGTCGGCCACCGGACGCGTGCTCTCCGTGGCGGCCGCGGGCGGAGCGCAACCGACCGCGAGCACCCGAATCGCCTAACCATGCCACAATCCTTCGACTACACGCGCGACGAGCTGGTTCACGCGCTCCGCGCCTCGGGGCTGGGTCCCGGCGACATTGTCTTTGCCCACATCGGCCTCGATGTACTGGGCCGCGCCGAGGGCTGCCTAACGGAAGAGGACGCGAGCGCCATGCTGTTGGGCGCCTTCGAGGACGTGCTGGGATCGACCGGCACGCTCCTCGTGCCGACCTACACGTTCTCCTTCTGCCGCCAGGAATCGTTCGACGTGCAGCGGACGGCGACACCGGGAGGGCCGTGGAGCACGTTCGCGCCGTTCCTCGAGTATTTCCGGCTCCTGCCTGACACCGTCCGCTCGGCCGACCCGATTCACTCGGTCGCCGGCCGCGGCCCCATGGCCGCGTCGTTGCTGCGCGACATTCCGCCGACGTGCTTCGGACCCGGCAGCGTGTTCGACCGCTTGCACGCCGCCGGCGGGAAAGTCTGTACGGTCGGCGTTGGGCTGAGCGAAGCGAGCTTCCAACACTTCGTCGAAGAATCCGTTGGCGTGCCGTTCCGCTTCAAGAAACTCTTCACCGGTCTCATTCGCGACAACGGACAAGAGCGGAAAACCGGCTGGGTATTCAACGTCAGGATCCTCGGCGATGAGAGCGAGCCGCACCTGACCCACTTGGAAATTGCGGCGAAGACCGCAGGCATCCTCCGCGTCGCCGGCGTTGGGCGCGACGCTATTCGCACCGCCGAGTGCCAGCCGCTGCGCGAGTTGATCTTGCGCAATCTGGCGCGCGACCCATGGTTCACCGCGCGCGGACCGGCTGCCGATCCGATCGCCCTCGAGACGCAGCGCGTGCCGCCCCGCCGCTTCGACATCGACATGCCGGCGTCGGCAACCATCCCGCAGATGATCGACGCGCTCTGGCGCGTGCCGCGCGACATCATCTCCGACGGCTACGACGCCGCGCTCCAAGCGCTCGCCACGCAAGTGCCGATGACCGTGCACGAGTACCCCACCGGCAGCGAGTGCTGGAGTTGGATCGTGCCCGAAAAGTGGACCTGCCACGAGGCATATCTCGAGACGCTCGACGGACGCCGACTCTTCTCCTACAGCGACCACCCGCTCCACGTCGTCTCGTATTCGCTGCCGTATCTCGGAGTCGTCTCACGCGACGAGCTGCTCAGACACCTGCACGTGGATGAGAAGCAGCCCGAAGCCGTGCCGTTCATCTTCAAGTACTACGAGCGCGACTGGGGACTCTGCTGCAGCAAAACACTTCGCGATTCGCTAACGGACGCCGAATATCGCGTCGTTATCGACACCAGCTTCAGTTACGGCACGCTCAAAGCCGGCGAAGTGATCGCACGCGGCACGAGCGACGACACCATCGTGCTGTGCGCGCACCTGTGCCACCCGGGCATGGTGAACGACGACCTCACTGGTGTCGTCGTCGGCGTCGACGTCATGCGTGCGCTCCTGGCGCGTCGCAATCTGCGCTACACGTACCGCTTCGTCATCATTCCGGAGACGATTGGTACCGTCGCGTACTTGAGCCGCAACGAAGATCTGATCCCGCACCTGAAAGGCGGATTGTTCCTCGAGATGCTCGGGCTGGACCATCCGCATGCGCTGCAGCTCTCATTCACCGGCACCACCGACGTCGACGATTGCTTCACTGCCGCGCTTCGTGCCGGCGACCCCAAAGGTTGGACGGGCGCTTTTCGAACCGTGATCGGCAACGACGAACGGCAGTACAACGCCCCCGGCGTGCGTGTGCCGATGTTGTCGCTTTCGCGTGTGCTGCGTCCTGACGCGCCGGACTGGCCGTACCGCGGCTATCACAGCAGCAACGACACGCCGGCCATCACGTCTAACGCACGCCTCGCTGAATCGCGCGATCTCGTGTTGCGCATGATCGATGCGCTCGAGGCCAACGTCGTCCCGGTGAACGTGTACAAGGGCGAAGTGTTCTGCTCGCGTTTCGGCGTGCACATCGACTTCTACACGAATCCGGAAGGCAACAAGGCGCTGTTCGACATCCTGTTCCTCGTCGATGGCACGCGCTCCATCGCCCGGATCGCAACGGAGTGCGGCATCTCGTTCGAGGCCGCGCGGGCAACCATCGACGAGCTGCACCGGCGTGGCGTCGTCCGCCTCGACGCGCCGGACGCCAACGTCGAACCGGCGAGAAAGGCGACGCGCGTTGGCACCGAGCACCGGAACCCCGCGCGTCGACAACCGGCCTGACACGGTGGCATGGCGCCGACACGTATCGGCGAACGCGTGCAGCGGTGTTGATTCGTCGCAACAGACAGTGGGACAGTCGTCGGCGCAATGCCACCGGCAGCATGGCGGGTGAGCGGCCTAAGCCTATCTGGGCCAACGAGATGTCCTGCCATGTCGAGGCAGATGGTATGATGCCGTTTGGCGCGCGCATCTTGCCCTGTGACGGCGCGCACAGAAACCGTCCTTGATTCGATCTTTGGTGAGCACGCGATGAATTGTCTGGCCATTATCCCTGCCCGCGGCGGATCGAAGGGCGTCCCCAGGAAGAACATCCGCTTGCTGGCCGGGCATCCGCTGCTGTCGTACAGCATTGCGCACGCGCGTGCGACGCCCGAGATCAACCGCATCGTCGTGTCGACGGACGATCCCATGATCGCGCGCGTCGCCCACGAATGCGGCGCCGAGTCGATCGTTCGTCCCGCGGAGATCAGCGGTGACACCGCGACCAGTGAGTCCGCACTCGTGCACACGCTCGATCATTTGCGCGACACCGAAGGCTACGAGCCCGATCTCGTCGTCTTCCTGCAAGCCACGTCGCCGCTGCGTCGCGCCGATGACATCTCGATGGCGATCCGTACGCTGCTCGGCGAAGAAGCGGACTCGCTGTTTTCCGCGTGCCCGATGCACGGCTTCGTGTGGCGGCGCGATCGCGCCGGCAGCGACTGGCGCTCGGAGACGTACGACTACCGGAATCGCCGGCGCCGCCAGGATGCGCCCGAAGACGTCGTCGAGAACGGATCGATCTATGTTTTCCGGCCGTGGGTCCTGCGCGAGCTCGGCAATCGGTTAGGCGGAAAGATCGCGGTGCACTTCATGGACGCGGCGGAGTCGGTGCAGGTCGACACGCCGTCGGATCTCGAGTTGGTGGAGCACCTGCTGTCGCGCCGGCGCGCCCCGGCGAGTGCGGCCGAGCTCGGACGCGTGCGCTTGCTCGCGCTCGACTTCGACGGCGTCCTGACGGACAACCGCGTGACGGTGAGCCAGTCCGGGGAGGAAGCGGTGGCGTGTCACCGCGGAGACGGCTGGGGCATCGCGCGGCTGCGCGAGGCTGGTGTGCCGGTGGTCGTGATTTCGACCGAGACCAACCCCGTGGTCGCGGCGCGGTGCCGCAAGCTCGGCATCGACTGCACGGACGCCTGCGACGACAAAGTCGCGGCGCTGACGTCGATCGCCGCCACGCTTGGCGTCGGTGCCAACGAAGTGGCCTATGTGGGGAACGACGTGAACGACCTGGCGTGTCTGCGCTGGGTCGGATTGCCGATCGCCGTCGCCGACGCGGAGCCTGAGGTCCGGGCGGCCGCGCGTTTGGTGACGATGCGTCCTGGTGGTTACGGCGCGGTGCGCGAGGTAGCGGACTGGATACTCACGACGCGGACACGGCGCGACGCAATGTCGCAGGACGCGCCCGCATCGATTCGTGGAGGAGTGCGATGACATCGACAGTGAAGATCGGCGATCGGCTCGTGGGCGACGGCGAGCCGTGCTACGTGGTGGCGGAAATCGGCATCAACCACAACGGAGACGTCGACATCGCGCGCCAACTCATGGCGACCGCAAAGCGCTACGGGTGCGACGCGGTGAAGTTCCAGAAGCGCACGCCCGAGCTGTGCGTGCCGCCCGAGCAGCGCAACCTCATGCGCGAGACGCCGTGGGGCATCATGACGTATCTCGAGTACCGGCATCGCGTGGAGTTCGCGCGTCCCGACTACGAGGAGCTCGACGCGTACTCCAAGAAGCAGCGGCTCGCGTGGTTCGCCTCGTGCTGGGACGAGGCGTCGGTGGACTTCATCGAGCAGTTCGCGCCGCCGTGCTACAAGATCGCATCCGCGTGCCTAACCGACGACCATCTGCTGCGCCACCACCGGCAGTACGGCCGCCCGATCATTCTCTCGACCGGCATGAGCACCGTCGAGCAGATCGACCACGCGGTCGAGGTGTTGGGCACGGATGGCCTGATCCTCATGCACTCGACCAGCTCGTATCCGGCGAAGATGGACGAGCTCAATCTCCGCTGCGTGCCCGCGTTGAAGGAACGGTACTGCGTGCCGGTCGGCTATTCGGGCCACGAAGTGGGTTTGGTGCCGACGGTGGCGTCGGTGGTGCTCGGCGCGTGCATGGTGGAGCGTCACATCACGCTCGATCGCGCGATGTGGGGCAGTGATCAGGCGGCGAGCGTCGAGCCGCAAGGCGTGCAGCGGCTGGTGCGGGACATCCGTGCCGTGGAGGAGTCGTTAGGCGACGGCCGCAAGCGCGTGTACGACAGCGAGCTCCCGCTCATCAAGCGGTTGCGCCGGGTGAACGGCGACAGCACCGCGGCCGCCGCCGCCGTGCCGAACGCGGCCGGCCAGGCGTAAGGACGATGGCCGAGCAGCCCATGCGCAATCCGGATCGGTCGCGATGACGACGACGACGGCGAAGCCGTACACGTTCCTCGGCGCGCTGCGCGTGGGCGTGCGCTCGTTGCGCGCGCACCCGCTCATGGCATCGTTGCTCCTCGCCGCCACGATTTCGCAGGGCACGATGCAGGGTCTCATCGTGTGGGCGCTCCGCAAGGTCCTCATGATGTTCGGCGAGGGGAACGGCGGCAGCGCCCAATTGTTGCTCGGCGGCGCCGGCGTCATCCTCGCCCTGTGGACCATCCGGGTCGCCATGACGTACGTGGGCGAACAGGTGTCGGTCCGCCTCGCGCATCGCGTCGAGATCGATTCGATGCGCGATGTGCTCCGCAAGCTGCTGACGTTGTCCGTGCGCTTCTTCGATCGCAGCAGCCAGGGCGACCTGGTAATGTCGTCGTACGACGACCTCAAGGGCATTCGCATCGTCACGCTCGATCTCAGCATCATCCTGCTCTCGTTCTCGCGGCTCGCCGGATTGGCCATCGTCGCCTGGGTGTTGAGCCCCAAGCTCGCGATCATCGGACTCGTCGCCGTACCGTTAGGCATGCTGCCCGTGTACTTCCTCGGGCAGCGGATCACGAAGGCCTCGAGCTTCGAGCGCAGCGCGATGGCCACCCTGTTCGACAGCTTCTTGCAGGTGTCGTCCGGCGTGCGGGTGATCAAGGTCAACCGCGGCGAGTCCCGCGTGCTCGAGCGCGCCGACGCGATCGGCCACGATCTGTTCCACCATGTCGTGAGACAGGCGGACGCGAGCAACCTCGCGCGGCTGCTCCTCGAGTCCGTCTCGGGCATCGGCCTCGTCGCCGTGCTCATCGTCGGCGGTCGCGATGTCGCCGCCGGCTCGCTGACCTGGCAGTCGCTGCTCAGTCTCCTCATCGCCGTCATGGCGGTATACGCTCCGGTGCTCAACCTGCTCACGGTGTACGGTTCGGTGCGCAAGGTGATTCCGAATCTCGAACGCACGCGCGCAATCCTCGAGCTCAAAGCCGAGCTTCCCGATGCTCCCGGCGCGCAGGCGCTGCATCATGCGCCGGATCGCATCGTGCTCGAGGACGTGAGCTTCGCGTACGACGGCCACCTGGTGCTCGACTCGATCAACGCCACATTCCATCGCGGCGAGACCATCGGCATCGTCGGTCCATCGGGCGCCGGCAAGACGACGCTCATGGCGCTCATGCTCCGGCTGTACGACCCGAATAGCGGCCGGATCACATTCGACGGCGTCGACCTGCGCAACATCAAGCACGGCGACTTGATGGACCAAAGCGCGATCGTGCTCCAGGAGCCGTTCCTCTTTCTCGACACCATCGCGAACAACATTCGCATCTCGCGACCCGACGCGTCGATTGGCGACGTGATAGAGGCGGCGCAGGCAGCCAATGTGCATGACGAGATCGAGCGAATGGAACGCGGCTACGAAACCATGCTCGGTCGAGCGCGCGACGCGCGCGGCGTGTCGACGGGTCAGAAGCAGCGCATCTGCATTGCCGCGGCGCTCCTCAAGAACGCGCCCCTGCTGTTCCTCGACGAAGCCACAAGCAGTCTCGATGCCGTGAGCGAGCGGCGCTTCCAGAGCGCGCTCGAGCGGCTCATGCAAGGTCGCACGACGTTCATCATTGCGCACCGACTGTCCACGTTGCGCCATGCCGATCGCATCATGGTAATGGAGCATGGACGTCTCGTGGGCCTCGACACGCACGAGGAATTGATGCGGAGCTGTGACGTGTATCGTCGCTTATGGACCTACCAGATGGGCGGCGCCACCATGGAACGGCTCGAGCCGGTCGAATTGTGACGATGCATCGTCTCGCGGAGCCACGGCACATTCTCGTCGACTGCGGCGACTACGAGCTCGGCAACCTGGGCGACGTCGCCATGCTGCAAGTGACGGTGCAGCGCTTGCGGGAGCATTTCGCGATGGCGTCGATCGATGTGATCACGCGCGATCCGGATGCACTCGCACGCCACTGCCCCGCCGCGCGCGCCGTTCCGTATGCCGGACGACAACTCTGGTTCGGTCGCGGCATGCTGCTCGGCCGCGCGGACCGCGTGCTGCAGCGCACATCGCTCTTTCGCGAAGCCGGAGTGGAAGGCGCGATGCGGCGACACTGCGCGCCGGTACTCGAACGGCTCGTTCGAGTCCGACTCGGGCGCGGCAGCGCCGATCTCGAGGCGTTCAACACGTTCATGACCGCACTGCGTTCCGCCGACGCGGTGGTCGTGTGCGGTGCCGGCGGGGTCACCGATCACGCGCGCAAGTGGGCGTTGCCGGTACTGGCCTTGCTCGAGCACGCGCATCGGCACGGCGTGCCCACCGCGATGTTCGGCCACGGCCTCGGCCCGCTCACCGATCGCGATCTCACTCGTGTCGCCGCGCGCGTGCTGCCGACGATCGATCTGTTCGCGCTACGCGAGGGCCGCGCCGGCCCCTCGATTGCTCGGGCGCTCGGCGTCGATCCGTCGCGCGTGATGGTCACCGGCGACGACGCGATCGATCTCGCGCACGCGGAGCGTCCCGAATCGTTAGGCGAATGCGTGGGCGTGAATCTGCGTGTCGCGCGCTCCGCGGACGTGGATGAGCGATACATCGACATGCTCGGCAGGGTGGTCTCGGGATTCGCGGCCGCGCACGACGCGCCGCTCGCGCCGCTCCCGATCGGGCGCGGCAAGGCATCCGATGATGTCAGCACGATCCAGCGCATCCTCGCCGTCGCGGATGGCGCGACGGTCATCGAGGGGCCGCTCGACACCGCGCAGGCGCTGATCGAGCAGGCTGGCCGGTGCCGCATCGTTGTCACCGGGGCCTACCACGCGGCGGTGTTCGCGCTCGCGCAGGGTGTCTCGACCGTATGTCTGGCGCGCTCGAACTACTTCCGCGAGAAGCTGCTCGGTCTTGCGGCGCAGTTCGGCGTGGGATGCATCGTGATCGATCTCTCCGCCGACGACGTTGCCGGTCAGGTCGAACGCGCGATGGAGCAGGCGTGGGAGTCGGCGCCTGTAGTGCGGCAATCGCTGCTCGACGCCGCGTCGCGCCAGCTCGCGGCGAGCCGCAGCGCCTATCGCCGCTTTTCGGATTTGCTCACCGAGCGCGCGATGCGCGGCGGTGCACGGGGCGCGCGGATTTCAGCACAGCACGACCTCGCGCCGATCGTGCGTCAGGTCGCCGGGACGTCCGCCGGAGGCGGCAAGTGATCCGGCCGCCGATGCCGTCGATCGCGCCGCACCGGTTTCTGTTCGCGGTGCCTAACCACCAGCGCGACCTCGAGGGACACGCGCTCGTCGCCTACCACCTGGCGCGCCGGTACGGGCACGAGGCCACGTTCACCAATGTCCCGCTGCTCGAGGATGCGGTGCTCGCTGTCGCGCCCGATGTCGTGGTGCTCGATCGCGTGGACACGCGCGCGTCGGTCTCTCGGTTGGCCAAATCGTTAGGTATGAAGGTGGCGCTCCTGCCGACGGTCGGATTCACGCAGGACACCACCGAGATCGAGGCGCGGCGCGCCGGGAAAGACCTTGCGGCGGAGCGGCTGGTCGACTGCTGCCTCGTGTGGGGCGACTATGCGCGGCGCATGCTGCTCGAGAGCCGGGCGCTGCCCGAGGCCACGGTCCACACCGTCGGCTGCCCGCGATTCGATGCGTACAGCGAGCCGTATCGCTCGCTCGCCGAGCCGCGCGAATCGCTCGCACCGGGTCTCGAGACGGCCGACGCCGATGCGCCGTTGATCGTGTGGGCGACCAACACCTGCCACGTCCGCACGCGCGATCTGGAAACCACGGTCGCAAGCGCGCGCGCATCGGGAGTGCCGGAAGCGGAAATTCGCGGCCAGCTCGCGGATGAGCGAACGGCATTCAACGATCTGGCCGGCGCGGTGACCGTGCTCGCCGCGCGCCACCCGGACTGGCGGTTTCTCATCAAGCTCCATCCGGCCGAGACGCCCGCGCCGTACGCGGCCCTCGCGGCGCGCTCGCCGAACATTGTGCTCGCGTCGAACGCGCGCATTCGCGACGTGCTGCACCATTGCACGGCGCTACTGGTCAACACCTCGACGACCGCGACCGAAGCGTGGATGCTCGGCAAGCCGGTGTACGAGATCATCTTCGGCACATACCAGGTGCCGGCGCCGGCGGCCTACCTGGCAGGCAATCACATCGTGCGATCGATCGACGAGCTCGACGCGTCGCTCGTCAAGACCATCGCATCGCCGGAGACCGCGGTTTCCGAGCAGCAGCGCGCGGCCCGCACGACCTTTCTCGAGGATGTCTATTTCCGGATCGATGGGCGCTCCGCGGAACGGTGCGCGGCTCAGTTGCACGCGCTGGTGGCCGCCGAGCAGCGGCCCGAGGATCGCGCGGTCATGCGGGCGTCGGCCGCGGTGTTGCGCGCGGAGCGCCGGAACACCGTGCAACGACGGCCGGGCGCGCGCATCAAAGCCGCGTTAGGCATCTCGAACCGTATGACGCTGCGGTTCTGGCGGCGCGCGTTCTGGCGCCAGTTCACGAACGACCGCTGGCGCAGCCCATGGGTGGAACCGATCACCATCGAGATGGTGCAGGCACATTTCGATCGCTTCGACCGTGTCCATCCGCGCACCGCCACGACGAGCGGCGCGGCGATGCCGCCGTCCGCGCTCTTCACGCGCCACGTCGTGCGCGCACCGCGTCGTTAGGCCGCGAGACGGTTGCTGACCTGGTTTCCGAGGAATACCATGCCGTTGCCGAATTTCGTCATCGTGGGTGAACGCAAGAGCGGCACGACCGCGCTGTGCCATTGGATGGCGCATCCGGATGTCTACATGCATCCCCGCGAGGACATGAACTACTTCATCGAGGACGAAATCCTCGTGACTACCACCTGGCGCGACGGACCGGCGGATCCGCAGCGTTGGGAGCGCACGCACTCGGCCGAGCAGTATGCCTCGCTGTTCACGGAAGTCGACGGTCAGCGCGCGATCGGCGAAAAAAGCGCCGACCTCTTTTTCTGGCGGCCTGCGCACGAGCGCATGGTGCGGTTGCTTCCCGAAGCGACGTTCATCGTCCTCCTCCGTGATCCAGTGAAGCGGGCGTGGTCGCACTACCTCGATGAGTTGGCGAAAGGCGACGGCCGGGAAACGCTCCCGTTCGATGATGCCCTCGCGGCGGAATCGGACCGGTCGGCGCGCAGCGCGTACGCGCGCCTGCACCTGTCGTATCGTGCGCGCGGATACTACGACGCGGTGATGCGCGATTTCCTCGTGCATGTGCCACGCGAGCGGCTGCTCGTGTTGACGCTCGAGCAAATGGGCGCCGCGCCGCGTGAGACGCTTCAGACCGTGTATCGGTTCATCGGCGTGGACGCGAACATCGGCCTTGACTTGGCGGGGACGCGCCACAACGAGGCTGGCGACACCAACGTGCCGCGTCGTTGGGCGCGGTGGCCCGTCGTTAGGCCGATCGCCGGTGCGTATCACCACGCGAGCGCCAAGGTGATCGAACGGCTCTTTTCCGATCCGTCGCGCCGCCAGCGCGCCAAGAACGCCGCGTACTTGCCGTTCCTGCAATCCGGCAAGCGACTCAAGATGTCGGCCGAAACTCGCGCGGAGCTGGCGCGCGACTTCACGCCGCACGTTCGTGCGCTCGAAGATCTGCTCGATCGCGAATTTCCGGAATGGACGAGCACCGCGCCGGCGGCCAACGCCGGACACGCCGCGCGATGACGCGCTCGTCCGATCGTCTGCGCATCGCGGCGCTCCTGCCTTACGTATGGAGCGTCCGCAACGTCGTCTACGGCGGAGTGCTGGACCGACTCGCCGCGGCCGGCGCGGACGTGCACCTCGTGCTTCGCCACGGCGTTCCGTCACCGGATCACCCGGCCGTCGCGCGGTTCGCCGCCGCGAGCCAAATCCACGAGCTGCTCGAGCTGCCTGCGCGACCGACGCGCGGCAAGGCCATGCTCGACGCCGTGATCCGCAGCGGATTCAATCGCCGCTACGATATTTCCAGCTATCCGATCTACCGCCGGTGGTTCGAGCGCGATTGGACGCGATCGCAGCGCGCCCGCGCAGCGGCGATCGAGATGCTCGGCGCCGTTGCCCAACGGAAACCGGTCTTGAACAGCCTGTGCCGGCTCGTCGAACGGCGCTATCGCGAGGCGCACGATCTCACGCCGGTGCGCGAGCAGTTGGCGCGGATGGCGCCGGCCATGGTGTGGTCGACGTTCTGCGTCACGCCGCTCGAGTATCCGTACTATCTCGCCGCGCGCGACTTGGGGATTCCGATCGTGACGTCGATTCTGAGTTTCGACAACCTCACGAGTCGGAGCGTGATTCCGCCGTACGATCACTACTTCGTCTGGCACGAAGGCATGCGCGCCCAGCTCCTGCGGCTGTATCCGGAGACGCCGCGCGACCGCGTCACGGTCACCGGCACACCGCAATTCGATTTTCACCGCGACCCGGCCTATCGCCGTTCGCGCGCCGAGGCCACGGCAGCGTTAGGCGTTCCGGCCGATGCGCGATACGTGCTGTACGCTGCCAGCTTCGTCGGATTGGCGCCGGATGAGCCGGAGCTCGTGCTCCGCATCGCGGGGCTCATGCAACGCGTGCCCGCACTGCGCAATCTGTGGCTCGTCGTGCGGATCCATCCGCTCGAGACGCGCGAGCGCTGGCGCACGGTGACCGACGTCTTCCCCAACGTCGTCGTACAGACCGCGTGGGAAACGCCGCCCGATCGAGACGGCTGGACTCTCTCGACACCGCTCGATCAAGCGCGTCTCGTGAGCGCGATCGCGCACGCCGAGATGTGCGTCAACGTCGCATCCACCATGACGCTCGATGCGGCGCTGCTGGATCGTCCGGTCATCGGCATCGACTTCTCGACCGAGCCCGATGCGCCGCGCGGCATCATGTACGAAGAGTATGGCGTCGAGCATTATCGTCCGCTCGTCGAGCGCGGCGGCCTGCGCGTAGCGCAGTCGTGGAACGAGTTGGCGTCGCTCATGGAAAGCGCAATCACCGATCCTGGACGCGATCGGACGCAGCGCGCGCAGATGGTCGAACACGAATGTGGCCGCGGCGATGGATGCGCGGCCGATCGCCTAACGGCCGCGCTGCTGCACGCGGCCGGACATACCACACCGGCAGCGATGCCGGAGCATGCCACCGCCGGCACTGCGACGACTTGGGAATAACCGAGGACCACACCGTGACGAACGCGAAGTCCATGCTCATTACCGGCGGCGCCGGATTCATTGGATGTCACGCCGCGACACACTACGCCGAACGCGGCTGGCGCGTCACGGTGTTCGACGACCTGTCGCGGCGCGGCAGTGACATCAACTGGGACCACCTGCAGCGTGGCGGCGACGTGCGGTGCATCCGCGGCGACGTGCGGCAGCCGGCGGATCTCGATCGCGCGTTCGTCAAGACCGGCGGCGTGGATGCGGTGCTCCACCTCGCGGCGCAGGTTGCGGTCACCACCTCGGTCACGGATCCACGGCACGACTTCGAGGTCAATGCGTTAGGCACCTTCAACGTGCTCGAGGCCGTGCGGCGCCACGC
>JAICLH010000016.1 GCA_025927495.1 Gemmatimonadaceae bacterium
CACGTCGCGCAGACCATTGATGTTGTTCCACTCCCTCAGGCGGCGTCGCCGCCGCTTCCCCCAGCGCAGCGCTTCCCCAAGCGAGCGCCAGCGAGCGCTTCCCTCTTCCCCTATGGCAAGCAGACGCGCCACCAAGAGTCAGTGCAGCGATGTGATGTCGATGATGCCGGCGGGATGTCCCATCCCGTAGCGGATCGTCGCGTCGCCGACGTCGAGGAATCGAATCTCCTTGAGCTCGTGCACCGGGATCTGCCGAAGGGAGTCCAATGGACCGTAGTACATGCCGTCGATGAACACTTCGGGTTGGTCCGGGGTGTTGAGCAGGATGCTGGTGTAGCCGCGATTCTGGAGCAAGGACGGCCGCAGGAGGGCGATCGCGGTGTAGGCGTCGCGATCGTCCACGGTGCGGAGCTCTTTGGAGGTGATCGCGCCGAGGTCGCCGGCCCGGGTGCCGAGCCCGGAGGTGGGTTCGTGGTGCGTGCAGGCGGCGCTTGCCGTTAGGCACATGGTCGCCAGGGCCGCGGCTGCGCCGCGCCTCAGCGCACGTCCTGCTCTCGACACGACGAGAGACATTCCGGACTCCGAGCGGGCTCCGCCTTGACAATGTCGCCAAAATCGCCCAGGCGCAACCGGTGTGCCGCCCAACTATGGAAAGACGCGGCCCCGGCCGGTTTGGCCGGGGCCGCGCCAGACGTCGCGCCGGAGTTCCTCAGGGTGCTGAGCAGGTCTTCGTCAGAACCTCACCGCGGGCGTCGATCTCTCCTTGTGGAAGCGGAACGTTGTACAGCGGCGGCAGTCCGTTCTCCAGTCCGAGTCCGACCGGCGGATTGCTGCCGTTCAACTTGCCGAACATGCGCGAGTCGTACCAGCGATCCGGGCTTTGCCACAGCAGCGAGAACCGTTTCTCGTACAGGATCTGGTTCAGGATATCGGTGGAGCTGCTCAAAGACTTCGCAGCCAAGCCGCCATCATTGGTCCGGATATAGTTCGCGAGCGCGAGCGCCTGCGGGAGGTGACCCTCGCCCCACTCGACTTCCGCGCGGAGGAGGACCAACTCCTTGTTGAGCATGATCGGCGTCGGCGTCGTCGGCGTGGGGTAGAGATCGAACGTGATACTCGACGGACCCGCACCCGCGTTGCTCAGCGGTGTCGTCGCTACGACATCCCTCACCACGCGCTGGTCGCCCGGGTCTGACTCGGTCTCGACACGCGGGTTGGCGCGAATGGTGGTCGTGGCGGGATCACCGAACATTCCGCTTGTGGCATCGCCGGTGTTGGTGCTGTAGACGTACACGGGTCCGGTGTTCAGGTTGGCTACATTCGTCGTGTCGATGAACGACGCCGCGAGATCTGCGTCAGCCGCGGAAACCGCCGCCGCATCGATGGTGCCGCTTGCACCGAAGTCCCGGAAGGCGAGGTACGCGTTCGCCTTGGCGGCAAGGCCACGGTTGAATTTGTCGAACGAGGCCGGATCGTCAAAACCGGCAAATCCGGACGGCAGCGAAAACGGGAAAGGCTCGGCGTTGCCGGCTTGCAATTGAGCATCTGCGGTGTCTAGCAGCGCAACAAGGTACCGTAAGGCGTCCGCCTTGCAGACGAGCGGCGCGGGCGGATCTGTGGCCGGAATGTCAACGGCGATGGGCACCCCTGCCGTGTCACGGGACTCGATGGCACGCAGCAACATCAAGCCCTTCATGGTGCGCAGATATCCCTCGGCCGAGGACTTCTGCGCGTCATCAACCACGCCGGTCGATACATCTACGCCGTCGATGCCAATGTTCGCCAAGCGGATGCCGTCGTACGGCCACAGGGCCGTGCCAATGAAACCGCTGGGATCGATGCTGGGACCGAGCAACTGCGTGACCCAGCGCGGCTCGGAGGTGGTGAGTTGGTAGGCATCGCGGCCAATGATCTCGCCCGACTGGATCGCGAACTCGAGGCGCCCGCGATCCGTACTCATGACGCCCACCGCGATCGCCGCGATCTGCGCTTGGGTCGTGATCTTGGAGAAATCGCTCACGCTCGGGTTGTTGAGATCGGGGCGATTGACGTCGGTACATGCCGCGACCAAGAGTACGCCGAGCGCCAGCGCAAGGTGACGAGCTCGCATAACGCTCCTGACATGCGAAAGGGACACCGCTGGGGAGCAGAGTATTGGGCGCATTAGAAGTCCACCCCCACGGTGAAGAAGAAGCTCCGTGCCGGGGGATACGGTGCGACATCCTGCCCGCGGTTGATGTTCTGGTTGCCGAAGTTGCTGACTTCCGGATCGAGACCCTTGTACGGCGTCCACGTGACCAGATTGCGTCCGCTGGCCTCGAGCCTAACGGAACTCGCCGCGTTGCCGAACATGCTGTGCACGAGCGTCGGCGGCAGCTCGTACGACAGGCTCACCTCACGCAGCTTCACGAACGACGCGTCTTCGATGTACGCCGTCTCGCCGCTGAAGAACTTGTTGGCGCGAACCGCCGCGGCCGCCGTATCGGCCGAGGTCCCGTTCAGGTCGAACAGCGTCTGGGTGAGGTTCACGGCGTTGCCGCCGTGGTGCCAGTCGAGCAGGCCGTACAGGTGAACGGGGCCAATCGCGAAGTCGCTCGAGAAGCCCATGATGTACTTCGGTTGGGCATCGCCCATTTGAATCAAGTTGCCTAACGAATCGAGACCGACGAGTTGCGACGGCGAATGACCCTCCTGGATGAGGCCTTCGCCGAAGATCGCCGCGAATGCGTTCGGCGCTTCGAACTTCGGCACCGGCAGGTTGGTCACCGTGCCTTCGTTGCGGCTGAAGGTCACGCGCGCATTCCAGGTGAAGTCCTTGCTCTGGATCGGGAACCCGCTGATCGAGACCTCGGCACCGCGGTTCCGGATCGATCCGCCATTGAAGATGCGCGTGCCGAAGCCGGTGCTTGGCGCGAGCGCAGCCTGCAGGAGCAGGTCGGTGTTGTCCTTCTGGTACGCGGTGAGCGACAATGAAAGCCGCGAGTTGAACATACCGGCGTCGATGCCGGTCTCGATTTCACGCTCGCGCTCGGGGTGCAGATTGGGATCGGCAACGGTGCCGAGCAGCGTCGCGCCACTCAGGCCGCCGAGCGTGTTGAAGTTGAACGAGGTGAATTTGTCACCGTAGTTCGGTTCGTTGCCTGTCTCACCGAACGCCGCGCGTATCTTGAAATCGTTGAACGGGCCGAATTCGGGCAGCCGGTACGACGCCGCGAACTTCGGGAAGTAGTACATCCGGTTCACGAATGCGTTGTTCGTGCTGCGCTGGCCGAGGAGACCGGCGGAGAGATAGAGCTTCTGATCGAGCAGGAGTACTTCTTCCTGTCCGAACAACGCCAGCGTCCGAGTGGACTGACGGTTCTCAAACACGTTGACTGCCGATCCACGGTCGATGTTCGATTCCGTTGCCAGCAGGTTCTGGGTCACGACGTTAGTCGTCGAGATGTCATCGTAGCCGCGGCGAACGCCGAGCGACGTCGTAGCAGAAAATCCGTTGTCGCCGTTCAACCACTGATGCTTGAGCGTGAGCGCTATGGGCGCACGCGTCTCCGACGAGTTCTGGTCGGTCGCCGTACCGTCGAAGCCGTCAGCCGGCTCCCAGATCAGCGACGGCGGCGAATAGAGGCTCGAGTTGTAGGCGTAGTGGTCGATGCCAAGATTCAAAACCGCCTGCAAGCTCTGCGGCCCGCTCGTGAACACCGTGTACGTCGCGTCGACCGAGCCGAGGAAACGATACACATCCTCCGGCGTGCGGACGAGCGCGATCGTCTGCAGCACGTTGCTGCCATTGCTAAGGAACGGATTCGCCGGATACACGCCGTTCTTTGGCTGGAAGTCGAAGAACGACGGCGTCGCCGAGAACACGATGTACGGGCTCACGTTGACGTTGTCGTTGTTGCTGATGCCGCGCTTCGTGAGCGAGTGAATCAGGTTCGTGTTCACGTCAACCTTGAGCTTCGACCCGAACAGTTGCGTGAGGTTCGCGCGCAGCGACTGCTTGTCGTATCCGGTGTTCTTCATGATACCGTTGTCGTGCGAGGCTAGACCCGACACGAAGTACTGCGTGTTCTCGCTACCGCCACTCACGCTCAGGTCGGACTCGTACGACAGACTCTTGTCGCCGAAGGCTTCCTGCTCGAAGTCGTGGAAGCCGCCGTTGTCCTGGAACCACGACTGGACCGTGCCCGGGTCGATGCCGAAATTGCTCGCGAACGCCTGGGCGTCAGCTAGCGAGAAGCGGCGCAGACCGATCTTGTGTTCGAGCTCGTTCGTGCCGAGGCGCTGTGTGAACGAAAAGTGCGGCTTGCCGGCCTGTCCGCGCTTGGTCGTGATCACGACGACACCGTTGGCCGCTTCCGATCCGTAGATCGCGGCCGCCGAGGGTCCCTTCAGGATTTCGATCGACGCGATGTCGGACGGATTCAGGTCGGCGATGCGGTTCACGCCGTTATCCTGATTGGACGCGCCCATGCCGCCTGCCGACTGGGTGACGGCGTTCATACCATTCTGGACGGTAGTGTTCGAAATCGGCAGGCCGTCTACCACGTACAG
Organism: Gemmatimonadaceae bacterium; assembly: GCA_025927495.1. Classification (GTDB taxonomy): domain Bacteria; phylum Gemmatimonadota; class Gemmatimonadetes; order Gemmatimonadales; family Gemmatimonadaceae; genus JADGGM01. Next base: position 4,552 of record JAICLH010000016.1, read on the forward strand.
CGGCTCGGAGTTGCCGAAGATCGACGTGACGCCACGCATCTGGATCTGCATGCCGCCGCCGGGTGCGCCGGAATTCGCCGAGATGTTGGCACCCGCCACTTTTCCGGTGAGCGCGTCGTCCAACGTGGCCGCGTGGGTATGCGAGATGTCCTCGGCGCCTACCGTACCGACGTCGTTGGCGAGGTTCGCTTTTGAAACCTGTGTCGCCTGTCCGGTGATCACCATCTGGCTGAGTTGCAGAACATCAGCCTTGAGCTGGATGGTGATTTCGTTTTGATCGGCTGTAAGCGGGATGTCCTTCGCCGCATAGCCGATGCGTCGAGCTTGGAGCGTGATCGCGCCGGCCGGGGCGTTGTTGATGGTGAACTTGCCTGCGGCGTCCGAGTAGGCGCCGACGGGGGCGCCTTTGACGGCCACGCGCGCGGAGAGAATGGGCGCGCTCGACTCGATGTCGACCACCGTTCCGTGGATGGTCCGCTGCGCGAATGCGGCTGGGCTGCACAAGAGCGTGAGCAGCGCCGCGGATGTAAAGACACGACAGGTTCGCACGTAACCTCCTGCATTCGGGAGAGAGGATCGGGAGTGCCTACATCGTCTCCCAGCGAGTAGACCTGGATTCGGCGACGTTATCAACATGTCACCGCTACGTCAACACTCGCCGATCTCAGCAGGAGCGATTGTCAGCGGGCGCATGCACGTCCGGCTCTCTCGACGAGAGAGCCGGACGGTAAGTGAAACGTCAGGTATTCGTGGTCTGGGATGCGGTGCGTATCTCGCGAGCGTGCGTCAGAGCGAGAGGAGGTACTGCACCAAGTCCGCCTTCTGCTGATCGCTGAGGCTAAGCCCCTTCGCCGAATCGTACCGGTTCACGACATCGAGCAGCGTGGCCGCGCTGCCGTCGTGGAAGTACGGCGGGTGCTGCCACACGCCGCGCAGCGGCGACGTGCGCCACATCTTCGTGGCGGTGCGTAGGGCATACGCCGAGTCGGTGGGGATCTCCGACAGCTGGTGCAGCCGCTCGTTTGCATCGGTGAACGTCGGGCCGGCGTGACAGGTGGAGCATTTTCCCTGGCCGTCGAAGATCTGCTTTCCGCGAGCGGCCGCGGTCGCATCGAAGCTGCCCGCCGGCGGCGCGGGCGCGGCGAGGCTGAGCTGGTACGCTTGCAGCGCCGGAAGCTTGGGCGCGACCGAGTCGGGCGACTGCACGATGTTGATGCCCAAGCGCGGGTCCGAGAACGAGCCGAGTCCGTGCATCTGCGTGACGGCGACGTATTGGTTCCAATACGCGACTTGCTGGCCGTCGCCGGTGAACGTTACGCTGTGGATGCCGGCCAGACCGTACGCCGGCGGAATCACGGTCGGTCCGTTCTGGCCATCGAAGTTGAACCGCGGGTCGTACTTGCCCGCGCCCCAGGAGTTGTACACGGCCCTCTGCGCCGCCGAGAGCGCCGGCGACAGCGCGATGATCGCGCCCGGATTGAGATCCCGGTTAGGCCAACCGTCGAGCCGCGAACCGATGCCCGGCGCGATGCGATTGTCCACGGTGGAGTGACACAGCGCACACGTGATGCCGAGCCTCGTGATGTTGTTGTTGGAGTCGACCGTCGCCTTCACGCCGACGACCGCGCCCAACTTGAGCAGCAGCACGGTCGTGGCGGGACTGTGGAGATCCACCTGCCCGGCCTGGATCGCCTGCAGCACGGCAGCCGGCAGCGTGTCCGCATCCACCTTGAGCCCGACCGCAAAGGCCGTGGTGGGATCCACGTTGTTCTGGATCACCGTGTTCATGTGCAGCGTGTCGGTCCAGAACTTTTCGTCGCCGTAGGTATCGAACCGGAAGATCTGCTTGCCCGACGCGATCTCTTGAGGCGATGGCCGCGTGGGCGAGCTCTCGCCGCACGCGAGGGGAGCGAGGATGACCGCCGCGACGAAACCGCAGCGAACGGCAAGCCGGGCGCCGATCGGCGCGGCTCTGGAGATTGTAGCCATAACCACCCCGCAGGAATCGAGAGACACCGCCACACACGACACATAACACGATGCAGTATTGTGAATTAAATAATTCACAATAAAATCATTGTTTTATTGTGTATGTGCCCGCGGCGCATGGCAACCGATCCGGGGCGAGCGGCCCCGATCCAAGCGTGCGAACCATCGATTGTGGGGTGAAAATTCGGCGCCGCTCAGCACCTACTCGATCGCGGCGCGCATCCTCGCGAGACCCGACTCGAGCGCGGAGACGGAAACCGCACCGATCGAAAATCGGAACCAGCCGCCGTCGTCCGGAACCCCGAACGCCTGGAACGGGATCACCGCCAGGCCAGCCTCCTGAAGCAGGTATCGCCGGACATCCTCGCTGCCCCGGAGCACTCGGCCATCGCGCGTCAGGCGGCCATCCAGTGCCAGGCGCACACTACCATAGATGGTGCCGACCGGCGGCAGTGAGCTGACCGGCAGTCCCACCGACTGCATCGCGCCGCACGCCGCGTGGATGGCGCCCAGTCGCGTCGCGATCGCAGCGTGCATCGACTGATGGAACGTGTCGATCGATTCGCCATCGCCTAACAACCGCGCGGTGCCGATCTGCGCGGCGCGCGGCGCCCACGCCCCGACGTGACTGAGGAAGTCCGCCATGTGCCGCACCACGTCGGTCGGTCCCATCGCCCAACCGACGCGCACCCCGGTGGCCGCGAACGCCTTCGAGATCGCATCGATCGTGATCACGTACGGCTCGATCTCGGGACACAAGATCACCGGATGCACGTGGCGCACATCGCCCAACGTCAGCATCCAGTACACCTGGTCGTACAACAGGAACAGCGGACGCTCGCCGGGTCCGCGGCGCCTATTCTCAGCCAGCACCAACTGGCAAATGTCGCGGAGCGTGTCGGCGTCGAACGCGGTGCCCGCCGGGTTGAGCGGCGAGTTGAGCGCGAGCATACGCGCGCCGCGCACCGTGGGCTCGAGCGAAACGCGCGTGGGCAGGAACGAGTCCTCCGCGGAACACACCACGGCCCGCGGTGTCGCGCCGACGATCTGGCAGTAATCGGCATTGTTCCACGACGGAGCGGGATACACCACCACATCGCCGGGATCGAGCAGGGTCCGATAGGCGGCGTAGATCGCCGGCCTGGCACCAGACGCCACGACCACGTTCTCCCCGGTGAGCGAAAGACCAAGACGCGCGCGGGAAAACGTCGCGATCGCTTCGCGCAATTCGGGCAAGCCGCTCGACGGCGGATAGTTCGTTTCGCCGGCGCGAAGCGCGTCCTGCATTCCGGCTAAGAGCTCCGCCGGCGCCGGAAACTCGCGTGGATTGAAGTCGCCCACAGTCAAGTTGCAAATCGATTTCCCGGCCGCCGTCAGCGCGCGAATCTCGGCGGCGATGCGAAGAATCTCCGACGCGCGCAGCGATTCGGCGGCGCGAGACACGCGCGACGGCGCGCGGCCGGAGTCGGTCGACGAGGCGGGCGGGGCGGCGCCAGCATCCGCTGCGGTTGCCAGGTTGGTCGAAGCGTCAAGCGTCATGGTGCTCTCGAGAGAGTCGATGCGCGTCGCGCGCGGTGCGATGAAGGTAAACCAGCGGAACGCCGCCCGCGACTTGCGGCTTCCAGCCCACCCCCGCTGCCTGTGGCTTCACCGCATTCTGACGACGCGTCTGCCTTCCGGGCCAAGCCCGGAGCCAGTACTATGGGACCGGCACCGCGGCGATGAGTTTCGACCTGCCGCGCTCCCACGGGAGTTCACGGCTGGATGCTCCAAGCGCACTCGATTACATGATTCGTTTTCGCACGCTTGGCGGCCTCGACTTGCGCGACGACAGCGGGCGCGAGTTCCTCTCGGTCCTGCGTCAGCCAAAGCGCCTCGCCCTGCTGGCGTACCTGGCAATCGCAACTCCGGCCGGTTACCACCGTCGAGACACCATTCTCGCGCTCCTGTGGCCCGAGATGGATGGCGACCGCGCCCGTAGCGCGCTCCGACAAGCCGTGCACTTTCTCCGCCGCACGTTGGGCGCGGACATCGTGCAGGGACACGGCGGTGAAGATCTGGGCATCGTGTCCGACGGGTTCTGGTGTGACGCGCGCGCGTTCGACGATGCGCTCGCGCGCGGCGAGTCGTCGGAAGCGCTCGAGCTGTACGGCGGCGACGTGCTGCACGGCTTCTTCGTCACCGGGGCGTCGAACGAGTTCGAGGAGTGGCTCGCGCAGCAGCGTGCGCGCCGCCGGCAACAGGCCATCGAATCGGCATGGGCGCTCGCCGATCGCTGCGAGGCGACAGGCTCCGGCACCGAGGCCGTGCGGTGGTCGCGCTGGGCCGCGGAGCGTGCGCCCGATGACGAGCGTTCGCACCGCCGGCTCATCGCCCTGCTCGATCGTCTGGGCGACCGGACCGGCGCGCTGCGCGCCTACGAGAATTTCGTCCAGCGCGCCCGCGACGAATTCGACGCCGAGCCCTCGGCGGAAACGCAGGCATTGGTGGCGGCGATCCGGGCGCGCAGCACGCCATCGGCGGCGATGCCGGACGCACCAGCTGCGATCCCGGCGCGCCCGACAGTCGCGCCGCCTTCTCGGGCGGGCGACGACGGCGCGCCACAGCCGGACGCGGTCGCGTCACGGGCCTCCGGCGATCGCGCGCCGCGCCCGCCAATGGTGCGACGCTCCCGGGCGTGGCTCGCGACGGCGGCGGCGTTGCTCGTGGCGGCCGGCGCGCTGTACGGCGCGCGCGCCGCACGCTCCGGCGAGCAGCCGCCGGAGGCCTCCGCCGGCACGGTCGACGACGCGCTCGGCTCCGTTAGGCATTCGCGCGCGCCGCACGAGATCGTGACCACGTCCTCGCCCATCGCGGCCCGGTTCTTCGCCGCCGGCCTGCGCGCATTGTACGACCACGGCGACGCCCGGCTGGCCCGATCGTTGTTCCTCGATGCGTTAGGCGAGGACACGTCGTTGGCCATGGCGGCGTACTACGCCGCGCAGTGCGCCAGCGATCTCGGCTCGCCCGAAGCGCCGTCGTTGATGGTGCGCGCCAAGCGCCTCGCGCCCCGGGCCAGCGAGCGCGAACGGCTGGTCATCGAGACCGCCTGGGCCTCCGCGACGTATGACCCCAATCGGACGGAAATCGCCGAGTCGTTGGCGACGCGCTATCCGCTCGAGCCCGAGGGACACATCGCCCTCGCCACGGCGCTCATCGCGTCCGGCGACTTTCTCGGCGCCGTGCCGCACCTGCAGCACGTGATCGACATGGACTCGAGCGCCGTGATTGCCGCGCAGCCGCTGTGTGCGGCGTGCGTCGCGTTCGACAATCTCGTCCAGGCGTACATCATGGCGGATTCGCTCCGGGCGAGCGAGCGGGTGGCGCGCGAGTGGGTGCGGCGCCAGCCACGCTCCGCGGCGCCGTGGATCGCGCTCGTCGGCGTGATTGCGCGAGACGGGCGCGAGCGCGAGGCAGATGAGGCCGAGCGCCAGGCGGCCGCGCTCGATCCGTCGTCCGATGCGGCCGTGGCCATGGCGGTGATCGCCGTGCACGCGGACGACTACCAGGAAGCCGACCGGATGTTGTCGGCCCGCATGCAATCGGCGGGGCCGGCGGCGGCGGAGGCGGTGCTGTGGTGGCAGGTCATCGCGTTCCGCGACGAAGGTCGGTTGGACGACGCGCTGGCGGCCGCAAAGGCCCTGATGGCGCCGGGGATGTCGCAGCGCGAGCTCGGCGGCGCGGCGGAAGCGCAGGTGTTGTTCGAGCAGGGGCACCTCCGCGAGGCGGCGCGCATCTTCGACTCGCTCGCCGCGATCCCGCCCGCGCCGGCGCCTAACGCACCGGGCTCGCGCGCGCGGCAGCGCAGCTGGATGCTGACGCACGCGGCCACCGCGTGGGCCGCGGCCGGCGACACGGCGCACCTCGCCCGGCTCGCGGACTCCGTGGAAGGATCGGCGCGGCTCAGCTCGTACGGCCGAGATTGGTCGCTGCCGCACTATCTGCGCGGGCTGCTCTGGCGAGCGCGCGGCGACTCGGCGCGGTCGTTGATCGAGCTCTCGCACTCGATTTTCTCGCCGAGCGACGGATACACCCGCGCCAATCTCGAGTTGGCGCGCGCCTGGTTAGGCGCAGGCCAGCCGCGCGCCGCCGTGGCCATCCTGTCCTCGGCGCTGCGGGGGCCGGTCGAAGCGTCCAGCTTCTATCTCACGCGCACCGAGATCCACGAGATGCTCGCGCGGAGCTTCGAGGCGGCAGGGATGCCGGACAGCGCGGCCGCGCACTATGCGGTCGTCGCGCGAAGCTGGCAGAATGGCGACGCGCCGTTCCGCCGCCGGGCCGCGAGCGCGGAGGCGGCGCGACGCCGCCTGACGCGCGCGGGCACCTGACCAGCGCGCGTCCGTGCCACGCCCAGTTCGTTAGGCGCGGCCACGGCGCGGGCGACCGGCCGCGCGCGTCGACGGCATGGTGCGGTCCAGCGGCGGGATTCGGCGGCCCGCGGCCGAGTGCGCAATCAGCACGTCGAGCCGCGCCCGACGCGTCGCCTCGCGCTTGGCGCTCGTCGCCCAGTGTGTCGCCGTGCGGCGGTACCACGGCGCCTGCGCCGCGAAGAAGGACCACGCCGCGTCATTCGCCCGGAAGCGCCGTTCCGACTCCGCATCGAACACGGCGCGATAGCGCGCTTCGTACGAATAAATAGCCGACCGCTTCGCGTCACGCGCCGCGTATGCCGCGCGCCCTGCCGCGTGTACGAGTCCCAACTTGTCCAGCTCGCCAATGCGCTTGATGTTCACGCTGCTCCATGTGCTGCGCGCGGCGCGCGGCGAAAACCGGATCGTGTAGCGCTCGGCATCCAGCGAGCGGCGCTTACCGTCGATCCACCCGAAGCACAACGCCTCGTCGACCGACTCGGGCCACGTGATCGTCGGCCGCTTCGAGCCGCGTTTGTAGAAGCCCACCAGGACCTCGGTCGCCAATGCATGGTTTTTCTCGAGCCACGCGCGCCACGCCGCCGGCGTCGCGAAAAAGATGGGCTTGGTCATGCGGGCCAAAATTCGACGCGCGAGACACGGCGTCAACCGGTGCCTCCCCTGCCCGTCCGGACCCCGATATCCGATATTGGCGTCGGTCGGCCGCGACCATCGACGCGACCCGCCAACGTCTCACAAGGACCTGTGCCTATGCTTCGTTTTCCGTGTGCATTCGTCGCCGCGTTCTGTAGCGCCGCGTCCGTTGCCGCTGCGCAGTCGGCGCCGCGCGCGTCCGGCGCGAGAGAGAATCCGTTGCTCGAGAGGAGCAGCCTCCCGTTTCAGGCGCCGCCTTTCGACAAGATCCGGGACAGCGACTATCAACCGGCGATCGAGCGCGGCATGCGCGAGCAGCTCGCCCAAATGGACAGCATCGCCGATCAGCGCGCGGCACCGACGTTCGACAACACCATCGTCGCCATGGAACGAACCGGTGCGCTGTTCACTCGGTCAGCGAAGATCTTCTTCGGCCTGACCACGGCGAACACGGACGACACGCTGCAAAAGATTCAGGAGATCGAAGCCCCCAAGCTCGCGGCGCACAGCGACGCGATCTACCTGAACGCCAAGTTGTTCACGCGCGTGAAGTCGCTGTACGACCGGCGCGGCACGCTCGGCCTCGATTCCGTGCAGCAGTACCTCGTGCGCCGCTACTATCTCAATTTCGTGCGCGCGGGTGCGCAGCTGTCGGAGTCCGACAAGACGACGCTGCGCGCGCTGAACAGGGAAGAATCCACGCTCGCGTCGAAGTTCCAGAACCGGCTGCTCGCGGCCACCAAGGAAGGCGCGTTGGTGATCGACGACCACGCGCAGCTCGCGGGCTTGAGCGACGCCGACATCGCCGCCGCGGCGGAGGCGGCCAAAGGTCGCGGCCTAACGGGAAAGTGGGTGCTGCCGCTGCAGAACACCACGCAGCAGCCCGCGCAGGCGTCGCTGTCCGACCGCGCCGTGCGCCAACGCTTGTTCGAGGCGAGCACGCGACGCGCGGAACGCGGCGACAGTGCCGATACCCGCGCCACCATTGCGCGGCTCGCCCAACTTCGCGCCCGGCGCGCCAAGCTGCTCGGCTATCCGACGTACGCGGCCTATGCGCTCGACGACCAGATGGCCAAGACGCCGGAGCAGGCCGTCAAGCTGCTGAGCGACCTCGTGCCCCCGGCCACGGACAAAGCCCGCGCCGAGGCGGCCGCGATGCAGGCGCTGGTCGACAAACAGCACGGCGGCTTCACGCTCGCGCCGTGGGACTGGCAATACCATGCCGAGCAGGTGCGCAAGGCGGAGTACGATCTCGATGAGTCGCAACTCGAGCCCTACTTCGAGCTGGACGACGTCCTCCAGAACGGCGTGTTCTTCGCCGCCAACAAGCTCTACGGCATCACGTTCAAGGAGCGCAAGGACATTCCGGTCTGGCAGCCGGACGTGCGCGTGTTCGAGGTGTTCGACGCCGACGGCTCCCCGCTCGCGCTCTGGTACTGCGACTACTTCAAGCGCGACAACAAGAGCGGCGGCGCCTGGGAAGACACGTGGGTCGACCAATCCGGATTGTTAGGCACGCACGCCGTCGTGTACAACGTGGCCAACTTCACGAAGTCTGCTCCCGGCCAGCCGCAGCTGCTGACTTTCGACGACGTGACGACGATGTTCCACGAGTTCGGCCACGCGCTGCACGCGATGTTCTCGAACGTCCGGTATCCGACGTTGGCGGGCACCAACGTGCCCCGCGATTTCGTCGAGTTCCCCTCGCAGTTCAACGAACATTGGGCGCTCGACTCCACCGTGTTCGCGCACTACGCGCGCCACTATCAAACCGGCGCGCCGATGCCGGCGGCGCTCGTCGAGAAGATCAAGAAGGCGCGCACGTTCAATCAGGGCTTTTTGACGACCGAGTACCTCGCGGCCTCGCTGCTCGATCTGGCGTGGCACACGCTGCCGGCGAGCGCGCCGCTGCAGACCGTCGATGCCTTCGAGACGGATGCGCTGAAGCGCTTTCACGTGGACGTTCCGCTCGTACCGCCGCGCTACCGGTCCACGTATTTCGCGCACATCTGGAGCGGCGGCTATTCGGCCGGCTACTACGCGTACTTATGGAGCGAGGTCATCGACGACGATGCGTACGCGTGGTTCACGGAGCACGGCGGCCTAACGAGAGAGAACGGACAGCGATTCCGCGACATGCTGCTGTCGCGCGGCGGCACCGAGGACGCGGCGGCGATGTATCGGGCGTTCCGCGGCCGCGACCCGAGCATCGAGCCGCTGCTCGAGCAGCGGGGACTCAAAGTTGCGCCCGCCACCCCGTAACCTGTAACATTGGTCGCCGTTTGCCCTCAGGGAGTTGGACACCGAACGAAGGAGACGCACGATGCGCACGTCATCACGCCTCACCCGATGGCTGGCCCTTTCGTTGTTAGGCGCTGCGCCGACGCTGTCGGCCTGCTTCGGGGGCGACGCCGGTGGTCCGGTCTGGACCGGCCCCGCGTTCTCCGCCGACCTCGTGGATCCCACGCAGCCAAGGGATTCGACGACGCACATCTACCTGTCGGACGGGAAGCTGCGCATCGAGTCCACGGATACGTCGCAGTTAGGCGCGCTCGTGCTCGACCCGGCGCACAAGACGACCCTGATCATCAACGATCAGAAGAAAGAGTACATTGACGCCGGCATGTTCACGTCGCTGGTCACGACGACCTTCGGACCGGTGCTTCGCTTCTTCCGACCGGCCGGCGCCGGTGATCCGTGCACGCAGTGGAACACGACGACGATGCCGTTCGCGGCGCTCGCGCACGACAAGTCGAACGCGCCGCCGCACTTCACGTGCAAGAGTCTCGGCTCCGAGAGTGTCGACGGCCGCTCCGCGCACAAGTGGCAATGGACCGACGACGCGCGCGATGGCGGCACCGGCATCGTCTGGATCGACGATAAGCTGCAGGTGGTCTCGAGGGCCGAGGACAAGGACGATCACATGGAGCTCCGCAACATCAAGGAGGGAACGGTGCCGGCATCGATGTTCACGCCGCCCGCCAGCTACAAGAAATTGAGCATGACCAGCATCATGGGCGGCTTGATGAACGGCGCGGGCAGCGGCCAGGGGTCGCATTAGGCAGGTGCCGCGTGCGACTAATACAGCGGAACGAAAGTTCGGTGACGTAGAAAGCCGCGGAATGCACCGAACGAACTGAGTTGAGCCGATTTAGCGGGCCATTCCCCGTGGTCCGTCATTCGTTGGTGGTTTCGTGCTTTCCGACCCGTCATCCGTCATGCGGTGTTCGTGATCCGCGCTTATCCGAGCAAAAGTGATGCGACGTGACCGCCCAGAGTCCGCCTCGCCTAGTAGCCGGCCACGGCCGTCGCCGGATGACGAACAACGACGGACGGACCACGGATAGGAAAGCACGAAACGAACAACGAAGGACGGACCGCATCCCCGCCACACCGAGCCTCGGTGGTGAGGTCAATTCACTTCGATGGGCCGGAGACGCTCGCCATTCGTGCCGCGAGATGTTTCGTCACCGTAATTCGGAACACGACCGCTAGCGGCAGGCAAGCCGGAGGAGTGGCGCGCGGCGGGACCCTTCGCCTTATTCAGGTCGATTCGTCCCGCCTCCGGGCCGTCGCTCACCTTCCAGCCGCTTCGCACCGATCATGTCTCCTTCTCGTTTCGTCGCCCTGCTTCTCATCGCCGCCGCCATGCCGGCGACGGCACCGGCGCAGCAGCGCCGCCAACCCCAGCGCGGCGCGGAGCAGCAACGCGACTCGACCGCCAGTGCCAAGCCTGACGCGGACGCGTCGCCGGCCGACGACAGCAAGGTACAGCGCGTCGTCACGCAGCACTCGGTCGTCATCGGCGGCCAGCGCATCGATTACGACGCGACCGTCGGCGACATCATCCTGCGCGACAGCGCCGACGAGCCGATCGGCGCGCTCTACTTCACCGCGTATACGAAGCGCGGCGTCACCGACCCGTCGCGCCGCCCGATCACGTTCGCGTACAACGGTGGCCCGGGCTCGTCATCGGTCTGGGTGCACATGGGCGCGTTCGGCCCCAAGCGCGTCGTCACGCCCGACACCACGCACGCGCCGCCGCCGCCCTACCAGCTGGTCGACAACACGTACAGCCCGCTCGACAAGACGGACCTGGTGTTCATCGACCCGATCGGGACCGGCTTCAGCCATCCGTTAGGCAAAGCCACCGGCAAGATGTTCTGGGGTGTCGACGAAGACGCGCGGTCGCTGGGACAGTTCATCAACCGCTACCTCACCGAGCAGGACCGGTGGAATTCGCCGCGCTATCTGTTAGGCGAGAGCTACGGCACCACCCGCTCGGCCGCGCTCGTGAACTACCTGCAGCAAGCCGACAACATGGATTTCAACGGCGTCATCCTGATGTCGTCGGTGCTCGACTTCCAGACCATCACGTTCGACCCGGGCAATCTGATGCCGTACGTGATGTACCTGCCGTCGTACGCCGCCGTCGCGTGGTACCACCACGCGCTGCCCGACCAGCCGGCGCAGCTCCGGCCGTTCCTGAAGGAGGTCGAGCATTTCGCGACCACCGACTACATGCACGCGCTCATGGAGGGCGATGAGCTCGCGCCGGACGAGCGCGCGCGCGTCATCGCGCAGCTCCACAAGTACACGGGCCTCGACACCGCGTACATCGACCATGCCGACCTCCGCGTCGACTCGCCGGAGTTCGAGAAAGAGCTGCTCCGCGAGCACGGCGAGGTGATCGGCCGTCTCGACGCACGCTTCACCGGCCCGACGTTCGACATGCTCGCCCAACGCTCGCCGTACGACCCGCAGTCATCGTCCATCAGCTCGGCCTTCGTCTCGACGTTCGAGACGTATCTGCACACGGATCTCAACTTCCCGCGCGACAAGCAGTACAAGGTGAGCGGTCGCGTGAATCCGTGGAACTGGACGCACGGGCAGCGCGGTGGATGGCCGGGTCACACCAACGTCGCGGTGGATCTCGCCGAAGCGTTGCAGCTCAACCCGCACCTGCACGTGCTGCTCAACTCCGGGTTGTTCGACCTCGCGACGCCGTACTACGCGGCCGAGTGGACGATGGACCAAATGAATCTGCCCAAGGACCTGCGCGGCCACGTGCAGTTCGCCGAGTACGATGCGGGCCACATGATGTACGTGTACGAGCCGTCGCTGGCCAAGCTCAAGGAAAACATCGCGTCGTTCATCGATGCGACGTCGGGTGTGAACGGCACGGCCGGGCGGGTCGCGACGGCGACGTCGAAGTGACGCAACGTTAGGGAGCGTCGACGACGCGGCGGGGCTGGCGGCCCGCCGCGCCGTGCGCTCGGAACGCGGTGCGTACCCTCAGCGCACGCTGCCGGGAAACAGGACGCGATGGCGGCGCCCGACGTACGCCTGGATCGACAACGCCGGCCGGCCGTCCTGCCGCACGATGATCGGCGGCAGCGAATCGATACTCGCAAAGTACGGCGCGTATACGCGCCGAACGCCAGACGGCCCGCGCGTGTGGTCGATCAGCACCGCGTCGCGGCCGATGAACGCGCGCTGGTCGGCAAGGTACCCGAAGTGATGCGGCGACCCGCACAGGCACACGACGGGCACGCCGGGCCCGAGTGCATAGCCGACTTTCCCGGCGTCCGTCCATTTCACCGCCGCCACGAAGGGCCCATCCCTCCCACCGACGCCCAACGCCGCCAGGCGAGGGCGTGCATCGCTCCAGTTCAGCAACTCATCGGTCGGGCTGCCGCGGGCGAACACCGATGGCGCGGCACGACGCATCCAGCCGGTCGCGGCCTCCGACCACGCCCCCGCGAGCACGACGACGAACGCGGCGACCGAACCGATGAGGTACCGGCGCGTACGACGGTCGCGCACGGCGAGCCGGCGGGCCACCGCGTCGCCGAGGAGGGGAAACAGCATCAGATAGCCCACCATCGGCCAATGCGGAAGCCCGGGATTCCCGCCTAACGACAGGAGCGTGAAGAACGCGATCGGCGGCGCCGCCATACAGCAGAGGAGCCAGCGTACGGGATCCGTCGGGCCGCGCCGCAGCGCACGCGCCAACACTATGACGAGCGGAAGCCAGAGCCACGGGAGCAGATAGAGCGCTTGCCCCGCGACGTTCTCGAGGTGTGCGACGGGTCCGACGGCGTCGCCGGGCGCGCCGCGGCCGAGCTGGAATGCGAAGGATGCCCAGCCGTGGGACGCGTTCCACACCAGGGTGGGCACTGCGCCTAACGCAGCAAGCAACGCTGCCGCGAGCGGCCCCGGCCCGGCCAGTGCGCGGCGCGCGGCGCGGCGCGTGGCCAGGAACAGAACGAGTCCGACCGGCAGGAAGATCGCCTGGTACTTGGAGAGCGCCGCCAGCGCCGCCCACACGCCTGCGAGCAGCCACCACCGCGTGGCACGCCCGCTCGCATCCGTGATGGCTCGCACGAGGCACAGCACGGCGCCGGCCATGAAGAGATCGAGGGGCCCGTCCGGTAGCACCCACCCGCCGGCCGCGATCGTGAACACAGGGGCGATGGAGAGGAGCAGCGCGGCGTAGGCGCCGGCTCGGACACTGCCCAGCTCCTCGCCTAACCGGAACACCAGCCACGTGGTGCCGGCGAACATGAGGATGAACGGCGCGCGCAGGAGCAGCGCATTCTCGCTGCCGGTGGCGTGCGCGAGCACGCCCGGGATCCAGAACGACAGCCCGGGGTGGTCGAAGTACGCCCAATTCGGCGTTCGCGCGACCACGATGGCATAGGACTCGTCGACGCCCATGCCGACCGTTGCTGCCATCGCCACGCGCATCAGCGTCCCGAGCGCAATGACCGCCAGGAGGAGCCGCCGCGCACCTGTGTGACTCGGGCCCTCGCGCATGGACAGGCTCAGAAGGAATGGCCAGGGACGGAGTCGAACCGCCGACACGCGGATTTTCAGTCCGCTGCTCTACCACCTGAGCTACCTGGCCGCAGCACAAAAACTTAGCCGGTGTCCGTGCCGTCCTCAAGCGGACGTGACGAGACCGCCAACCAACTCGGCGCGAGTGAGTACAATCCCCGCCCGCGCACGTCAAAGGAATTGTCCCGGTCGTGGCGGGCACGATTGCCCTTGACGCGATGTATGGGACAACGAAGTATTGTCGAATCCCCGTCGTCCCCTTTTCCCCCGAGTCACCCCATGCAGCAATCGATACGCCTCTGCGTTGCGCCAGTCATCGCCGCCGCCGCGCTCGCGGCGTGCAACCGCTCGACGCCCGACGCCAAAACCGCCGACAGCACCACCGCCGCGGCATCCGCGCCCGCGCCGGCGGCGCCCAACGTCCTGACCATTACGGCCACCGACTACGCGTTCGATGCGCCGGCACAGATTCCCGCGGGGTTCACCACGATCCGCGTACAATCGAACGGCAAGGAAGTGCACCAGGCCGCGCTCGTTCGCATCGAGCAGGGCAAGACTTTCGCCGACTTCGCCGCTGCGGTCAAAGCCATGGCCAAGGCCGAAGCTCCCCAGCCGGCCTGGATCGTCGACGCCGGCGGCCCGAACCCGCCGATGCCTAACGGAACGTCCGAGTCGATGCAGTACCTCGCACCGGGCACGTACGCCATCGTCTGCTTCGTGCCGAGTCCCGATGGCACGCCGCACATCGCCAAGGGCATGATGCGCGAGCTCACGGTCACGCCCGCCACGGCCGCCGCCGCGCCGGCGCCTAACGCGGACGCGAGCGTCACCCTCGCCGACTACACATTCACCGCCGCGTCGCCGCTCACCGCGGGCCATCACGTCGTTCGCGTCACGAATGCCGGTCCGCAGCCACACGAGGTCGTCCTCGTCAAACTCGAGCCCGGCAAGACCGGGAAGGACTTTGCGCAGTGGGTCAACGGCATGAAAGGACCGCCGCCCGGCGCTCTGTTAGGCGGCGTGGCCGCGATGGCCCCGGGCGACACCGTCTACTTCCCCGCCGACCTCACGCCCGGCAACTACGCCTTCGTGTGCTTCGTGCCCGACAGCAAGGATGGCAAGCCCCACGTCGCGCACGGCATGCTGCAGGACTTCGTCGTCAAGGGAACCTGACTTACCGGCTCCCGTGACGCGCCGTGACCACCGACTTGATCCCGCCGCGTACGTTGAAGTCGCCCACCACTTCCATGTAGGTGGGCGACGCGCACGCGGCGAGATCATCGAGGATCCGGTTCACCGCGCGCTCGTAGAAAATCCCGTCGCTGCGGAAGCTCCAGAGATACAACTTGAGACTCTTGAGCTCGATGCACCGCTCGGCCGGCACGTAGGTGATGCGGATCGTACCGAAGTCCGGCGCGCCACCCTGCAGCAGCGACAATTCGGCGGCGTCGCTCTCGATCCCGCCAATGGGACAAAGCGACGTGAACTCCGCACACTCGAGATGAATCTCGTACGCGCGGCCGGCATGTGGATTCGGAAACGTCTCGAGCAGCTCGGGGCGCGGCATGCTCAAGAATAGACCGCTGTTCTACAAGGAGCAACGCGCGTGGCGAAGCGCGATCAGTCGTTGCGCAACCGCTTCGACATCTCCTCGAGGAGTCGCCGTTCGTCGTGCGTCAGACTGGTAATGCCGCGCTCGGAAATCTTGTCGAGCACGAGATCGAGCTCCTCCGTCTTCTTCTTGCCCACCTTGCTGGCGAGCGACGGACCGAGCGTCTCGCGCTTTGCCATGAGCGCGTTGCTGCGCGCAACGATCTCGTCCACTTCGTTGGTCCGCTCGCGCGAGCGCGGCTGCGCACGCGGAATGGCGCGCGGCGTCTCATCGGTGATATCCGGCACCTGCGACATGCGCTGGCGAAGCCGATCGATGCCGCTCGTGCCGCCGGCCGCACCGTTGTGCGCCGCGGCGACGCGCAGATAGAGATAGCCGACGAACAGTCCGCCCAGGTGCGCCATGTAGGCGACGCCCGTGTCGCCGCCGTTGAGCGACACCATGCCCTGGACCAGCGTGAGCCCGACCAACAACACGACGTACCAACGAACCTTGATCGAGATGAACACGAACGGGAAGAGCGTGACTTCCTCATCCGGCCAGCGCATCGCGTAGGCGAGCATCACGCCGAAGATCGCCGCCGACGCGCCCAACAGATACTGGCCATCGCGCGCGATCATGAGGTGGAACAACCATCCGCCTAACCCGCACAGCACGTAGTAGAACGTGAAGCTCCGCGCATTCCAGGCCCGCTCCACCCGCGGGCCGAACATCCACAGCATCCACATGTTCAGCAGCAGGTGCCAGAACCCCGCGTGCACGAACATGTAGGTCACGATCGTCCACGGACGCGTCGTGAGATCGCGCACCTCGAACGCGAGCGCGCGCTGCACGTCGGCCTGTCCCACCAGCGTCAGCTGGATGAAGAAGACCGCGACGTTGAGCGCGATCAACCACTGGACGGCCGGGGTGAGGCGCGGTGCTTCCTGTTCGTCGACGCTCGTGAAAGGCATGC
Source organism: Gemmatimonadaceae bacterium (assembly GCA_025927495.1). GTDB lineage: Bacteria > Gemmatimonadota > Gemmatimonadetes > Gemmatimonadales > Gemmatimonadaceae > JADGGM01. The sequence goes on from JAICLH010000016.1 coordinate 20,990, forward strand.
GGACCTGCGTACGTGGACAGCCTTGTCGTTATAACACGATCGAATCGGGGCGGTTCCTCTCACCAGCCCCAGAGAACCGGCGCCACGCGCTAACGACCACCGACCGGGCCTGGAATCCGCAGCCAGAAGGCGAGGTCATTGTGGATGGCCATCCCGCGTTCCACCAGCGAAGCATATCGCCGGTCCACACCCGTGCGCTCCGCCCCAACCACTGGATGGACAACAATCTTCGTGCCGGGGGCTACCCGGTGCGCTTGCTCAATGAACCACAACATCTGCCCGTCGGTGGTCCCCTCGTGTGGCGTCAATACGGCAGCATGGTCGCGCCCAGCGGCAGAGGCCGCAGCCAGCGAGGCCAACGCCCGGTCGAGACTCGACGAAGTGTTCACGAACTCGACGGTCACCTGAACCATCGCGACGTACGGCGCCACCTTGGTCACTGCTTCCGGCCGTTCGCCATCACAATCCACCATGACCGGGATCGACGACTGCCATCGTTGCAACGCGTCGACGATCAATTCCTCGCTAGCCAACGGATCGCGGCCGCTCAGCGAAATCGAGTGCAGCGGCGACTGCCCGACCACGCGTTGGACATGCCGCGCCAGCATCTCGGGCGTGTATAGCACCGCTGTCTCTGCTTCCGCCGCGAATCGCACGAACAGCTGGCGTCGCCCCATCCAGACGCCCTGGCTCTGAATGCCGGGCGAGATCCCTGCGATCGCGGCTGCCGGTCCCGTGGTGCGCGCCGTCACGTGTCGTGTCTCCCCCCGATCGCGGGCGATGGGTGTGCCATCGCGAGTTGCACGATGCGCTCGCAGAGCGCGCCGAAATCCATTCCCATCGCGGCCGCGGCCTGCGGCAACAAGCTCAATGGCGTCATCCCGGGCAGCGTGTTGGCCTCGAGGCAGAAGAATTCACCGCTCTCCGTCATACGGAAGTCGATGCGCGCGTAGCCGTCAAGCTTGAGCGCACGAAACGCAGCCAGCGCCAGCCGTTGGATCTCCGTCGTCTCGTTCGCCGAGAGCTTCGCGGGGAATTCCTCGCGCGCCATGCCCGGCGTGTACTTGCACTCGTAGTCGTAAATCTCGTGTCGCGGGAAGATTTCTCCTACCGGAAGCGCGCGATCTCCGAGAACGCTCACCGTGAGCTCCCGCCCCGGAACGAAACGCTCGATCATCACCTCGTCGTCATATCGCATTGCCTCGGTGATCGCCGACGCCAGATCCGCCCCCGCGCGCACCACCGACAGCCCAACCGTCGATCCCTGCTTGGATGGCTTCACTACCACCGGCCACCCCAATTCTCGCTCGACACATGCGGAGTCGGGACGAACGGCACTGGCTTGGCTAACGAGCAGCCAGTCCGCCGTCGGCACTTGGGCCGCGCGGAACAGGATCTTCGAGAGGTCCTTGTCCATCGCGAGCGCGCTGGCCAGATGGCCGCTGCCGGTGTACCGGACACCGACCATGTCGAGCAGCGCCTGCACCGTTCCGTCTTCACCGGCCCCGCCGTGCAAGGCCAGGAACACGACGTCCGCTTTGCGCACCGCGGGCAGTGTTCCGAGCGACGGCGACAAGGACGTTCGCGTCATGTGCTCGAGCGCGCTCAACGATGGCGGCGCGACCTTCATCACGCCGGCGTGTTCCATCGCGCGCTCTTCACGTTCGTCGATCACGCCCCTCGCTGGATCGAGCGACGTCACATCGTGTCCAAGCTCCCGCAGCGCGCGCGCAATGCGCAGTCCCGATGCCAACGACACATCTCGCTCCGCCGACGTTCCACCCAACAGCACCGTGATCTTCATGGGGGAAGAATGGGCGCGCTCGGATGGTGCGGCAAGGTAGACCGCGCGGCTACATTGATGCCATGCACGTCGCGAGCAGTGCGGTTCGTTGCCTCGACCGTCGCGCCACCGATTCGCGCTCACGCCGCGCCGTTACAGGCGCGGTGCTTGCGACGCTGATCATCGCCGGCTCGGGCTGCATCGATAAAGACACGGCGCAGAAGGCCATCGAAAGCGTGCAGGAATCCGCGGGCGTGCGACCCGACAGCATGCCGGTGATGCTCAACGACAAGTCGCCGTTTCTGTATCCCATGTCGCTCTACAAACAGGGCGTTCAGGCTAACGTGACGCTGCGAATCCGCATCGACTCCGCCGGCGCGGTCGCGCCCGAGTCCACCACAGTGGTCGAATCATCGGGCTATCCGGCCCTCGATTCGGCTGCTGTGAGCGGTTCGCAGTCGCTGCGATTCAAACCGGCTCTGCTGCATGGCCAGCCGATGAGCATCTCGATCCTCCTGCCGGTGTTTTTCCGGCGCCCGGATATGCCACCGCTTCCCGGCGACACCGTCCTGCGCGACACCACGCATTCCCATCACCGCACGCCATGAGCACCTCCTCTGTGTCGGCCTCGACGCCACCGACGATTGCGAGCCAGCGCAACCGGATGCCCTACGACGACGTCCTCCAAACCATCGGGTGGACGCCGCTCATCCGGCTCAACCGAGTGACACAGGGCATCGCCACGCCGGTGTACGGGAAGGCCGAGTTCTTCAATCCCGGCGGGAGCGTGAAGGATCGCATCGGCGTCCCGATCATCGAGCAGGCCGAGCGCGAGGGGAAGCTCAAGCCGGGCGGAACGATCGTCGAGGGGACGAGCGGCAACACGGGCATCGGATTGGCAATCGCCGCGGCGCTCAAAGGCTATTCGTGCATCTTCACGATGCCCGACAAGATGTCGCAGGAGAAAGTCCGGCTGCTCAAGGCATTCGGCGCCGAAGTCATCGTCACGCCCACTGCGGTGGCGCCGGATCATCCGGACAACTACGTGATGATGGCCAAGCGCATCGCCTCCGAGCTGCCTAACGCAATCCTGGCCAATCAATTCTACAACGACGCCAATCCGCAGGCGCATTACGATACCACCGGTCCCGAGCTCTGGGAGCAGACCGCCGGGCGCATCACGCATTTCGTCGCGTCCGCAGGGACCGGCGGCACGATCACCGGCGCAGGCCGCTATCTCAAGGAAAAGAATCCGGCCATTCGCATCATTGCCGGCGATCCCACCGGCTCGATTCTCGCCGAGTCCTGGCGCAGCAAGGGCAAGCAGCACATCGAAGGAACGCCGTACAAGGTCGAGGGCATTGGACAAGACAAAGTGCCGGGCACGTTGGACATGAGCGTCATCGACGACTATCGCACCGTCAGCGACCGCGATGCGTTCGCCATGGCGCGCCGTCTCACCCGCGAGGAAGGGTTGTTCGTGGGCGGATCGGCGGGACTCATCGCGCACGTCGCGCTGCAGGTGGCGCGCGAGATCAATGACCCGCACGCGCTCGTCGTGACGTTCCTGTGCGACACGGGCGAGCGATACCTGTCCAAGGTCTATAACGACGACTGGATGCGCGAGAACCAGCTCCTCGCTCCCGACCGCGTTCGCATCGCCGATCTCGTCGGCGCGAAGCCGGACCACGCGCCGACGGTGGTGTCGGTCGGCACGGGAGCCACCGTGCGCCAGGCGCTGCGCCTCATGAACCTGCACGACGTCTCGCAGCTGCCGGTGATCGAAGGCAACAACTGCGTCGGGTCCGTAAGCGAAGGGGTAGTGTCGGCCAAGGCACTCGAGGACACCAAGCTGTTGGATGCGACCGTGAGCGACGTGATGGACGCACCGTTTCCGTTCGTCGAGTCGGGCCAATCGCTCGAGAGCGTGGTGAAGCTGCTCACCAAATCGAACCCGGCTGTGCTGGTGCGGTCGCAGGATCGCATCGCCGGCATCGTTACGCGCTCGGACGTGGTGCAATTTCTCATGGCGCGATGACCCACGGGCGCGGGCGGCGGGGACAGGGGCGCGGGGCGGGGCGGGAGCAGGAGAAGTTGCGCAGGAAAGAGCTCGCCGACCGTAAGCAGCGCATCCTCACGCACGGCACGCCGTCGGTCACGTCCGGGATCGCCGATGCGATCGTCACCAAGGTCGAAAACGTCTTCTTCCTCACCGACCCGACGGGCTGCGTGCCCATCGCAGCGGGCCACGGCCTGGGCCTCTACTATCACGATTGCCGGTATCTCCGCGGCTACGAGGTTCTGTTAGGCAAGGACCAGCCAACGGTGCTCGCCGCGACCACCGATGAGGTCGGCCGGTCCGCGGTGCTCGAGCTGGCGAATCCCGATCTGCGCCTCGCGCGCGGGCGCCTGGTGCCGCGTGAAACGGTGGGCATCCGCTGGACCCGCACGATTCATGGAGACACGCCCGGCCTGGACGATGTCCTCGAGCTCCGCAACCTCGGCCTCGAGCCCATCACGCTCCCGCTGACTCTGATGTTCGATGCGCGGTTCGAGGACATCTTCGCCGTGCGCGGGCTGTTCCTGCGGCCGTTAGGCATCCGACACGCCCCGCGGTGGAGCAGGCGGTCGCTCACGCTGTCCTATGATGGACGCGACCACTGCCGGCGCACGCTCGCCATCGCGTTCTCGCGCGCGCCGCAGCGACACAGCGCTCAAACGGCGCGGTTCGCGATCCACCTCCCGCCGCGGCGCGCCGTCACGTTAGGCGTGACGATGCGCATCGACGAGCGCACCGCCAGTCCGGTCGCCGGCGGCCAGCGCGTGTCGACGCGCGCGCACAGCACGCATCAGGCTGCACGGCGTCGCGCATTCGCGCAGGGCCCGCGTACCACCGTCACGTCGGACAATGCGCTGCTCGACTCCGTCCTCGAGCGCTCCTTCGCCGACCTGCGCGTGTTGCGCAGCAGTATTTCGGGCGACGAGTACTACGCCGCCGGCGTGCCCTGGTTCGCCACGCTCTTCGGCCGCGACGCGGCCATCACGGCCATTCAGATGCTCGCCTACGCGCCGCGCGTCGCCGAGCAGACCGCGCGCCTGCTCGCGTTGTATCAGGCGCGGGAAACCAATCAGTGGCGCGATGAGCAGCCCGGGAAGATCCTCCATTCGATCCGCGTCGGCGAGATGGCGCGACTCGATCTCATCCCGCACACGCCGTACTATGGCGCGGTCGACGCCACGCCGCTGTTTCTCATCCTCATTGCGCGGCACGCGCTCTGGACGGGCGATCTCTCGCTGTTCAACGAGCTGCGCGAGAACATCGAGCTCGCGCTCACCTGGATGGCCGACGGCGCCGACTCGAACGGCGACGGCTACATCGACTACCTGAGCACGTCCGAGCACGGCCTCATCAATCAGGGCTGGAAGGATTCGGGTGATGCGATCGTCACCGCGTCCGGCAAGCTTGCGTCGCCGCCCATCGCACTCGCCGAGGTACAAGGCTATGCGTTCCTTGCGCGCATTTTGATCGCCGACCTCTACGAGCGTGCGGGCGACACGACCCGAGCCACGACGCTGCGCGCCGACGCCGATGCGCTGCGCGGCCGCTTCGAGCGGGACTTCTGGCTCCCGTCGTTAGGCTGCTACGCGCTCGCGCTCGAGCGCGACGACCGGCCGCTCGAGGTGGTGACGTCCAACGCCGGCCAGGTGCTCTGGTCGCACATCGCGAAGCCCGCCCGCGCGCGGCGCGTCGCCAAGCGCATGATGGCGCCCGACATGTTTTCCGGTTGGGGCATTCGTACGCTCTCGACGCGCGAGCGTCGCTTCAATCCCGTCGGCTACCACCTCGGCACGGTGTGGCCGCACGACAACGCGCTCATCGCGACCGGCTTCCGTCACTATGGACTCGACGCCGCGGCGCGCCGCGTGTTCGACGGCCTGCTGCGCACGGCCGCGTTCTTCGGCTCGTATCGCCTGCCGGAAGTGTTCGCGGGCTTTTCGACCGGCGAGTTCCAGACGCCCGTGCGCTATCCCGTGGCGTGTCACCCGCAGGCGTGGGCGGCGGGCGCGGTCCCGTACCTGTTGGGTGCTCTGTTAGGCCTCGAGCCCGACGGGTTCGCGGGCCACTTGCGCGTGGTGCGTCCGACGCTGCCCGATGGCGTGAATCGGATCGACCTCCACAACCTGCCCGTGGGCAAGTCGCGCATCTCGATCCGCTTCACGCGCGTCACGCCGCAGCGCGTGGACGTCGATCTCCTCTCGGCCAGCGGAACGGTCGAGCTGGTGGTCGAGGAACGCGCGTGACGGGCGCGCTGCGTTAGGCAGACGGACGGCGCGCCGCGTCCACGAGCGCGGCGAGCCGGTCGAGCGCCTGGCGCGGCGTCAGGTCGTCGGGCTCGATGCCGCGCAGCATCTCGACGATCGGGTGCGGCGCATCAGTGAACAACGGGAGTTGCTCGGGAGCGGCTGCAGCGCGGGCCGATGCCA
>JAICLH010000128.1 GCA_025927495.1 Gemmatimonadaceae bacterium
ACGGTGTGCGCCCGGTTCGGTCTCGACTGCGTGGTCTACATGGGCGAAGAGGACATGCGGCGCCAGGCGCTGAATGTCTTTCGGATGCGGCTCATGGGCGCGGAAGTGCGTCCGGTGACGTCGGGGACGAAGACGTTGAAGGATGCCACGAGCGAAGCAATTCGCGACTGGGTAACGAACGTGACTGATAGCCACTACATCATCGGCTCGGTGGTCGGGCCGGCTCCCTATCCACGCATTGTGCGCGACCTGCAATCGGTGATCGGCAGGGAAGCGCGTGCACAGATGCTCGAGCAGGCCGGCCGGCTGCCGGCAACCGTGGCGGCCTGCGTCGGCGGCGGATCGAACGCGATGGGGATCTTTCACGCCTTCGTGGCGGATCGCGAGGTCGAGCTGGTGGGTGTCGAGGCAGCGGGCGAGGGACTCGACACTGAGCGTCATTCGGCGTCGCTGTCGCGGGGTACGCCCGGTGTGCTGCACGGATCGCTCAGCTATCTCCTCCAGGACGAGCACGGCCAGGTGCACCCCGCGCACTCGATCTCGGCGGGTCTCGATTATCCGGGTGTCGGTCCCGAGCACTCGTATCTCAAGCAATCCGGACGCGCGCAGTATGTGTCGGTGACCGACACGCAGGCGCTGGACGGCTTTCAGATGTTGAGCCGCCTCGAGGGCATCATCCCGGCGCTCGAAACCGCACATGCCGTTGCATGGGTCGCATCGCAGCGCGGGCGGTGGGTGGCCGACGCGCCGGTGCTCATTTGCGTGAGTGGCCGCGGCGACAAGGACGTGACGCAAGTGAGCGAGATTCTGACCGCCGACGCGGACGCGTGACCGCAACGTCGCTCACGGCTGCGGCAGCTCCGCTGACCGCCGACCAGACGCTCCCGGAGCCGCCATTCTCGCCGCAGCTCGTCGAGGAGTTCGTGCGCCATTTCGTGCGCGCGGTCAAGACGCACCAGCTCTACCTGCCTAACAATCCGATCTACCAGCGATCGATCGAGGGACTGCGCACGTCGTTCGTGCCGATGTGGGAGGTGACGACGGAGCTCGTTCTCCAGATCTCCGAGTCCGAGTTCCGCTGGATGGGGCGGAGCGTTCACCACGAGGGCTCGCGCGCCGAGAGCCTGCCGTGGGTGTTTTACAAGGACGGGTTGCGCGAGCTCACGATCATGCAGGGCTTCGAGCAGGAGGAAGTGGCGACACTCCTCGACATCATGCAGCGCGTGCGCAAGGCGTCCCCCGACGAAGACGATCTCCTCACGCTGCTGTGGGAGCAGGAGTTCGCGTACCTGCGATACCGGTTCATCGACATTAGCGAAGGGATGGGGGACGACGTCGTCGAGGCCGCCGAAGCGGCGGCCGCGACTGCAAACGATCCCTCCAACCCGCCGCCCGTGATTTCGGTGGCGGACATCCAGGAGGACGTGTCGAAGGAGACCGACCGCAGCGGCATCGTGAGGATGGAAGATCTCGATGGCTCGCTCTACTTCCTCGACGAGCAGGAGATCGACTATCTGCGCGAGGCGGTGCAGAGAGAGCAGACGCTCGATCTCCGCCGCAACGTGCTCGGCATTCTGTTCGACATCGCGGAGACGCAGCCGGCGCCCGAGGTGCGCGACGAGGTATGCACGATCCTCGAGCAGATCATGCCGCACCTGCTCGCGGCGGGCGACTACGGCGCGGTGGCGCTGCTGCTGCGCGAGGCCGCGGTGGTGGTGAAGCGCGCGGGCGACCTCTCGCCCGCGCACCGGCAGAAGCTCCTGGCGCTGCCGGGATTGATCAGCAGCCCGAGCGTGCTGTCGCAGCTCGTGTCGGCGCTCAACGACGCGACTGTGATGCCGCCGCAGGAAGATCTCGACGCGCTGTTCGACCAGCTGCAGGGCGACACGTTAGGCACCATTCTCTCCGGGCTGAAGCAGACGCAGCGGGCCGAGTTGCGCACGATGCTCGAGCGGACGGCCGCGCGGCTTGCGTCATCGAACATCTCGGAGCTGCTCAAGCTCATCGCCGCCGACGACGAGCAGGTCGCGGTGGAGGCGATGCGGCGCGCGGCGGACCTCAAGACGCCGGCGGCGGTCGGCCATCTGCTCAGGTGTCTGTCGCACGGGAGCGTCGGCCGTCGGTTAGGCGCGGTGCAGGCGTTGTCGGAGATCGGGTCGCCGGGCGCGCTGCGCGCGCTCGAGTCGGCGCTCGAGGATGCGGATCGCGACGTCCGCCTCACGGCGGTGCGCACGCTGAGTACGCGCGGCCATCGCGCGGCGCTGCCGAAGGTGGAGGCGGTGGTGAAGGGGAGCGCGGTGAAGGACGCCGACCTCACCGAAAAGATGACGTACTTCGAGGCGTACGGCATGCTCGCCGGCGACGCGGGCATTCCGCAGCTCGATGCGCTGCTCAACGGCCGCAGCGCGCTCCTGAGACTCCGCGTGGACCCGGAGCTGCGCGCCTGCGCCGCGATGGCGTTAGGCCGCATTGGGTCCGACCAGGCGTTCGAGGTGCTGCGGAAGGCGGCAGACGACAAAGACGTGCGCGTCCGCAGTGCCATCAACAAGGCGCTGCGCGGAGGCGCGTCGTGACGAGCGCGCAACCCATCCCCGCGGCCATGGGCGGGTTCGCGCCGAACGCGCAACCCGAAATCGGCGAGCGCGGCGGCGACGGATTCATCAGAAAGGTCGGCCGCGAGTTGCTCATGGCGCTGTACGGCGCGCTCCGAACCGTGAAGATGTATCCGCCCGACAATCCGGTGGTGCAAAAGACGATGGAGGAGCTCGTCCGCATCGCCAACGATCTGTGGCGCCGCGAGCGCGACGTGGATATCCGCGTCACGGGTGAATTCATCTTCATCAACGGCACGAGGCTCCGCCTTGACCTGGACAACTACGCCACGTTCAGCCGCATCATTTCGGCATTCCGCGAGTCCGGCGCCGGTGTGTGCCGGCTGCGCGCCGACACGACCATGCGCGACTGGGTCGTGTTCCTCACGCTGTTGCAGCAGCCCGAGTCGGGCGACCCGGATACGCGCCTGCACGCGTTAGGCGGCAATCTGTCCGATGCCAGCGTGACGGTGTTCGAGCTCGGGCCGTTCTCGGCTGCCGACGCGGCGGATGCGGCCAGCCAGGTGCAAGCCAAGGAGGCCGCCAAGCGGACGTATGCGCAGTCGGTGTCGGTGACCAAGGACGTCATCAACTCCGTGCGGATGGGCCGGAGTCCGAACATCAAGAAGATCAAGCGCGTGGTGCAGGGCATCGTCGACCAGATCCTGAACGAGGAGACGTCGCTGATCGGGCTCACCACGCTGCGCGACTACGACGAGTACACGTTCACCCACAGCGTCAACGTGTGCATTTTCTCCGTTGCGTTAGGCAGAAAGCTCGGCCTCACCAGATTGCAGTTGTACGATCTGGGTGTGGGCGCCCTGATGCACGACGTGGGCAAGGCGCGCGTGCCTCTCGACATCCTCAACAAGCCCGGCTCGCTCACCGAGGACGAATGGCGCACGGTGTGCAACCACCCGTGGCTCGGCGTCCTCCAGCTCTTCCAGATGCGCGGCCAGAACGACATCCCGTACCGCGCGATGGTCGTCGCGTTCGAGCACCACAAGAAGACGGATCTGAGCGGATACCCGCGTCACGTGAGGCCGCGCGAGATGAGCATCTACAGCAAGGTCGTCGCGGTGTCCGACGGGTTCGATGCGGCCACGTCGCGCCGGGCCTACCAGACCATCCCGCTGTCGCCGGCCGACGTGCTCCAGGAGATGCGCATCAACCCGCGCCGCGGCATGGATCAGGTGCTGGTCAAAGCGTTCATGAGCCTCGTCGGCCACTATCCGGTCGGCACGTTGGTCGTGCTCGACACGTTCGAGCTCGCGCTGGTGCACGGCGCCAACCCCTCCCCCGACGCGATCTCGCGCCCTATCGTAAAGATCGTCAGCGACGAGCGCGGCAACGTGCTCTTCCCGGGCACGCTCGTGGATCTCACCGAACGGGATGCAGGCGGCGTGTTCAAGCGCACGATCATCAAGGTGGGAGATCCCGACCGTTATGGTATCCGCGTCAGCGACTACTACATCTGACCCGATCGCCCACAAATTCGCCGCGCTGGCCGAGCAGCGGCGCAAAGCTCTCGTCGCCTACATCACCGCTGGACACCCCGACCGCGCGCGCTCGCTCGCGGTGATGCGCGCGATCGCGCGCGCAGGCGCCGACATCATCGAAGTCGGCGTTCCGTTCTCGGATCCATTGGCCGATGGCCCGACCATTCAGGCGAGCTCGCAAACCGCGCTCGCCAACGGGATGACGTTCGACGGCGTCCTCGAGCTCATCGCCGAGGCAGCCGTCGACGTGCCGACCGTCGTGTTCACGTATCTCAATCCGCTGCTCGCGGCGGGCGACGACGCACTCGACCGCGCGGCGCGGGCCGGCGCGAGCGGTCTCCTCCTCACCGATCTGCCGGTCGGCGCGGATCCGGCGCTCGAGGCGCGAATCGCGGCCGGTCCGCTCGACTTCGTGCGACTCGTGGCGCCCACCACGCCGGCGGCACGCATGGCCGAGATCGCACGGCACGGCAGCGGCTTCGTGTACCTCATCAGCCGGTTAGGCGTGACGGGCGCTCGCGACGATGTCCCGGCCGATCTGCCCGCCACGGTGGCGCGCCTGCGTGTGGCAGCGTCGCTTCCGATCTGCGTCGGATTCGGTATTGCGCGTCCGGAACAGGCGGTTGTGGTTGGGCGGTTGGCGGACGGTATCGCGGTGGGCAGCGCGCTGGTCCGTCACGCAGAAGAAAGTGTGGACGCAGCCGCCGGATTCATTGCATCGCTCCGCGCCGCCCTCGACACGCACGCGCGCGGATGAGTTTCCTGTTCGATTTCCGATTGCCCATCCAACAACATCCGACATGACAATCCGTACGTGGTTGGCCTTCGCCGTCGCGGCGTCGGCATCGGTGCTCGCCGTGCCGGCCGCCGCCCAGTACGCGCACCCGCGCGGCCAGCCGATTGCCGGCATTTCGTGCGACGAGCTGGAAGGGCAGCGCATCCACATTCATCAGCATCTCGCCATCTACGATCACGGCACACCGGTCGGAGTGCCGTACAACGTTGGGCGGCCGAGCCACGCGCCGTGTTTGTATTGGCTGCACACGCACACGCCCGACGGGATCATCCACATCGAGGCGCCGGTGAACCGCTCGTTCACGTTAGGAGACTTCTTCGACATCTGGGTGCAGCCCTTGAGCCGCACGGCGGCCGCGAGCGCCGAGCTCAAGACAGGCGAGGAGATGCGCGTCTGGGTGGACGGCCACGTGTACGCGGGCGACCCGCGCGCGATCAAGTTGGGCGACCACACCGATATCGTGATCGAGGTCGGGGCGCCGTTCACGACGCCCAAGCCGTTCACGGCGTGGAACGGCGCGCAGTGACGCGCCGCGCCTAACGCCGATCGCGCAGCCGCCGCTCGAGCGACGCGTCCGGTCGGATCATGATCGTGCGCTCCTCGCGCAGGATCACGGTCCCGGGTTTCGCCCCGCGCGGCTTGCGGACGTGCTTGCGCCGCGTCCAGTCGACCGGCACCACGGCGGCGCCGCGCGCCGTGCTGTGCCAGGCGGCGAGGGCGGCGGCTTCGCGGAGATCGCGCCCCGGCGGCGCATCCGCGTTGGTCCATCGGAGCACGACGTGCGCGCCGGCGGCGTCGCGCGCGTGGAGCCACACGTCGTTGGGCGCCGCCGCGCCGAAGGTCAGTTCGTCGTTGGATGCCGCGCCGCGGCCCACCCAGATGGCGAGCCCGCCCGACGACCGGTACGTCCGATACGGCAGGCGGGGCGCGGCCGGCCGCGCGGGGGGCCGCGACGTGGCTTCGCCTAACTGAGTTGGGCTAGACGCCGGCGGGTGCGCGGCCGCGGCCGCGAGCCGCGCCGGCAGCGTAGCCAGCGCCCGTTCCTTGGATCGTGCGTCCGCATAGAGGCGCTGTGCCGCCTCCGGCGCGCGCTCGCCCGGCCGCACGTCCACCGGCCACGCTACGCCGCCCGGCAGCGGCACCGCCCGAGGCGCGGCGACGTCGCCCATCGCGACCAGTGCGTCGGCGGCGGCGCGCACATCCGGCGCGTCGCGCGCCCGCTCGAGCTCCGCGCGCATCCGCTCGATCGCGCGCCGCTGTCGTGCCCCGTGCGCTGCCTCGGCCGCGTCCTCGCCGAGAGGCGCACTCGCCGAGTCGATCAGCGAGTCCACGAATGTCGCGTCGGCACAGAACGGAAATGGCACCAGCTGCGCACCGCACCGCGCCGGACGCGCGGGTGCATCGGAGCACATCAGATGGTATCGGTCCACTGCATCGGCCGGGTTGGCGATCATCCACGTCGCGATGATCGGACTCATCCAGCGGCCGCCCAGCAGCGAGGGCGCATCGCCGGTTCGCGCGGCGGCGGCCACAATGTCATCGCTCAGTACGGGACGCGCCTCGACCGACGGGGGGAGCTCCGACCCAACGGCCGCGAGCTTGGCGCCGCCCGCGTCGCGTAGAAGTGCACCGCGCGCGCGGGGCAGCGCGCTCACGATGAGATCGGCGCGGCGCTCGACCGATCCCTTGAATCGGCCTGGGCGCACGAGCTCGACGATGATGCGGCGGTCGTCGACGGGCGCACGCACTGCGCGAACGGTCCACCCTCGCATGGCGCCACTCGCACGCTCCGCGGACTCGGACTCGACCGCTCGCACGTTGTCGCGGTCCAACTCGAAGCGCAGGGTGCGTCCGTCGACCGTCACCGACAGCGCCCGCGCGCCGCGGTCGAAGCGACAGCCGTCCAAGCGCCGGCCCCGCCATCGCTCGTCCAGCTCGCGCGCAAGATGCCGGGCGGTCAGACTGTCCACGACGCGAGGTTTGACACGCGCGGACGATGCCCGTACGTTCCGGCGCTGTCAACAGATGCGTGACATCGCCTACATCGCGCTCGGATCCAACCTGGGCGACAGAGCCGGCTATCTGGCCTTCGCCCGCGCGCGGCTTGCAGCGCTTCCGGGAAGCCGCATACTCGACGCATCTTCCGTAGAAGAAACCGCTCCATTGGGTAACATCCCGAACGGCGGCGGACCGTACCTCAACCAAATGGTCGCGCTCGAAACGACGCTCGCGCCCCACGCGCTGCTCGACGCCTTGCATGCGATCGAGCACGACGCCAAGCGCGAGCGCACGATCCGGTGGGGACCGCGGACACTGGACTTGGATATCGTCATGTTCGACGCGCAGACCGTTGCCGATCCCGACCTCACCGTGCCGCATCGGGGACTTGGGTCGCGCGATTTCTGGGATCGGGAGCTCGCGGAGCTCAAAGCGAAGGCCGGAGAGCGATGAGCAGCGAGGGCACAGCATCCCAATCGAGCGTCAAGCGCGTCGGCATTCGCGACGTGCGCGCACGGAAAGGCCGCCCCGAAAAGCTGATCGTGCTCACGGCGTACGACGCGCTGTTCGCGCGCCTCGTCGACGAGAGTGGCGTGGACATCGTGCTCGTGGGCGACTCGGCGGGCACCGTGTTGTTGGGCTACGACACGACGATACCGGTGACGCTCGATCAAATGATCCATCACGCAGCCGCGGCGCGGCGCGGCGTGAAGCGCGCGCTGCTCACGGTGGACATGCCGTTCCTCACCTATCAGGTGAGCGCCGAGCAGGCCGTGACCAACTGCGGGCGCGTGATGCAGGAGTCGGGCACCGACAGCGTGAAACTCGAGGGCGGCGGCGCCGATGTCCTGCGGGCGGTGCAAGCCGTGACGGCCGTCGGCATTCCCGTGATGGGCCACCTCGGCTACACGCCGCAATCCGAGCATGCGTTAGGCAGGAGCCGCGTGCAGGGGCGCGACGAGCGTGATGCCGCCGCGCTCGTCGAGCAGGCCAAGCGTCTCGAGGATGCCGGCGTGTTCTCGATCGTGCTCGAGCTCATCCCGGCATCGTTGGCGTGCGCGGTAACCGACGCGGTGTCGGTGCCCACGATCGGCATCGGCGCCGGGGTGGGCTGCGACGGCCAGGTGCTCGTGTTGCACGACATGTTGGGACTCAACGATCGTTTCGCACCCAAATTCCTCAAGCGCTACGCGACGCTTGCCGACGACGTGCGGTCTGCCGTGCGTCAATTCGGCGAGGACGTGCGCGCCGGCCGCTACCCCGATGACGACCATAGCTTCTAGCATGCGGATCATAGATCGGATCGCTGCCTTGCGCAGCGCGCTCGCCGAGCCACGGCGCCGCGGGCAAGGTGTGGCACTCGTTCCCACGATGGGCTATCTGCACGAGGGCCATCTGCAGCTCGCCGACGAAGCGCGGCGTCACGCCGCGGTCGTGGTGATGAGCGTGTTCGTGAATCCCATGCAGTTCGGACCACACGAGGATTACACGCGCTATCCCCGCGATCTCGAAGGCGACGCGATGAAGGCCGAGCGACGCGGCGTGGACGTGCTGTTCGCGCCGCCGGTCGAGGAGATGTACGCCGGCGACCGGACGGTTGTGGTGACGCCGCTGAGCCTCGCGGACCGGTGGGAAGGCGCGGCCCGGCCGGGCCACTTCACCGGCGTCCTCACGGTGGTGACGAAACTGTTCAATATCGTGCAGCCAACGGTGGCGGTGTTTGGGCAGAAAGACATTCAGCAGGCAACGCTCATTCGTTCGTTGACGCGCGAGCTCGACTACGGCGTGCGGATCATCGTGGCGCCGACGGTGCGGGAGCAGGACGGTCTGGCGATGTCGAGCCGGAACGCGTATTTGTCGCCGGAGGAGCGGAAGCGCGCGCTGGTGTTGTCGCGCACGTTGCGGGGCATCGCCGACGCGTTCGATGGCGGACAATACGATGCGGTGGAGCTGGAGCAGTTAGGCTGGGAGATTCTGGCCACGGAGCCGGAGGTACAAGTGGACTACCTGGCCATCGTGGACCCGATGCGGCTGGAGCCGGTCGCAGTCGCGGAGCAGGGCACGATCGTGGCGATCGCGGCGCGCGTGGGCACGACACGACTCATCGACAACGCCATCCTCGGCAGCTCGTGACGTGGAGTGCCGTCGTCGCAGCGCTTGATGACGGCGATACGTTCCGGTCGCGCGTCAGCGTCTACTTGCATCCGTTAGCCGGCCGGCCGATCGTCTGGCACGTCGTGCGCGCGCTGGAAACCGTGTCGCCGGCACCGTGCGTCGTGCGGGTGCTTCACCGCGCGAACACGATGTTCGCCATGCCGGAGACGTCGGTCCCGGTGATGATCGATCCGATTCCCGACGGACAGGAGCTGGTGGCGCTGCGCGCGGCGGTCACCGCGCCCGGCGTGTGCGTGCTCGTCGATGGCGCGTCTCCGTTAGTCGCGCCGCCGACCATCGCGCGGCTGCTGCGCGCGGGTGAGGGCGGCATTGCCGGGCTGCCGGATGCGCAGGCGGACGGCCGATACATCGCGGTGGGTGGCGAGGGGCCGGCGCTGGCATCGGCGGAGGATCCGCGGCAGCCGGCGGGGGCGGTGCGCATCGCGGCGACGTCGCCCGACGAGTTGATCCGCGTGCTCGATCGCCACACGCTGGCCGATGCGTCTGTTGCCTTACGGAACCGGCTCGTGCGTAAGCACGAAGCGGCGGGCGTGAGCTTCGTCCTGCCCGAGACGACCTGGATCGACGCCGACGTGCGCATCGGCGCCGACAGCGTGATCTATCCGGGCGCGGTGCTCGAGGGGCAGACGGAGATCGGCAGCGAGTGCGTGATCGGCCCGTACACGCGCATCGTGGACGCGTCCATTGGTCGCGGCGCGGAGCTCAAGGGATGGAACTACGTCGCGCGCACCAGTATCCGGAACCACGCCGTCCTCGAGCCGTATGTTCGACGCGGCTTCGATTGAGCTGCCCGCGTGGGCGCAGGTATCGCCGCCGCGCCGCGCGCACATCGCGCGCGTGACGTCGCTGCTCGTGCAGTGGGCGCATGCGTTAGGCCTGTCGCGCGACGCGTGCGAGGCGTGGCGCGACGCGGGGCTCTGGCACGACGCGCTGCGCGACGCGACGGAGGCCGAGCTGCGCGTGTGGGCCGTCGATGGAACGCTGCCGGTCGGACTCCTGCACGGTCCGGCCGCGACCAACCGCCTGGCCAAGGGCGGTGAAACGCGGCGCGACGTGCTCGATGCGATTCGCTGGCACACCATCGGCTCCGACACGTGGGATCAAACGGGCCGCGCGTTGTACATGGCCGACTATCTGGAGCCCGGGCGCAAATTCGCGCGGACCGATCGCGCCTACCTCGCGGCGCAGGTGCCGCGCGACTTCGACGGCACCTTTCGCCAGGTCGTGAGGCACCGGCTCGAGTGGGCGTTGCGCGAGGGGCACGAGTTGTATCCAACCGCGGTGGCGCTGTGGAACTCGGTGCGCTGATCGAGCGCTGGGGCATCCGCATCCTGGTCGCGCTGGTGCTGTTGGGCGCGCTCATCGGCGGCGCGGTGGTGGCGACGCGCAAGCCGGCGCGGCGTCCCGGCGGGGTGGTCGTTGCGTTAGGCAGCAGCGACGCGCGCGCGCCGGCCGGCGTCCGCGTGCGCGTCGAGGTCCTCAACGCGTCTCGCGTGGTCGGGCTGGCGCGTCGCGCGACGCTCTATCTGCGCGACCGGGGCTACGATGTCGTGGAGTCGGGCAACGCCGCCGGCCCGCCGCGCGACACGACGCTGGTGCTCGACCGGACGGGGCACCAGGAGTGGGCGGAGTCCGTGGCGCGGGCGATGGGCGTGGCGCAGATGATGGCGCGCCGCGACTCGTTACACGACGTCGACGTGACCGTGCTGGTCGGCGCCGCGTGGCGTCCGCCGGCCCAACCGTTCTACCCGTA
>JAICLH010000246.1 GCA_025927495.1 Gemmatimonadaceae bacterium
ACGCTCGGCATGCGGACGTCGGTGAGCACGATGTCCGGCGCGAGCGCGGCGATCTGGTCGAGGCCCTGTTTGCCGCCTAACGCAACGTGGGGCGTGAAGCCTTCGTTCTTGAGCAGGATGCGGAGCGTCTCGAGGATGCCTGTCTCGTCATCGACGACGAGGACGCTCGGTTTGACGACGGGTGTGGATGTCATGCGGCCTCAGCGCCGGCGGGCTGCGGCAAGGGGAGCAGCACCGTGAAGCGCGTGCCGCGCTTGCCGGTGTCGAGGAGCACGCACCCGCGATGCGCTTCGATCGCGCGGTGCACAATGGGCAAGCCGAGGCCTGTCCCACCGGGTTTGGTGGTGAAGAACGGATCGAACACGCGGTCCTTGATCGCGGGGGGGATGCCCGGGCCACCGTCCGTCACGCGGAGCGCAACG
Organism: Gemmatimonadaceae bacterium; assembly: GCA_025927495.1. Lineage (GTDB taxonomy): Bacteria > Gemmatimonadota > Gemmatimonadetes > Gemmatimonadales > Gemmatimonadaceae > JADGGM01. Next base: position 423 of record JAICLH010000246.1, read on the forward strand.
GCACCGTCGCGAAACACGACGCCGGGCGGGATCTGGTCACGGGTGAGGCAGCTCACCTCGACGATGACACGACCGTTCTCGGGCGACGCCTGAACGGCATTCAGCGTGATATTGAAGATCGCGCGGTGGAGCAGATCCTCGTCGCCTTCGACGAGGATCGGCGTGCGCGGGGGCTGGTACGCGACGTCGATGCCGCGCGAACAGTCGGGGTGTGAGGCGGTGAGGCTCGTCGCAGCGCGGGCGATCTCTCCGATGTCGACCAGATCGCCGCGTGTCTTTCGCACGCGCGCGAAGTCCAAAAACTCGGTGAGGAGCCGCGCCAGACGATCGGATTCGCGCACGATCAGTCTGCCTAACGTTCGTTCATCGTCGGTGGCGCGGGGCGCGCGCGCCAACTGCTCGACGGCGCTGCGGATGGAGGCCAACGGATTCTTGATTTCATGCGCGAGCGACGCGCTCAACTCGGCGACTCCCTCGAGGCGTTCCGCGCGGAGCCGGAGCTCCTCGAGGCGCTTGTTGTCCGTGATGTCCTGAAAGATCGCGGTTGCCGAGCGCGAGGCGTCATCCTCATCGGCATCGAGGATCGTGGTGGTGAAGCCAATCGGAAACGAGCGACTGGTTTGTGTGATGACGGCTTCGCCGCGCGTGACGCGTTCGCCATCGGCCAGGGCATGGTCGAGCGCCGCGGCGAGGGCCGGACACGCGCCGGCAATGGCCTCACTCATCGGGCGACCACGCGCCGTATCGTGATCGAAGCCGAGCAGCGCGCCGGCGGCAGGGTTGGCGAAGAGCAACCGGTGTTGGGCCCCGATGGTGACGATGCCGCTGCGGATGTTGCGCAGAATGTCTTCGGCCTGCAGACGCGCGAGCGCGAGTTGGGCTTCGAGCTCTTCCCGGTCGACGCCAGCTTCCTTCAGGCGTGCGCTCAGGTAGGCGACGCCCAACGCCGCGCCGGCGAACACGGTGAGTTGGAGCATCATTCCGATGTCCAACGCGCCGTTGCGCGACGCGACCACGTCGGCGATGTAGCACGAGATACCGAGGGCCGCGACGAGCAATCCGCCGCCGGCGGGGAGCAGCAAGGACGCCCCGGCCGTCACGAGAATGTAGAGTGCGGCGAACTGCGACAGCTGGCCGCCGGTCACGTGCACGACGGCCGTGACGAGCGCGACGTCGAAGACTGCCTGCAGGTAGAAGAATCCGCGGCCGACCGGGCGTTTTGCTTGCGCGCCGTACCAGACCGAGACCGTCGTCACGATGAGGGCGGTGATGACGGCGAGCGATGCGATGAGCGTGACGCGCGCTTCGGCGGCTTGCCAGGCGAGCACCGCGGCGACGAAAATTGCCGAGGCCAGCGAGAGGCGGCCGATGTAAATCCACCGAAGGACGCGGCGCTGGTCGAGCATCGTTGTGGTCGAGAGGGTCGGCGGTCGAGCGCCTTAGTCCGTCGTGCAGACGGTATCGAAGCCGGGCGTCTCTCGCGAAATGAGAGGCGGACGTACCGCGACGCCTGGCGTTTTGCTATATCTTCGACGACTGCCTCTGCCAAGGAGTTACGTGGCTGCACCACCCGATGACCTCACCGCGGGCGCGATCCTGGTCCGACTGCTCGCGGTCCTTCTGTTGGTGCTCGCCAACGCCTTTTTCGTGTCGGCAGAGTTCGGCCTGGTGGGGGCGCGGCGCAGCCGGATCGATGCGTTAGCCAGTCGCGGCGATCGGCGGGCGAAGATCGTTCAAGAGACGCTCAAACATCTCGACCTGTACATCTCGGCGACGCAGCTCGGGATCACGCTCTCGTCGCTCGCGTTGGGCTGGATCGGCGAAGCGACGATGGCGACGGTGCTCGACCGGCTGCTGCGTGCGTTCGGCTACGTGCCCTCGCCGACCGTGACGCACAGCGCGGCGGCGGTGACAAGCGCCTTCGTGATCATCACGTTCCTGCACATCGTGTTAGGCGAACTCGCGCCGAAGTCCATGGCGCTGCTCAACCCCGAGGGCGTGAGCCGATGGGTCGCGCTGCCGCTCCGGTTCTTTTCGACCGTGATGCGGCCGTTCATCGCGGTGCTCAACGGCGCGGCGAACGCGTTTCTGCGTTTGCTCGGCCTGCACACGGTTGAGGACAGCGCGCGCGTGCATTCGCCGGAAGAGCTGCGGCTGCTGGTGATGCAGGCGCGCGCACACGGGATTCTCGACGAGAGCGACACGCTCATGCTGGCGGGCGTGTTCGACTTTCACAACAAGAAGGCGCGCGATGTGATGCGTCCGCGAACGGAAGTCGTGGCGTTGCAGGCGGACGCCACCGAGGCCGAGGTCCTGGACGTGCTGCGACGCGAACGCTACTCGCGCTATCCGGTGTACGGCGAAACGCTGGACGACATCGTGGGCGTGCTGCTGGCAAAGGATCTGTGGCTGCGCGACGGTCGCGAGCCGTTTTCGCTCAAGCGGTTCGTGCGCGAAGCGATGTACGTGCCGGACACGCGTGCGGCGGAGCGCGTGCTCGATGACCTGCGGCGCACGCGCGCCCACATGGCGGTCGTGTTGGACGAGTTCGGCGGAACGTCCGGGATCGTGACGATGGAGGACCTGATCGAAGAGGTGATCGGCGACATTGCGGACGAGTACGATGTGGCGGCGCGCGACGCGCTGATGCAGAACGGCATGTTGGAGCTCGCGGGGTCGATGTCGCTGATCGACGTGCGATCGGATCACAACATCCGGATTCCCGAGGGCAGTTGGTCGACGTTAGGCGGCTACGTGTTTTCGCAACTCGGGCGCTTGCCGAAGGTGGGTGACCGCGTCCCGTTCCCCGGCGGCGAGCTCGAGGTGGTGGCCATGGACGGGAAGCGCGTCGCGGCCGTGCGGGTGCATCGGGCGGCGGCGGAGGGCCCGGTTCCGGCGTGAGCGAGGGACTGCGGGTGAACGGGCGCGTGACGAGCGCGCGCGCCGAAGTGGACGCGCGCGCGACGCGGTCGAGCGGGCCGGGCGGGCAGCATGTGAACCGGTCGGCGACGCGGGTCGAGCTGCTGTGGCGGCCGTCGACGTCACGATCGTTAGGCGACGCCGCCCGGGCGCGCGTGCTCGAGCGGCTGGCGTCGCGCGTGGATGCGGCGGGCTACGTGCGGGTGGTCGCGAGCGAATTCCGCAGCCAGCGCCGGAACCGTGATGCAGCGGAGCAACGCCTCGCGGCGCTCGTGCGGGCGGCACTCGTGGTGCCGAAGCGGCGCGTGCCGACGCGAACGCCGCCTGCGGCGGTGGAGCGTCGCCTGGCGGACAAGAAGCGGCGCGCGGACCGAAAGCGGTCGCGGCGACCGTCGGGCGACGAGTGAATCGCGCCGATGTGGACGCTAGTGCAGGAGCTCGACCCGCAAGGTGGCCGCGAGAGTACCCGGGGTCGTCCGGCCGCTTTCCTTTTCCGTGAGCTTCACCTGCGTCGTCTGGTTGCCGACGGATCCGAGATAGACGCCGGTGCTGCTGATATAGTAGATCGCATCGCCAGTGCCGTGTCCGTCGAGCGTCTGGTGACTGCCTAACGAAGACTGCGCGCCGGCAATGGACAGATCGTCTTGCCGCCGGACGCGCCAGGCGCGCTGACCGTCGTACGTGGTGTCGGCGAGGATGGTCGAAGTGGTGATCGTGCGCTGGTCGAGCCGGTTGCCGTTCTGCTCCGTGTTCTTGTTCGTCGTGTCGATCCATCTGCTGCCGACGTGCGCGTGCTGCGGCAACGGGACCAGAAACTTGCTCATCCCGGCGACGAGCTGTTGCTTGTCAGCATCGTTGGTATCGACGGCGGACGCGTAGCTGTAGACCTTGCCGGACGGCGACATGGCACCGTGCACTTCGGTGCCCTTCATGCCGGAGATATCCGGCATGGTCATGGGCGGATCAGTGACGATGCTGCTCGAATCCATCGTGTAGGAAAAGTCGAGCGTGTCGGGCGTGCGCGCGGTGATCTTGACGGACAGGATTTGCTCGGTCGTGATTCTGAACTCGCTATGCTGACCATTTTGGTCCGTCGACCGCGTGGTCACGGCAATGAGGTGATAGCGCCGGACACCGGGCGAATAGCTGGCGACATCCTGCGCGGGCAACGCCGTCGCAACGATCAGCGAGAGTGCGGCGGAAAGCGAGAGGTTGTGGCCGAGAGACATCTGTGCTCCTCACGCGGGGCGTTGGTCCCGCGGCGGCAGTTGTTGGTGCGAGACGGCGCGGCGCGCGCCACGACGGATCGAATGATGCACTGCGCTCGCCAGTTGAAACAATGTGCGCCGGGGTGTGGGAGGCGTCAGGCGTTGAATCGCCGGTGCGCACGACCGACGTTTCA
>JAICLH010000064.1 GCA_025927495.1 Gemmatimonadaceae bacterium
CACGCTGGTGTTCGATGCGACGCCGCTCGCTGACGTGGCCAGAGATCTCACGCGCTGGTCCGGCACCGCGGTGATCATCGGCGACTCGTCGCTCGCCCATCGAGACTTCACCGGCTCGTTCGACCGCGAATCGCTCGACGACATCCTCGCCATCATCGCCCGCGGCACGCGCACGCGGCTCGCGTGGCGCGCCGATACCGCCGTCCTGCTTCCGATTTCGCAGCACTGACCGCTCGCGCACGGTGTCGGTGCGTTAGGCGCTCCCCAACGAGTGAGGCGTTCCCATGAAATGTGTCGTCGGTGGTGGTATCGCGATCGGCCTCCTGCTCGCCGTGCGTGCGGGGGCGCAGCAGAAGCAGCCGTCGCCGCACTATGGCGGGACGGCGGAGCGCACGACAGTGCCCGCCGCATCGCGCGCGACGCCATCGCGCGCCACGCTCTCGGTCGACGGTGTCACGCTGCGCGAGGCGTTGCGCGTCATTGCCAAGGAGTGGGGCAAGAGCGTGTCGTACAGCAGCGACGTCGTGCCCGTGACGCGCCGGGTGTCGGTCCACGTACGCAACGCCGTGGTCGGCGAGGCGCTCGATTCGGCGCTTGCCGGCACGGGCGTCGTCGCCCGGGTGTGGTCGGCCACGCAGATCGTACTCGAGCCGGACGCGCCTAACGCAATACGCGCGACGCCCGAGCACGCCGACGCGGTCGGTCGCGTGACCGATGCTGAGTCGGGGGCGCCGGTCGATCGGGCGCGCGTGACGGTGGATGACACCGGCCGGGCGGCGCTGAGCGGCGTCGACGGGTCATTTCGCCTAACGGGAGTATCGGTCGGCCCGCATCGCGTGACGGCGCGCCGTGTCGGCTACGTGCCGATGACGCGCCGAGTCGTGTTCGCGTTGGACAGCGCAATCACGATCGACTTCGCGCTGCGCGCGACGGCACGATCGCTGGACGAGGTCGTCGTGACGGGTACGATCGCGCCGACCGAGGTGCGGGCTGTGCCATCGCCGATCACTGTGATTTCGTCGCATGACATCGAGCAGTCCGGCGCAACGCAGGTGGATGGCCTTTTCCGCGGCACGGTGCCGGGTGCAGTAGCGATCGACGACGGCACGCACGATGGGTACCCGGGACTCACCTTCCGCGGCGGCATCGATTTCAACCAGGGTGTGTCGTCGCCGGCCAAGATCTACCTGGATGGCGTCGAGCTCGCGTATGGCAACGCCTTCTCGCAGATCGATTCCAAGAGCATCGACCACATCGAGATCACGCGCGGACCCCAAGCGTCCACCCTGTACGGCGCGGGCGCGATGGTTGGCGTGATCCAGATCTTCACCAAGCACGGATCGGCATCGCTCACGCATCCGCAGGTGGATGCGCAGGTGTCGGCGGGCGGCGTCCAGAGTCAGTGGGCAAGCGGGGAAACGTTCCATCAGGATCATTCGTTAGGCGTGAGCGCGGGCGATTCGGCGTTCGACTACGCAGCACGCGCGTCGTATACGAGCACCGGCGAGTGGGCGCCCGAATACGATTCCAAGCGCGCGGTTTTCTCGGGGCGCGTCGGCGGAGACCTCGGCGGCCTCCGGTTGGACCTGACCGGTCAGTACTCGCACCGCGTCTATCACATCGCGCCCATCGATCCGTACATGGCGCAGGCAGTGCGCGACGGCCGATGGGAAACCGGATTCGACGCGTTCTTCGACAAACCGTTCTTCCCGAGCGACACGCGGTCGGATGAGAACGTCGGACTCACCGCGTCGTTTTCGACCGCGTCGTGGTGGCAGCATCACATCGTGTTGGGATTCGACGGCTACGACAATCCACGCGGATCGACGGCGCCGCGATTCCTCACGCCGGCGGACAGCCTGCGCGCATACGGCGAATTCGCAACGTCGCGCGCGAGCGTCGCGTACAACACCACGCTCTCGGCGCATCTGGGGCCGAGGGTGACGTCGGCGCTCACGTTAGGCGCAGATTACTGGACGACCACCGAGTCGAGCGTGTCGGCCTCGGAACACGCGGATGGAACGTTCGCACTGGGGGCCGCCTACATCCGCGACTCGTACGACAACACCGGACTCTTCGCGCAGGAGCAGCTTGGCTTCGCCAACCGGTTCTTCCTGACGGCCGGCGTGCGCGGCGACCACAACGACAACTTCGGTTCCGGCTACGGGTCGGCGATCGCGCCGCGGGTCGGCGCATCATACGCCGGCAACGCCGGCAGTGTGGGTTACAAGCTACGCGCATCGTATGGCGTCGCGATTCAGCCGCCACTGCCGTTCCAGAAGTCGGCGAGCCTCGCCGCGGCGCCGTTCAGCGTTCAGGTCGCCAATCCCGACCTGGGACCCGAGCGCCAGCGCGGACTCGATGCCGGCGTCGACCTGTACTTCGGCAATCGCGCGACGTTCGGCGCGACGTACTACAACCAGCGCGTCGACGACATGATCACGACGGTGATCCTGAGCGCGCCGGGGGACACGACGCAGATCGACCAGAACCAGAACATCGGCCGGATCAAGAACAGCGGCGTCGAGCTCGAGGGGTCCTTCACCCTGGCGCCGCTCACGTTCAGCGCAACCTACTCGGTGTTCCACAGCACAGTGGACCAGGTGTCCGGCGGTGCGTTAGGCGATGGGACGGGACAGTACCACTCCGGCGATCGGCTGCTCCTCATCCCGCGTACGGCGGGCGGCTTCAACACCGGTTTCACGCTGGGTCGCACGCAGTTGCACGCCGGGCTCACGTACGTCGGATCGTTTCGCAACTACGACCGGATCGCGCTGTTCAATGCGGTATTCGGCGGAGATCCGAACCCGCAGGCGCCGCGCGCGTACATCATGGACTATCCGTCGGTCTTCAAGTGGAACGCGAGTGTCACACAAGGGCTGCCGCACGGCGTGGGCGCGTTCGTGCGCGTGGACAACCTCACCAACTCCTACGCCTCGGAGGTCGACAACATCACCGCGGTGTATGGCCGCCAAACGGTAGTTGGATTGCGTGCCACGTGGTGAGCGCGCGGCGGTGGGTAACGGTAATAGCGTGTGCGGCGGCGATCGCGAGTCACGGCGCGCGAGCAGGCGCCCAGCGCGGGCTGACCGTGGATGACGTGCTGGAGCTCGAGGAGCTTGACGCGGTGGTGCCGTCCCCGGATGGGAAGTACGTCGCCATCGAGGTCGCGCGGCCGATGAGCGAGCCCCTACGCGTACACACGGACTTGCTCGACTCGCGGACCAGGCGCGACATCTGGATCGTCCGTCTGAGCGATGGGCGGAAACGGCAACTGACGTACGGTGGGCTCACGAACAGCGGATGGTTCGACCCGGTCTGGTCACCCGACGGGACACAGCTCGCGATGCTGTCCACTGATGGATGTACGTGCGTTCGCGCGTGGACTTGGCGGTTAGGCGAACATGCTCCGCAGCTCGTCGACCCGCACAACGTGGATCTCTGGGTGTTCGCCGGCGCAGCGGGGTTGGCGGCTGATTTACGGCCCCTTGTGTGGCTGGGCACGAGGATGTTGCTCGTGCCGCTGCTCCCGGCTGGCGGTCGCGCCCACGTCGACCTTGTCGCGGAGGCGGAGTCCGTGACGATCGACGGATGGCGGACGCAGCGAGAGGGCAAGATATCGACCGCTAGCGTACTCGAGAGCATTCCCGGAAAGGTGCAGCCGTATTTACGCGACGAGCGGATCGTGGTCGCGGATGTGGAGCGCCATACCACGCGCCTGCTCGCGACGATCCCGAGAGATCCGACCACTTCTGGCCGGCGCGTCATAGTCGTGTCGCCCGACCATCGAACAGTTGCGGTGCTGACGTCGCATCTCGAGCCTCCGCGCGTCGATCAGCGACTCACGCGTACCATGAGCCAGTACGCGCTCGGGCTGGTCGACGTGGGTGGGCGGGATACCATACGCTGGGTTGCCGATTTCCAGAACCCTGGAGCAACCGGCGACGACATGCCAGTCCCGACGTGGACGCCTAACAGCGACGCGCTCGTGCTCCGCGGCAAGTGGGCCGCTGCCGGCCGTTGGGAAACAGGACTCTGGCGGATCGATGCGCATACCGGACGTGTCACGTCGACGGTCTGTCCGGCCTCGACGCCCCAATGCTCGGCTCAGCAGGCCGCGAGCGCCGGGCGGCAGAAAATCATCATCACAGACAGCAGCCTCTATCGCGTCGACGCGAACGGCGGACATCCCGTCCACGCGCTTCCTGCGTCCTTACGGCAACCGACGCTCGAGCTGCACGAATTCGGATCGCTGGCCGACGATGCTGGGTCGCCCTGCATCGTTGCAACGCTGAAGGACGCTGAGCGACACACGACAGCGTATCGCGTCGATGTAGGCTCGGACACGACAACGGTGCGTTCCATTGGTATGCTTCCTCCCAAGTATCGCCTCGATGGGTGCATTCCGCACGCCGACGGGTTGATCCTGCGACGGCGCGATCGCGCCATCGCGATGCTCGACGCAGGCCGATTGCAGACGCTATTCGCCATCAATGACTGGAGCGACAGTATCGCTGATCCGCGGAAGGTCTTTCTTCGGTATCGTGCCGCGGATGGCGATTCGCTTGGCGCGATACTCCTGTTACCGGCGGCGCGCCACGGCGCGCCTGACGGACCGTATCCGCTCGTCGTATGGGTGTATGCCGGGTTCACTTTTGAAGACACGGCCGACGTGCGCGATGACAGAACGTGGGCAGGTCAGTACAACCTGTCGCTGCTCACGACGCATGGATATGCGGTACTGTATCCGTCGATTCCGCTGGCATCCCAGGGCGTGGACGGGCCTGTGGCGCCGCACCTCACCGGGGCGGTGCTACCGGCGATCGACCGAGTTGCCTCGTTAGGCGTTGTCGATACAGCGCGCGTCGCCGTGATGGGGCAGAGCTTTGGCGGATGGACGACGCTCGCACTTGTCACGCGCACGAAACGCTTTCGTTCGGCAATCGCGCTTGCCGCAGTCAGCGACCTGGTGAGCTATGTCGGGGCGTTCCGGCCGTGGGACAGACCCTGGCCGTTCGCGCACACCGTGATGGCTCCCGAAAAGATGACTGAGGCAGGCCAGCAGTCGCTCGAAGGTCCTCTCTGGCAGTATCCGGAACGATACATCGAGGACAGCCCGGTGCTCCAAGCCAATCGCGTCGAAACGCCGACCATGATCATTCAAGGCGAGCAGGACTTCGAGGGGATCCAGCAAGCGGAAGAGTTCTTCAATGCTCTGTACCGGTTAGGCAAACCAGCGGAGCTTGTCCGCTACGCTGGAGACGGACACGTGATCGAATCCCCCGCGAACATACGCGACATGTGGACACGGATTCTCGCGTGGCTGTCGACCACGCTTGGCACGCCGCGTACGAATACGCGTCGAGCCGCCCCGAATTGATCGGGACGGCCCGAAGCGGGCATCGCGCGCGACGATGCCGCTGCTCGGTGGACCAGCAAGGTGGACGAAGGCGGTGCCCAGCGGGTCAGACGCCGAAACCAACGGTCCCGAAAGGATCGCGGTGAGTCAGATCTCCCTCGACCGCACTGACCAGGCGGTTTTCTGTGCATCCTATCAGATTCGCACTATTGCGAATCGCCGGTGCCTCGTAAGGCTTCTTGGACGTGGACATTTGTAAATCCTCGTGATGTTGGAGTTACGGTTGAAGTGCGAACTGCGATGGTGCTGTTGTGGTACGACTGACACCGCCGGCCGTCCACCGACCGGATCTCGCGAGCAACCAAAGCTCCAAGGCAAATGCGCGGACGAGCGCCGCGCGCAGATGTGGCTCCCCGTTTACTCCCCTCTGAATCGCACGCCTGAGCGCTCCGGGCTCGATGATCCCAAGCTGCGCGATTTCGGAACCCTCGACCTTGCGCGTTAGGCGGCTTCTTTCTAGGGTGAGCCAGTGCGCGAACGCGCCATCCACCGAACCCTTCCCATGCCGCGTGCGCACGAGTTCCGGCAGAATTCCGTGCATGGCCTCTCGTAACACCCACTTTCGCGCGCATGGCTGTGCGCACATGGCGGGCGCGAAGCCCAGCGACAGCTCCACGAGCGCGCGATCCAAGAATGGATGGCGCTCCTCGACCACGTCCTGCATCACGGCATGGAGCGCGAGAACATCCGGCATGCTCTCGAGTGCGAGCAGAATGTCCGTGACGTACTTTCGTCCTGACGGCCCGCGCGCGACGCGGGCGACGAGCGCGCGGCTCTCGAGCCCGTAGTCGCGGATCGCGGCCGGGACGATCCACGCCGGAAGGCGGGCTGCATCGAACGACTGGCGCATGAGCGCCGCGGGTAGAAGCGGGATGGCGACGTTGTGCCACAACATCGCCCACACCGACACGCGGCCGACGACTGCCCACCGTGCCGCCTCGCGAACGGTCGCGACTAACCTGCCGCGCGCTGCCCAATCGGCGAGGAAGATGGCGCTGCCCCCCAAGTAGTGGTCGGAGCCATACCCGGAGAAGAGCACGGTCCCGCCTGCGCGCTGCACCACGCGCGCGAGGCGGCGGTCGCGCGCGTACGCGAGATACGATGCGGTCGGCTGGTCGGTGATCGGCGGCGGATCATCGTCGTTCGCGTCATGGGTGTCATCGAGCAGCTGCACGTTAGGCACATGCCACGCCGAGGTTACGGCCTCTACGTAGCGTCGTTCGTCGCCGCCGGTGCCGTGCCGGTCGACCAGGGTGACCGTGCCTGCAAGCCCGTGCGGCACGTCGCCGCGTTGGGCGAGGTGCGAGGCCATGCTCACAACCGACGACGAATCGAGACCGCCAGACAGCTCGGACCACGTGTCTCGCTCGCGCGTCCCCATGCGAGATCGCACCGCACACGCGAAGCGATGCTGGAAGTCGTCGATCAAGTCGCTCGTTGGCCGCGGCTCGACGTCGAGGAACCGCTCCGGCGTCCACCATCGCTCGATGGACAACCGACCATCCTGGTCGCGCAGGAGAGGCGCGACCGGCACCGCCGACACCCCGCGAAACGGCGTCGCGCCTTCGACCGGCACGCAGCCGGCGAGAAACGCCGCGAGGTACCCGCGGTCGTATTCATCAGCGTCGAGGGCGAGCACGTCCGCCCGCGACGCGAGCGCAATGCCGCCCAGCAGTACGCGATAGTACAACGCGTCGACGCCGAAGGCGTCGCGAGCGGCGAACGCAGTGTGGCGCGCACTATCGTAGAGCACGACGCCGAAGTCGCCGCGCAATCGCGCGACATCGGCACCCTGGCTCGGCCACGCTAGCAGCACGCGCCTGAGATCCGCCGGTGGCGGCGCATCGCCGTGGTCCACGTCGAGGCGGACGGTCCCGATGGCGATGCGATTGCCGTCGGTGCACACCGTTGGACGGCGGCCCACGGAGTTGCCACCGGTGAGTCCCCAGAATCCTGGGCATTCGATCTCCACGGGTGCGAGACCGAGTCGCACGGCGGCGGCGGCGAACGGGACGCGCCACCGTCGCGGCACTGGGTCGCCGCCGTGGCGAATGAGGCAGCAGAAGAGATTCACGGGGTGCCTAACGTGACAGGCGTGAACTGCTCGGCGTGCTCGAGGACGTCGTTGAGCGGCGCGCCGTGCCGCTCGACCCACGCGTGCGACGCGAACGGCACCGCCTGGACGCCTAACCGGAACTCGGCGCGCGCACCGGCGCGGCGCAGCCGGTCGTAGAGTACGAGCGAGCGCTCGAGACATAGCGCGCGCCCGGGGTACCATGCCGCCGCAATCGATACGATTCGATCCAGCCGTGCGACCACCTCATCGGGCGCATCAGCTCCGTCCATTGCGTTGGGCGTTCGAGCGCGAATCCGGGCGAGCGTGCGCGCGAAGCCGCGATAGGCGAGCGACGCCTTGATCGCCGCGATTGAGGCCATGCAGCCGACAAGGTCGATCAGGCCTAAGGCCGCTGCTGCCCCTGCATGCGGTCCAACGTCAGTAGAAACCACGCCTACCCTCCTTCTGAACCGAGCACCGCCGCTTCGTGCAGCGATGTGCGGGTATGGTAGGACGGGCGCTGCTAACGCACCAGCCGTAGCATGCGCAACTTCGTCACGCGACGCGCAAGAACGTCACGCAGCGCGCAGTCACTCGATCTCTTATGAGTGGATGAAGTTCGTCGAGTCCCGCGAGCTAACGCGGGCGTCGACAGGCGCAGGCTCTCGCCTCAGCCCGTCGGCCGCTGGCCGAGCACGACGTCTACCAGCTCCCGGGCCCGGTCCGGGTCGAACGGCTTGCTCGTCATGAGGCGGCAAAAGAAGATCGCGCCGAGCAAACTAAAGGCTGCGAGCTCGGCGTTGAGATGTCGCGGAAAGTCGCCCGACTTTATCCCCTGCTCGAGCAGCACGATGAGCGGCCGCCGCGCCTCGGCCTGGAACCGCCGGTGAAATGTGCGCAGCTCCGGGTCTCGCTCGGCCGCGTCGATGAGCGCCGGCAGACACTTCGAGAACGGCGAGTGCTTCGCGACTTGGGCGACGTGCCGCACGACGCGCTCGAGCTTCTCGCGCGGCGTGCCCGTCACGAGCTCCGGATCGCCCTCGTCCTGCAGCATCCGGAACGCATCGGCGATGAGCGCCAGCTTGTGCCGCCAGTGGCGATAGATGGTCGCTTTGCCGACGCCCGCGCGCTCGGCGACCGACTCGATGCTGAACGCGCCGTACCCGGCCTCGCCCAACTCATCGAGCGCCGCGCCCAGGATCACCCGCCGGGAGCGCTCGACGCGCGGGTCCTCGGCCTGCCGCGCCGGCGCGCGCCGCCGCGATCCCGTGCGCGCGTTAGGCGTGGGCGCTCACCCGGATTTGGCCCGGCCCGGCGCGCGATACGCCGCCGTGTTCGGCTCGAACAGCTCCACGAGATTCCCGGATGGATCCTCGAGCAGGATCTGCTTGCCGCCCACGCCCTGCACGACGGCGTTCCGGAACCGGCATCCGGCCGCGCGCAACGTGGCGATCATCGCGTTCAGGTCCGGCACAATGAGATGAATGCGATTCCATCCGCCCGGCGCCTGGGCTTCGCCCGACGGCATGGGCGCGCCGCCGCCGCCCGGTCCGGGTTGCGTGAGATAGAGGTGCAGCTCGTCGCGCGCGATCTCGGCGAACGCGGGCGCGGGATGCATCTGGACGGTGAACCCCAGGTGCCGCGTGTAGAAGTCGATGGCGGCATCGACGTCGGTGACGATGTACCGAACGCAGGCGGGCACGATGCGCCTCCGGCGCGGAAGACGAAGTGAAACGTACGCGTATCGTAGCGATACGTCAACGTATCACATCGGCCGCCGCGCCGGACGGGGCCGTCAGGCCGCGGGCACGATGTTCTGGTTCGTCCGCAGGATGTTCGCCGGGTCGTACTTCTGTTTGAGCGCCGCCAACCGTGCGTAATGCGTTCCATATGCGGTCTTCACGCGATCGCCTTCATCGTGCGCCATGAAGTTCACGTACGCGTTGCCGGTCGCGTACGGCGTCAGATCCGTGAACAGCCGCCGTGCCCAGCCGATGCAGCGCTCGTCTTCGGCCTGGTCGCTCCACCGGCCGTGCACGTTCACGATCCAGTCCGCGTCGCGGCCGCTGTACGCGGTTGCATCTTCGCTCGTGTCGCGGATGGCGCCGCCCATCTGTGCCAAGATCACTTCGCACTGCGGACCCGGCAGCCGCTTGACGGCATCGATCGCGATATCCAGCGCCTCATCCGGCAGGGGCGCGAGATCGTGCGTCTTCCAGTAGTTGCGCGCGCCCGGCGCGAGCAGCGGGTCGAACGCGGCCTGGAATCCGGTATACGGATGTGGCGACACCACGTCGGCGATCGGCTTCCCGATCGTGCGCAGGGGCGCAACCGCCCGCTCGCCCGCTTTCATGTCGCCCGAGTAGAGAACGCCGAACACCACGACTTCGGTGCCGTGCACCTCCGGCGGCAGGAAGGGGAGGGGCGGCGCCTTGCGCATCACCACCCACACCGCCAGCTCGTTAGGCGCGGAGAGCGCGACCTCGCGATAGCGGCGGAGTAACGCGCGGGCGTCGTTGAACGGGTGGACGATGAGCCCGGCCATCACCTCGGGGCCTACCTGGTGCAGCCCCAGCTCGAACGCCGTCACGATGCCGAAGTTGCCGCCGCCGCCGCGCAGGCCCCAGAACAGGTCGGCGTTCTCGCGCTCGCTCGCGCGCACGAGCTCACCGTCCACGGTCACGACGTCGGCCGAGCGCAGGTTGTCGACCGTCATTCCGTAGGTGCGCGACAACCAGCCGAAGCCACCGCCTAACGTGAGGCCGGCGATGCCGGTGGTGGAGTTGATGCCCACCGGCGTGGCGAGCCCGAAGGCCTGCGCGTCGTGGTCGAACTCGCCTAACGTGACGCCGGGCTCGACGACCGCGATGCGGCGCACCGGATCCACGCGCACCGACTTCATCGGCGAGAGGTCGATCACCACACCGCCGTCCACGAGTGCGCTGCCGGCAATGTTGTGCCCGCCGCCGCGCACGGCAATGTCGAGGCCGGTCTCACGCGCGAAGCGGACGGCGCGCTTGACGTCGGCCGCGCTCGCGCACCGCGCGATCACCGCCGGGCGCTTGTCGATCATCGCGTTCCAGATCGTGCGCGCGTCGTCATAGCCGGGAGTGTCCGCGGTGAGCACGCGTCCGCGCAGGCCTTGGGACAGGTCGGCCACGGCGTTCGCGTCGAGCACCCGCGAGGCCGGTAAAGGGGAGGTCAATGTGCCGGTCATACTCGTCTCCGCGATGGGGGCATACACCTATAACGGATAAATCGCACGAAATCGACTCACGGCGACATCTGTTGTCGCGGCGGGCGCTCGTTAGGCTTTGGCCGCCACGCGCTGCATGCGTTGGTAATAGCCCCACTGCAGCAGCCGCCGGAACGCCACCACGGGTCGGCCGCCGACCACGAACCGGCCGTTCACGATCGCCGCGCGCCGGCGGCCGAGCGAGATGCCGTACGAGAAGTCGCGGTGCAATCGGTGCGGCTTGGGCTCGCGGCGCGGATCCGGGTCCGTGAGTCGCGCGAGCGCCGCGCCCTGCCAGATCGCTTCGATCGCCCGCATCGTCGTCGGCCACTCGCGGCCGCCCTCCACCACGCGCACGCAATCACCGATGGCGCGGATCGCGGGATCGCCTTCCACCTCGAGGCGTGCGTTCACGATCAAGTGCCCGTCCGCGGTAACCGGAAGCCCGAACGTCGCCACGACAGGATGCGGGCGCACGCCGCCGGCCCACACGACGACATCGCACGGGACGGACGTCCCGCCCTCGAGCAGCACGTGATCGCGCGACAGGCCTGTCGCGCGGCGTCCGACCAGCAGCTCCACGCCGCCGGATGAGAGCGCCGATGCCGCGCGCTGCGACACACTGCGCGCGAACGTCGGCAAGATGCGCGACGTGTCGCACACGAGCGTCGTCGCCACGCGCGAGCCGTCCACGCGTCCCGAGGCGAGCTCCGCGCTCCACTCCACGCCGGTGATCCCGCCGCCAACGACGACGACGCGCAGCACGCTCGCGCCCGACACGCGCAGCACGTGCAGCCGGCGTCGCAAGGCAGCCGCGTCATCCACGAATTTGGCGGGAATCACGGCCGGCGACCGCGCGAACGTTTCCGGCAAGTTAGGCACGCTGCCGATGGCGATGACGAGGCGGTCGTACGGCACCGAGCGGCCATCCGCGAGGCCGATCACACGCCGCTCGCGATCGAGCGTCGACAGCGCACCCTGGATCCACTCGGCGCCGACGGCTCGGCAGAAGCCAGCGGCGTCGAATCGCAAGTCGTCGGCGTCGCGCACGCCCCCCGTGACCTCGTGCGCCAACGGAACGTACGAGTGTATGGGACGCGGATCGATCACCGTCATGGCGCCGGGCGCGAAGCGGCCGCGGCGGCGCACGGTGCGATACAGGTACTCGAGCCCGGCGAACGAGCAGCCGGCGAGCGCCGTGCGCGTCGCGGCGGACGTGCGTTCCCCCGCTGGCGTGGTCATGTCCCTATGATCATACGTGCCGGCGGGCCGCTGTGCACGCCCAGCGTAGCATGTGCTCCGTTGAGTTTGCGTATGGCACCGGGCATTTTCCGAGTGATGAACGCGCCCCCCTTGCCGCCCGATCCTGCCCGCCCAGCATCCGGATTCGTCTCGCTCGTGGGCGCAGGTCCGGGCGACCCAGAACTCATCACCGTTCGTGCGCGCGCGTTGCTCGCTCGAGCGGACGCTGTCGTGTACGACGCGCTCGTGAATCCGCGCATCATGCAAAACGGTGCGGTGCGAGCCGATGCAGAGATGCACGATGTCGGCAAGCGCGGCGGCGTACCATCGGCGCGGCAGGACGCGATCAATGCGTTACTCGTGCGGCTCGCGCGAGAGGGCAAGCGTGTGGTGCGACTCAAGGGGGGCGACCCGTTGGTGTTCGGTCGCGGCAGCGAGGAGGCGCAAGCGCTTGCCCAAGCGGGCGTGTCGTTCGAGATCGTGCCCGGCGTGACGGCGGGCGTCGCCGCGCCGGCGTACGCCGGGATTCCAGTCACGCATCGCGGCGTCGCGTCGGCGGTGACGTTCATCACGGGCCACGAAGATCCGACTAAGGTTGACAGCGATGTCGACTGGGCGTCACTCGCCCGAGCGGGCGGCACGCTCGTGCTCTACATGGGCGTGAAGCGGCTGCGCGAGATCGTCGCGGCACTCACTGCCGGCGGGTTGTCGGCGGACACGCCGGCGGCCGTCGTGGAATGGGGCACGTGGCCCAGGCAGCGGACGGTCGAGAGCACGCTGGGCGGCATCGCCCACGCCGCGAGTGCGGCCGGGATCGCGGCACCGTCGATCACCATCGTGGGCTCCGTGGCACGGCTGCGCGGGGAGATTGCGTGGTTCGACCGGCGTCCGCTCTCCGGCCGCCGCATCATCGTCACGCGCGCGCGCACGCAGGCGTCGGACCTGGCCACTCGCCTTACTGAGTTAGGCGCCGACGTGATCGAGGCGCCGGCCATCGTCATCGTGCCGGCTGACCCCGCGCCGCTGCGCGACGCGCTCCGTCATCTCGGCGAGTACCAGTGGGTGCTGTTCACGTCGCAGAATGCGGTCGAAATCGCGTGGGCGGCGCTCCGCGGTGCCGGCGGCGATGCGCGCCGGTTCGCCGGCGTGCGGGTGGGCGCCGTTGGGCAGGCGACGGCGCGTGCGCTGCTCGATCGCGGCATTGCGGCGGACGTCATCCCCCCGCGCGCGACCGCAGAAGGCCTCGGCGACGCCCTTCGACAACGCCCCGATGTGCGCGGCACCCGCATCCTGTTCATCCAGGCAGACGGCGCCGGTGACGCACTTCCCGCGGCGCTCCGAGATATGGATACCACTATGCACGAGATCGTCGCGTACCGGACCGTGCCGGACGCCTCCGGCACGAACGCGGCGCGTGATGCGCTCACCGCGAATAGCGTAGACGCGATCACGTTCACCTCTGCATCCACTGTTCGTTTTTTCCTCGACGCGCTGGGCGGAAACGCGGGTGCGGTAGGCGGCGCGCGCATCATCACCATGGGACCAAGAACCAGCGATGCGGCCCGTATGCTCGGTCTTACAGTCCACGCCGAGGCGGCCACGGCGACTATCGACGCGCTCGTCGACGCGGTGAGGGATGTGCTACGGTAAGGCTGAGTGCTAACACGCTATCGTCCGAGAATTTTCGGGCTGGGACCACTAATCTGGGTTTGCGCACGGGCGCGTCGAGAGGCGGCGCTCACAGCGCTCTCGGTTATTATCGTCTCGAGCGCGAGAATAAAGTGCAGCCGACGCGCTGATTTCGCGACGCGGTGGCCATGGAACGGCAGCGGGTCGGAGGTGCGCGAGTCTTAAGCGCTGGCCATTCAGTTCCCGCCTAACCTCTCCAGAAACGCAGTGAAGGTCGGGTCACGCGCCTCGATTTCGTCAAGCTTCACCCCGATAACTCAGGAACCCGGGGCCGATTCGCCCTCGAACCAGCCCTGGCGACCGGCGATAGATTAAGCGGTAATGGGATTATCCGCCGTCACACAGCCAAGAGCACTGCGCGTAGCCACGCGTACCTCCGAGCTTGCCCTCCGGCAAGCGCGCCAGGTGGCGTCCATCCTCGCCGCACACGGCGTGCAAACGGAGCTCGTGGCGTTCAAGACGGCGGGCGACAAACGCGTGGACCAGCCGCTGCGCGAGATCGGTGCCAAGGGCCTGTTCACCCACGAGCTCGAGATCGCGCTCGCGCAAGGCAAAGTGGACTGTTGCGTGCACTCGCTCAAGGATCTGCCCACCGAGTCGCCGGCCGGCCTAACGATCGCGGCGGTGCTCGAACGTGAAGACCCGCGCGACGTGCTGGTGGTGAACGAGAGCATTGCCGCCGAGTCGCTCGCCGAGCTGCCGCGCGGCAGCCGCATCGGCACATCGAGCCTGCGCCGGCGCGCCCAACTGCGCGCGGCGCGGCCCGATCTGGATGTGGTGGACCTGCGCGGCAACGTGCCGACGCGCATACGCAAAGTGGACGAAGGCCAAGTGCACGCGGCGATCCTCGCCGCGGCAGGCCTGCGCCGCCTCGACGCGCATGGCCGCATCTCCGCGTGGCTCGACGCACCCGAGTGGCTGCCGGCGCCGGGGCAGGGCGCCATCGCCGTGCAGGCGCGCGACGACGACGCGCCCACGTTAGGCATTCTCACCCGCCTGAACCATGCCCCGACCGCCGTCGCCGTCACGGCCGAGCGCGCGTTCCTCGCGGCACTGGAGGGCGGATGCCAGGTGCCCATCGGCGCGCTCGTCATGTCCGACGCATCGGGCCTCGTGCTCTATGGGCTCATCGCCGACGTCGACGGCCGCCGTGTGCTGCGCGGGTACACCGCCGTCGACCCCGATGATCCTACGGCGGCCGGCGCGTCGCTCGCCGCGGACCTGCTCCGCCGCGGCGCGGCGCAGATTCTCGTAGGCCTCCGTGGTCTCGAAGCAGTACCGGCGCCGCAGCCCGAATGATGACGCACGCGTTCGTGAACCCGACGATTCTCGCTCGAACACTTCGTTAGGCACATGGCCTTTCCCGTTCATCGCCCGCGCCGGCTGCGGCGCACCGAATCGCTGCGCCGGCTCGTCCGCGAGACCAGCCTCGTGCCGGAGCAGCTCGTGCTGCCGCTGTTCGTGCGTGCCGGCACGAACGTACGCCGCCCCATCGACGCGATGCCGGGCGTCGCCCACACGTCGGTGGACGAAATGCTGCGCGACGCCGAACGCGCGGCGAAAGCGGGCGTGGGCGGTGTGCTGCTCTTCGGCATTCCCGAACACAAGGACGCAACGGGCACGGAATCCTGGGCCGAGGATGGTCCCGTGCAACAAGCGGTGCGCGCGCTCAAGCACGAGCTGCCCGACCTGGTCGTGATCACTGACGTCTGTCTCTGCTAGTAAACGGACCAGGGCAATTGCGGCGTCCTCGTCGACGGCGACGTCGACAACGACGCGACACTCGAGCTGCTCGCCCGCGAAGCCGTTTCGCACGCACGCGC
This sequence comes from Gemmatimonadaceae bacterium, assembly GCA_025927495.1. Lineage (GTDB taxonomy): Bacteria > Gemmatimonadota > Gemmatimonadetes > Gemmatimonadales > Gemmatimonadaceae > JADGGM01. The sequence goes on from JAICLH010000064.1 coordinate 15,465, forward strand.
GGGCGCGGACATCGTTGCGCCAAGCGACATGATGGATGGCCGCGTCGCCGCGATTCGCCGCGCACTCGATGACGCGCACTGTACACACACGCCGATTCTGTCGTACGCAGCCAAGTTTGCATCGGTGTTCTACGGCCCGTTCCGCGAGGCAGCCGAATCCACACCCCGCTCGGGCGATCGTCGCGGCTATCAGATGGATCCGGCGAACGCGCGCGAAGCGCTGCGCGAAGTGAAACTGGATCTCGATGAGGGAGCCGATGCGGTGATGGTGAAGCCCGCGGGCCCGTATCTCGACGTGATTGCGCGCGTGCGGCGCACGACCATGGTCCCCCTCGCCGCCTATCAGGTGAGCGGCGAATTTGCTATGATTAAAGCGGCCGCCGAGCGCGGGTGGCTCGACGGCGACCGAGCGATGATGGAGTCGCTCACCGCCATTCGCCGCGCCGGCGCGGACATCATCATCACGTATTTCGCGATCGATGCGGCCCCTCGCCTCCGTTAGGCATCGCCAGGGCGGGCGCGCCGCCGCGCGTTAGGAGCGGCACCATGCACCACAGGGAATTCCCCGGCACCGGCGTCTCGGTGAGCGAAGTGGGCTTCGGCCTCTGGACCCTCTCCACCGGATGGTGGGGCGAAAAAACCGACGACGAAGCCGTCGCCATGCTCCGAGAGGCGTACGACACGCACGGCGTCACCTTCTTCGATGCCGCCGATGCCTATGGCAACGGGCGAAGTGAACGCCAGCTC
>JAICLH010000103.1 GCA_025927495.1 Gemmatimonadaceae bacterium
GCAAATCGAACACATCCAGTCCGCGCGCAATCTCCGACGAATAGATGTGGCCATTGTACCAATACGCCGACCACGAGCCACCGACGGTCAGCTTCGTGCTGTCGATCGGTCCGCGATCGAAGAACGCGATCTCCTTGGGGTGCGCGGCGTCCGTCCAGTCGAACACCGAGATGCCGCCCTGATACCACGACTGCACCATCACGTCGCGGCCCGGAATCGGAATGAGCGACCCGTTGTGCGCCACGCAATTCTCCATCTCGGTTTGCGGCGCCGGCATCTTGTAGTAGCTCTGGAAGTGCAGCGTATTGTTGGTGATCGTGAAGATCGCATCCGCGCCCCAATCTTTCGGATCCGTCGCGCGGCACTTGGGCTGACCGCCGCCGCCCCACTCGTCCGAGAACAACACCTTGGTGCCGTCGTTGTTGAACGTCGCCGAGTGCCAGTAGGAGAAGTTGGAATCACTCGCGGCGTACAAGCGCTTCGGATTGACCGGGTCATGGATGTCGAGCAGCATCCCGTAGCCCTCGCACGCGCCGCCCGCAAATCCGATCGCGGGATACACCGTGATGTCGTGGCACTGCGTTGGGCCGGGCCGCGGACCGGTGGTGCCTGGAGGCGGCTCGCCGATCAACTTGGCGATGATGGCCGGCAGCGCGGTGCGCAGCGCGGCGCTGTCCGCACCCGTCGCGGCGCCGCTGCCGTTTCGCGCCTTCACGATGCTGTCGAGCAACGGATTGATGAATTGCGGCGGCAGCACGCGCTCGAGACCGAAAATCTTGGCGGTGTACATGCCTTTCGCGCGGGCGGCCGCGGCCTGCGTCTCCGCCTTCTCGACATCTTGCTTGGTTTCGCCGTGCGTCGCCGGCTCGACGAGGTCGTTGAAGATGCGCGGCGAGCTCACGATCGCCGCCTGCTCGGGATGTGCGAGCGGCACCTTGATCACTTCGATGCGGAAGAGCGCCGAGTTCGGGTCGTCTCCCGGCTTGGCGTTCGAGCAACCCGTGAGCTCGTTAGGCGAGCGCACAGGTGCCGAGCCGGAGATGTAGACGTAGACGTCGTCGGGGTCCTTGGGATCCACCAGCAGCGTGTGCGTGTGTGACCCGCGGCACGTCTGGACGTTGGCGATGTACTTGGGGTTCTTGATGTCCGTGACGTCGAAGATGCGCAGGCCGCGCACGCGCTCGGCGCTCACGGTGTCCTTCACGCCGCCGCCGGCGCAGTCGAGTCGTCCTTCGAGTCCTTCGGCCGACACGAACAGCAAGTTCTTATAGACCGACACGTCGCTCTGCGACACCGGGCAGTAGTAGCCCTTCGTGAGCACCGGATGGCCGGGATCGGTGATGTCCCACACCTGGAAGCCGTTGAAGTTGCCCTGGATCACGTAGTGGCCCGTGAACGCGAGGTCGCTGTTCACACCGTGGACGAAACTGTCCGACGGAGGCGTGAACGACACCTGCTTGAGGTTCCACAGCGCCTGGCCGGCATCATTGAGTCCCGCCTTGAGTCCGACGCGCGGATCAGGGTTAGGCGGACCCGCCTCGTAGCGGGCCTCTGTCTGCGGCGCGGCCGCCGTGCTCCTCGCCGAGCTCGAGTGGGTGCATGCCCCCGTCGAGATCAGCCCGGCCGCAACCGCGAGCGACACGAGTCGAATGGCGATCCGGGCCTTGATGGCCCGGCCCGCCAGCGTCACCAAGTGCATTGTGCGAATCCTCGGGTGGAGTGACTCGGGCGGCGCGACTCAGCCCGTCATTGAGAGGGAGAACTTCCAGCGAACAAAATGTCGGCGAGCATCCGCTGCATGCGCGCGATTTCCGTGGTCTGATCGACGTTGATGCCGGTGGCGAGCTTGAACACCGTCAGGTCCTGTCCCGCTCCGTTAGACGCAAACAGGTCCTGCACCATCGACACCGCGCCCCGGTGATGCTGGATCATGAACTGCAGGAACAGCCGGTCGAAATCCTGGCCGCGCGCCGCGTTCAACTGCTTCATCTGCTCCGGCGTCAGCATCCCGGGCATCACCATCGCCATCTGCATTCCGTTCATGTTCATCATGACGGTGCCCGAGGAGTCCGGCTGCGGCACCGGCTGACGGCGGTCGCGCAGCCAGGTCTGCATGAGGTGAATCTCGTCGCGCTGCGCATTGATGATGCGCGCGCAAAGGGTTTGTACGGACGGGCTCGCGCCGTGCGACGGCGCCCAACCGGCCATCACGATCGCCTGTGCGTGATGCGGAATCATGCCGCTCATGAACTTGATGTCGGCGTCCGTATACGGATATCGCGCACTGTCGGCCTGAGCCTGTGCGATTGCCGCCGCTTCACTTGGACCGGCCGACGGCGCTTGCGCGACCACGCTGCTCGTGCCCACGCATACCGCCAGGAGCGCGACGAGCACGGCAGACGACGGACCTGATGCCCTCATAATCGTGTCACTCTCGCAGAGGAAGCTCTCATCGTGCTCGCCGAATCTAGCGCGCCGGGTGCACGGCGACCAGTTTGCCGGCCTGGCGTATGGATGAGTCCGCATCCGGGCGCCGTCAGGGGGGCTCACGCGAACGAAGTCACGCATTCACGCGGGCACCCGAATCGCCTAAAGAGAACAGCTACTGATAATCCTACCTTTCCGACCGCTGGAGGATTAGGCTGCTAACATGGACGCGACCGCGCGCACAACGGGCGACATCGGGGTTGCATTCTTCGCCACCGCGATAGGCGAGTGCGCTATCGCGTGGAACGACACGGCGATCGCCGGGGTGCAGCTCCCCGAGCGCACGCCACGCGCGACGCGTGCACGTATGTCGAGGCGCTTCCCGGGCGCCCACGAGCTGTCGCCGCCATCGGACGTCCGTGCAGCCATGGACGGGATGATCGCATTGCTGGCGGGCGAGGCACGCGACCTCTCCGCTGTTGCGCTGGACATGCGCGATGTGCCGGGGTTCAACCGGCGTGTGTACGAGATCGCGCGCACCGTGGCGCCCGGCGCGACGATCACCTACGGCGAGCTCGCGGCGAAACTCGGCGATCCGGCGGCCGCGCGCGACGTCGGCCGCGCGTTAGGCGAGAATCCGTTCCCGATCGTCGTCCCGTGCCACCGCGTGCTCGCGGCGGGCGGGCGAACGGGCGGATTCTCCGGCGGCATGGGCGTCGCCACCAAGCTGCGCATGCTCGCCATCGAGCGCTCGGCCGGTCCGTTGTTCGACCACCCTGCCTCGTCATGATGGAATCGCTGGACATGCCGGACGACCGCACCAACGCATCCGCCACGCCTAACGACAGATATCACCGCTGCGGCTTCCCCGACCGTGCGCAGGCCGCGGCATTCGTGGCCGCGCTGTCGCGGTTCGTGCGCGGTCCGCGCGGCGCGCCGTACCGCGACACGACGCGCGGCGCCATCGTCTGGTCCCGAACGCGCGACGACTCCGACGGCGTGGATCTCTACTTGAGCGACGCGGCGTTGCGCGCGACGATCGAAGCGTTCGGCGCGCCGGCAGTCCTCGAGACGGTTGACCAAAGCGCCCTGCCCCCTGAATGCGCGCTCCTGTTCACCGGCACGTCCCCCGGGTGGGGCATGGAGCAGGCCGACAAACAGTTGGGCGGCGACGCGCGCGAGTGACGTCGTCGCACGACGACATCGGCGCGAATCTCGCGCCACACCACCGGCCGGCGCTCACAGCCGCGTGGCTCGATCTCGCCATGCTCAACTATGCCGTCCAGCCGGATGCGCTACGCGCGTTCATTCCGCACGGTACGGAGCTCGACGACTTCGCCGGCACGACGTACGTGAGCGTGGTCGGCTTTCGCTTCGCCTCCACGCGCGTGTTCGGCGTGCGCATTCCGGGCCACGTCGACTTCGACGAAGTGAATCTGCGCCTTTACGTGCGGCGCCGCGCGCCTAACGGATGGCGCCGCGGCGTGGTCTTCATCCGCGAACTCGTGCCGCGCCGCGCCATCGCGTGGGCCGCGCGCGCCTGGTACAACGAGCCGTATCGCGCGCTGCCCATGCGGCACGCGCTCAGGCGTCGTGCGGACGGCTGGCCCACCGCGGCGCGCTACGAATGGCGCCGTGGTGGTCGGTGGGAAGGGCTGTCGGTGGAGACGGACGCGGATCCGGTACTCCTCGCGCCCGGGTCCGAGGAAGAATTCATCGCCGAGCACTACTGGGGCTACACGCGCCAACGCGATGGATCGACCATCGAGTATCGCGTCTCGCATCCGCGCTGGCGTTCGGCGCCGGCGCGCACGGCCCGGCTCGATGCGGACGTCGGCGCGCTCTACGGCGCGCCGTTCGATACGCTGCTGGCCGGCGAGCCGAGGTCCGCGTTCGTGGCCGACGGGTCGACCGTCACGGTGTACCGTCCCGTACCGCTGCCGGACCCGCCGTCACGGCACACGGCCTAACGCTACGCGGGTTTGGCGGCCGGGGCGGCGCCGGCCGGCCCCTCGTCGGTGATGGTGTGCTGCTCCTCCACCTTGAACGCCGCGATGTCGAGGGCCTGCCGGATTTGCGCGACGCACTCGCGCATCGCGCGCACGCGGAGCTGGTCGCTGCCGCCTCTGCCTAACGTAAGGATCATCGCCGACACCTGGTCGGCGATGATCCCGAACTGTCCCTTGAGCTGCCCTTGCAGCGGCGATGCGATGCGCTTGATCTGTTGCGGGATCACGCCCGTGCCGCGCTGATTCTTGACCTCCATCGCCATGCGCTCGACGTGCCCGTGAATCGACTGCACCGTCGCCTGCGCTTCCTCGATCGTTTTCAGTTTCTGAAGGCCCGCACCGTCGATTTTGCTGACTGCCATCGCCACCCTCCTGAGTTCACGCCACGCCGCCGACCACCGAGGGAGACGATCGGCCGGCGGCGCGGGGAACTCAGTGCACCCGGATGGCCACCTGTTGCAGCAGAGCCGGCAGATCGCGGACCTTCGGGTCGCCGAATACAAGGGAGTAAGTGCCGCCGGCGGCCGGCGCAGTGAAATCGAAGTCATAGATCTCACCGGGCGCAAAGAGCAGCGTGGCCGGCCGATTCGTGGCCTGGCTCGCCGGCAAATCGGCGCCATCCTTCGCCACGGCGCGCCACATGAGCACCGAGTCGCCGTGCTGCAGCGAGAACTGCGCGGGCGCGTCGCCGCGAATGTTGACGAGCCGGAACCGGTAGTGTCGCCCCGCCTGGAGATCGAGCGGTGGCGGCGCCGTGTCACCGTTCATCGTGACTCGTGGAAAAGGTCCCCTGATCACATTGGTCGTGGGCCCGTGATCGCTGAACACCAAAATCCGGTCGGCGTCGGAACTGAGCGGATGCGCGCTGTCCACGACGACGAGCGCGCCGTACAACCCCGACGGAATCTGATGGAATTCGTTGAAGTGCGAGTGATACATGAACGTTCCGGCGCGTGGCGGCGTGAAGTGCACGGTGAGCGAATCGCCCGGCGGGATGGGCTGCAGCAGGTTGTCGGCGCTTCCACTCCAGCCGGGGACGCCGTCGGCATAGCTGTCCTCGAGCTCGATGCCGTGCCAGTGCACCGCCGCCTGATCCTGCGACTGGTTCACGATCGTGACCGCGACGGGCTGGCCGCGCTCGAGCACGAGCGTTGGACCGGGTACCGGCATCGCGCCGCTCGAGTCATCGGCGCTCCCGCCTAACACATACGCGTAGCCGGGCGCCGAACCGTATACGTTCGGCCGTTCGCGGACGAGCAGCCGAATGTGACGTGCCGGTGCAGCCGCGGCTGCCATGTCCGATCCATGCGGCGCAACGTGAATGCCGAGAACCAGGCCATACATCTGATGCGGGCGATCGGACATGTGGCGCATCGCGCCCGTGCTATCCATCATGCCGCTCATGTTATCGAGCGACACGAGCGTCGACAGATGGCCCGCGAAATGGCAGTGAAAGATCCAGTCACCCGGCCGCGTCGCCTGCCAGGCGAGCATCATGGTCTGGCCCGGCGCGATGAGCTCCGTGACGGCCAACCGTTGTTGGGCGTGCGTGTACAGCGAGTCGTGAATGCCGTCGCCCCTCGCGTCGACACGAAAGTAGAACCCGTGCAGATGCATCGGATGCGCGAGCGTGCTCAGATTCACGACCCGATACCGGGCGCTGTCGCCCTGCGTCATCTCGAGGCGCTCCGTGTGCGGCCACGACAATCCGTTGATCGTCATCGTGACGTTCCCAAGGCCGGTGGGACTCAGCGAATCGAGCCGCCCCCACAACGAAATCAGGAATATCCGATCGGCGGCCACGGCTCCGGTCGGATCGATGACGATCGCGCCGTTGAGCTGCGAGTCACCGCCGAGCCGGCCAGCAATCGGGACGGGCGTCGTCTTCGCGGCATAGTAGTACGTGCCCGGCGCGCCCGCTCTGAAGTGCATCTCACGCGATGCGTGTGGCGCGATGATCACGCTGTCGGTGACGCCGCGCGACGCACCGAAGCCGAACAGCGTCAGTGGGGCATCGAGCGCATTGCGGACCGTCGCGCGCACCTCGGTTCCGACCGGAACACGGATGAGCGGCCCCGGATTCTGCGGCAGGCGACCGGCCTCGGCGAATGCCGCGATGTCGACCGCCTTTCCGTTAGGTCCCTCGGGATACCACGTACCCATGCGGGCTTCGAGCGAGACGGTAAGCACACCATTGCGTAGTGTGCCGGCAGGCCGGCGGTTGTCATTCGCTTCGATGGCGGTCGGCACGTGCCGTTGGGGCGCTCCGGTGTGCGACGGCATACCGCAGCACGCGAGCGCGGCGAGAATGGCCAGCGACATCGTTGGTCTCCGGGGCGAGGGGCCCGGTTGGAGGGGCAGCAGGTTTTCGCGGGGTGGCGAGTAAATCCTACGGGGTTCGGCCATTTAGTCAATGGCGTCTACGACGGCGCCCTGTACACGACCGGCCGGTGCGATCATCCTTCGGCCCGGCCATGGCTCACCGGGGACGCCAAATGTTTTGTTGGGCGGCCGTCGCAGTTGCCCATCGGCGTCGTGGCCCGACGCCGGCCCGGGCAGGCTCGCCGGACTGGTGCGCGATGCACAGTGACATCGCCGATGGTAAACATTCGTATCGAGTCGAGTACCGCATCGCGGGAAGCCCCTGAAACTGGAGCCACGTCATGACCGTCGCACAGGAATTCTTGGCGGAGTTCGACGGCGAGATGCCGTCCACGCGGAAACTGCTCGAGCGTGTGCCGAGCGACCGCGGCTCGTGGAAGCCGCACCCCAAGTCGTTTTCGTTAGGCCATCTGGCGCAACTCGTGGCACGCATGCCGAGCTGGTTGGTTAGCATGCTGCGCGATGACAAGCTCGACATTGGCGCTGGTGCCGGCTACACCCTGGAGAAAACGGAGGCCCTCATCGCGGAATTCGATCGCGGTGTCCACGACGGGCACGAGGCGCTCGAGTCTGCCAGCGATCGCGACCTCGATGTCCCGTGGTCGCTGACGCACGGGAGCCACGTTCTTTCCACCATGCCGCGGCGCATCGTCGTCCGCCAGCACTTGAACCACATCGTCCATCACCGCGGGCAGCTCACCGTGTATCTCCGATTGAACGACGTGCCGCTGCCGTCCATTTACGGGCCGACGGCCGACGAGGCGTGGTGATCGGTAGGCAGCTGCTGGCTCAGTGCGCGCCCGCCGCCGCGCCGCTGCCCTTTGGCTTGCGCAGCAGGATGATCGCAGGCGACGCGATCACGAAGGCCATCATGATCAACATCCACGCATCGTTGTAGCTGAGCATCGACGCCTGCCGTATCACCATCTGATCGATCGCGCCCATCGCGGCGTGTGCGGCCTGCAGCGGCGTGTATCCGTGGGCAATGAATCCCGCCGTGAGCGCGCGCTGGCGCTCGACGAGCGCCGGATTGCCCGCGTAAATGTTCGACACCAGGTCGACGCGATGCAGCTGCGTGTGCTTGTCCACGTAGGTGCTGAGCGCGGCAATCCCGAACGAGCCGCCGAGCTGCCGCGCGAGGTTGATGAGCCCGGAGGCCTGCTGCGCGGTCTTGGGGTCGAGGCTGCCGTACGCCGAGTTGTTGATCGGCGTGAAGAGCAGCCCGAGCCCGAAGCCGCGGATGATGAGCGCGGCGCGCGCATCCGGCTCGCCGGCCGCGGTGGTCAGATGGCCTAACTGCCACATCGCGACCAGGAAGACGCCAACGCCGATCACGATCAAAATGCGTCCGTCGACGAGCGGCTTGGCGCCGTTCAGCAATCGTCCGCAGATCACCGCCGCCACGGCGGTCGCGATGCCGCCGGGCAGGAGCGCGAGTCCCGTTTCGGTCGGCGTGAAATTCAGAATGGTCTGTGTGAACAACGGGAAGATGAACACGCCGCCGTAGAGGCCGAAGCCCAGCGCCAGGAACAGGAAAATGGACGCGCTCAGCTCACGATTCTTGAGCACCTGGAACTCGATCACGGGGTGTTTGTTGCGGCGCGACAGCTCCCACCACATCATCGCCGCGAGCGCGACACCGGCGACGATCGCCAGCCGCACGATCAGCGGGTCCTGGAACCAGTCGTTGCGCCGGCCTTCCTCGAGCACGTACTGCAGCGTGCCGAGTCCGACCGTGAGCAGGCCGATGCCTAACCAATCGATGTCCGTCTTGCGCCGCGTCATCCACGGTGGATCGTGCAGGAAGCCCGTCACCAGGAACGTCGAAGCCGCGGCGATCGGAATGTTGATGAAGAAAATCCAGTTCCAGTTGTAGTTGTCGGTGATCCAGCCGCCTAACGTAGGCCCGATCGTCGGCGCGACAATGATGCCGAGGATGAAGAGCGCCTGCACCATGCCCTGCTGCTCGCGCGGAAAAACCTGGCGCAGCGTGGCCTGGGCCGTGGACAGGAGCGCCGCGCCGCCCGCACCTTGCATCACGCGCCACAGCACCAGCTCGGTGAGGGTGTGCGACGTGCCGCACATGAACGACGCGAACGCAAAGATCGCGATCGACGCCGTGAGATAGTTGCGCCGCCCGAATCGCGCTGTGAAGAACGCGGTCATCGGCAGCACGATGACATTGGAGAGGATGTAGGCGGTGGCGACCCATCCGATCTCGTCGAACGTCGCGCCCAGATTGCCCGCCATCTGCGGCAGCGCCACGTTGACGATCGTGGTGTCCAGCACCTCCATGATCGCCGCGGTAATGAGGCCTAACAGAATGAGCCAGCGGTGCCGGTTCAGCTCCGCATCGGCGGCGTCGTTCGCCGCCAACGAGTCAGCCGTTGCCGCGGATGTTCCGGATGCGCGTGATGGTGCTGTCACAGCCCAGCTCGTCTCCTGTCACGGTAGTCGGCGATGCCCTACGCGAACCCGGCTCGCACGGCGCAACAACGGCCGTCCGAACCGGGGCCCGTCAAATGTAAAACAGCGGAGGGCGGCGGAACGGTTCCTCGGCATCCGCCTCGGCAGAAGGTGAAAAGCGTCACGACTGTGACTACGGACGAAGCCCGTCCGGCCTTGTCCGGGTATGTCCGCTCTCAAGGCTCCGAGAGAAGCTGCGCCACGACGCGGTCCTGCACGTCGTAGGCGCCTTCGCCGAAATGGTGGTAGCGGACCTTGCCGGTCTTGTCGATGAGGAACGCGGCCGGCCAGTACTGGTTCCGGAACGCCCTCCAGATCGCGTAGTTGTTGTCCATCACCACGGGATACACCACGCCTAACCGCTTCACCTCGTCGCGTACGTTGGCCTCATCATACTCGGCCGGGAACTCCGGCGTATGCACGCCCACCACCACCAGACCGCGATCGCGATACTTGTTCTCGAGCGCTTCGATGTGCGGCAGCGCGTTGAGGCAGTTGTAGCAGAGGAACGTCCAGAAGTCGACCATGACCACTTTGCCGCGCAGCGACGCGGGCGTGAGCGGCGCCGAGTTGATCCATGCACCACCGCCGGCGAACCCCGGGAACGGTCCTTCGACGTTGAGCGGCGGCAACGGCGGCGGATCGGCCGGCTTCGCGCTCGGCGACAGATCCGGCGCGCTCGCCCGCTCTCCCGGGTGGAACAGCGCAACCAAACGTTGCTCGGCGGGCGCGGTGGCGATGCCGGCACGCGCGAAGACCTCCGCGTCGCGCCCCGATGCCAGGAGCAGCACGACGGCGAGTGTCGCCGCGCCTAACGCTCGGCGCGCCCACCGGTCGAGGCCGGCGCCGCCCCGCAGCCGCTCGAGCACGCGTCCGCCGGCGGCGAGCACGATGGCCAGCGACGTGGCCGCGCCGGCGGCGAACGCGAGGTACAACGAGACCGAGCGGACGCCCGCTCCGCCCGCGACGGCCGCGGCAATCACGAGGCCGAGGATCGGCCCGGCGCACGGCGCCCACAACATTGCGACCGCGGCCCCGATGACCACGTTCCCCAACACGCCGGGCGCCCCGCCCGCGGCGCGGTCGAGCCGCCTGCCTAACTGAATCGGCAGCGCGGCCAGGACCGACGCGACGCGCGGCAACAGCAGACTCGCGCCCACGACGCCGAGCAGCACGAGCGCGATGATGCGACCGGCTTCGCTCGCCCGCACGAGCCACCCCGCGCCCAACGTTGCGGCCGACGCGACGACGGCAAAGGTAATCGCCATCCCGGCCAACATCGGCAGAATGTCGCGGGCCAGCGGCCGGCCGCTGCGCGCCATCACGAGCGGCACCACCGGCAGAATGCACGGGCTCGCGATGGTGAGCACGCCACCGAGATAGGCCAAGACGACGAGCGCGATCATGCAGGACGCCTCCCGGTCAGCGGGTGCGACGCATCACTCCGCCCGCAGGGCGATCGACGGCTGGAGGGCCGCCGCGCGCCGCGCGGGAATCCAACTGGCGGCGATGGCCGTCGCCACCAGCGCCGCCGCCGCGCCGCCTAACGCAATCGGATCGGTGGGACTCACGCCGAACAACACGGACCCGAGGACGCGAGTGAGCAGCGTCGCGCTCACGAGTCCCACCACGATGCCGATCCCCGCATCGACGAGCGCATGCCGCGCGATCATGCGCCGCACCTGCGCCGGCTGCGCGCCGAGCGCCATGCGCACGCCGATCTCGCGCGTGCGCAAACTCACCAGATACGCGATCACGCCATAGATACCCACCGCCCCGATGCACATCGCAATCAGCGCGGCGATGCCGAGAATCGTGAGCGTGAACGTCGTCCGCGCCTCGGCGCGCGTGACGAGCGCACGCATGGGTGTCGCCGCATAGATCGGCAGCGCCGGCGCGACGGCGCCGACGATGCGTCGAATGGGCGCGATCAATCCGGCTTCATCTCCGGACGCGCGCACCACGAAGGCGACGTCGCGCGGGGCCCACGCCATGCCGGCGGCGTTGAGCGTCAACAGCGGCATGTACACCGTTTCGGCGGGCGGCTGATCGAGCCCGGCATCACGCACGCTGGCCACCACGCCGACAATCGTCGACCAGGGATCGGATCCGGTCATGCGAATGCGCCGCCCAACGGGTGACACGCCTTTCCAGTACCGTTGGGCAAACGCCTCGCTGACGACCACTTCGCGCGGCCGGTGCGCCGGATCCGTCGACGGATCAATGCGATCGAACACGCGGCCGGCGACGAGCGGGATGCCCATCGCGGGGAAGTAGTCGGGCGTCACGAACACCATCGAATGGATGCCGGGAATCGTCCCCGGGCGCAGCGGATGGTCTTCGACGAACACGGCGCTGTCCTGGTGGCCCTCGTCCATCAGGGGCAGCTTGGTCACGACGCCGGCCGCGCGCACGCCGGCCAGCGCCGCGAGCGAATCCGATAACTGCGACACGAGGCGCGCCACGTCGGCCGCCGCTGGATACTCCACGTTAGGCATCGCGACCCGAAACGCGAGCGCGTGATCCGGCGTGAAGCCGGGATCCACGGCGCGCAGCGCGGCAAAGCTCCGCGCGAGCAGTCCGGCTCCCGCCAGGAGCACCAGCGCCAACGCGACCTGCGCGATCACCAGACCGCGCCGTGCACCCGACCGCGCGCGTCCACCCGTCGCGCCGGAGCCGGTCGCGCCGAGGATCGCCGACAACGAGAGCGCCCGCGCCCGCGCCATCGGCACGAGGCTCACGAGACACGCCGCCAGCGCGGCCGCTGCCACCGCGACCACCACCACCAGGACGCCCACCCGCACGTCGCCTAACCGGGGAACGCTGCTCGCCGCGCCCGCGGCGGCCACCACGCGCACCGCCGCCAGGGCGCACCCCATGCCCAACGCGGCCCCCGCCGCCGCGATGAGCCCCGCCTCGGACAGGAACTCGGCCAGCACGCTCGAGCGCCCCGCGCCTAACGCGCGTCGCACCGCCAGCTCGCGCTGCCGGCCTTCGGCGCGCGCGAGGAACAGGTTGGCCACGTTCGCGCAGGCGATCAGGAGCACGAGCGCGACGGCCCCGAACAGCACGAGCACGGCGCGGCGAACGAGCGGGTCGA
>JAICLH010000157.1 GCA_025927495.1 Gemmatimonadaceae bacterium
CATCCTCGCGCGCCGAAGTGCGATAGGGGGTGCCGCACGTCGCGTGTGACAACCGTCACGCCGTGCGCGGGGAACAGCAAGGCATCTTGCGGTACTCCCTGGATTCCTAACGGCCTGGCGCAATGGAAACCAACGATCCTCGTGTCGGCGCGATCTGGACGGCACTCTCCACTGTGATCGATCCGGAGCTCGGCCTCGACATTGTCACGCTCGGACTCGTGTACGGCGCGGAGCTTCACGGCAGTACGGCGACGATCACGTTCACGCTCACGACGCCCGGTTGTCCAATGGAGCGCGCGATCGTGGACGGCGTACGCAGAGCTGTGGCACTCGTCGGCGGTGTCGCCCAGGTGGAGACGCATGTCGTCTGGGATCCCGCCTGGCACCCGGGGATGATCGCGCCGAACGCGTTTCCCGATTGACGGCGCTGCCGCCAACCCACTGACACCTTGCGCAAGGAGATGTTTCGATGCCTAACATTACACAAATCGACCGCGCCATGACGATCAACGATATCGTCGCACAGCATCCCGAGACCGCCGGCGTCTTCCATCGCTTCGGGCTCGACACGTGCTGCGGCGGCGGTGTGAGCGTGCGCGACGCCGCGCAACGCCACGGCCTCGATGTCGAGATGCTGCTCGAGGCGTTGCGCGACGTACTTTAGTCGGCGGCGTGTGGTTCATGTACCTGCTGCACTACAACGTGAGCGCGGCCGTAGCGGGAGCTCCTATCATCGAGCAGGGCACAAGCGCACCGCTCGGAGCGGGTCGGCAGCTGCCGGAAACGAACCGCGCACTCGTTACCATTCGAGATCAGTGCGCCGCGAGACAGCGGGCGGCGCCATTGTCGGACTGGTGTTCATTGAATGACGAGAGCGCGTGATCCTAACGTAAGGGTGACAGGATGGGGCCGCTCACATGCAGAGGACGCCTGACATGGTTCAGCGCTGTCGCCGTACTTCTGGTGCTGTGGGGAATGGTGTTCGCTGTGTTCGGCTTGGGTATCCTGCCCGTCGGCAGGGGAGTGCTGCTCGCGTGGGAGAGCGCGATTTACGGCACCATCATGATGGGATGGGGCATCACGCTCTTGCTCGTTGGAAGGGTCGCGCTCCGACGCAACGATCGTGAGTTGGCAGGAGCGCTGCTGGTTGGCATCGCCGTGTGGCTGCTCGCGGAAGCATTGTTCTCGGCGCGTTTCGGCGTGTGGTTCAACGTGGGTGTGGACGCTGTGGTCTTCCTGCTATTCAGTATACCGCTGATCACGAGCATCCGATCGGCGAGCAGACCGCGGTGAACACGTCGCTGTGTTCGCGGGGCAGTCGTCCGACCGGTGATTTGCTCGGTCTGCAAGGAGTGGAAGCTCATGCACAGGCAGGCGAACGTGCGCGGGCCTAACGGCTACTCAGCGAAACGGCTTTGACTCACCCGCACGCACCCCATCGGATGCCTGCCGAGTCGACGAGCAACCCCGATCACGGTACGGCGGGAGCACGCCCACTCGAGCATAGCGACAACGCGGCGCACAGTGATGGAGCGCCGGCGCCGCACGCGGTGCCGCACGGCATGCACGCCGCGCATGCGGCACACGCCGCGCACGACCGGCACGCGGGACACAGCGTCGCGATGTTCCGCGGCACGTTCTGGGTTTCTCTGGCCCTCACGATCCCGGCGCTCGTCTGGGGGCACATGCTGCAGCGGGCTTTCGGCTATACGGCGCCGCGCATCCCGTTCGCGACGTGGATCCCCGCGTTCTTCGGTACCGCGGTGTTCCTGTATGGCGGGCGGGTCTTCATCCAGGGCGCCGTCCGCGAGCTCAGGGATCGGCTGCCCGGCATGATGACGCTCATCGCGCTGGCGATCTCGGTCGCATTCGTCTTCAGCGCGATCGTGACGTTAGGCTACCCCGGAATGCCCCTGTGGGAGGAGCTCGCGACCCTCGTCACGATCATGCTGCTCGGCCACTGGATCGAGATGCGCTCGATCTCGCAGGCACAGGGAGCGCTCAAGGAACTCGCCAAGCTGCTGCCGGATGTCGCGCTCCGCGTTGCCGGGGATGGCACGGTGGAGGTTGCCGTTTCCGATCTGCAGAACGGCGACATCGTGCTCATCCGCCCGGGCGCGAGCGTACCCGCCGACGGCATCGTTAGGCAGGGCGCGACGGCGGTGAACGAATCGATGATCACCGGTGAGTCGCGCCCCGTCGACAAGAAGGAAGGGGACACGGTGATCGCCGGAACGGTGAACGGCGTGGGTTCGCTCCGCGTCGAGGTGACGGGCACGGGCGAGCAGACCGCGCTCGCCGGGATCATGCGGCTGGTGGAACAGGCGCAGAGCTCCCGCTCGCGGGCCCAAGCCCTCGCCGACCGGGCTGCCTTCGTCCTCACGCTCATCGCGCTCGGCTCGGGAGTCGCGACCCTCGTTGTCTGGCTCGTCCTCCGGCCCGGTGATCCCGCATTCGGTATCGAACGTCTGGTGACGGTGCTCGTCATTGCCTGTCCGCACGCGCTGGGCCTCGCGATTCCCCTCGTGATCGCGATCTCGACGACGCTCGCCGCGCGGAGCGGGCTGCTCGTGCGCGATCGGCGCGGGCTCGAGGACGCACGAAACCTGAACACGATCGTCTTCGACAAGACCGGAACACTGACCAAGGGCGAGTTCGGCGTCGTCGACATCGTGACGTCCGGCGCCCTCACGCCTAACGATGCACTGCGCCTCGCCGCGGCCGTCGAAGCCGACTCCGAGCACTCGATCGCGCAGGGGATCGTGCGGAGCGCCAGGGAGCGCGGCATCACGGTCCAGGCCGCCGAGGGCTTCGAGGCCATTCCGGGCAAGGGCGCGAAAGCACGAGTGGACGGCCGCACCCTGTACATGGGTGGGCCGGCACTCGTACGGACGAATGCACTCGAGCTGGCGACGGCACTCCGTGAGGCGTCCGACGGTGCCGCCCAACGCGGTCAGGCGTCGATCTTCCTCGCGGACGAGCGGACGGTGCTCGCGGCGTTCGCGGTCGCCGACGTGATCCGACCCGAATCCCGGGAAGCCGTGCGTGCGCTGCACGATCGCCGGGTGGAGGTCGTGATGATGACCGGCGACGCCCGGCCGGTCGCCCAGGCTGTGGCGTCCGAGTTAGGCATCGACACCGTCTTCGCCGAGGTTCTCCCGGAACAGAAGGCACTACGGATCAAGGAGCTTCAGCGTGCCGGGAAGCGCGTCGGGATGGTCGGCGACGGTGTGAACGACGCGCCCGCCCTGGTCACGTCCGACGTCGGCATAGCGATCGGCGCGGGTACGGAGGTGGCTGTGGAGGCGGGCGACATCGTGCTCGTTCGGAGCGATCCGCGAGACGTGGCGCGGGTCATCGCGCTGTCACGGTCGAGCTATCGGAAGATGCTGCAGAATCTCTGGTGGGCCGCGGGCTACAATGTCGTGGCGATCCCGCTCGCGGCCGGCGTGCTCGAGCCCTGGGGGTTTGTGCTGTCGCCGGCGCTCGGCGCGGTGCTCATGTCGCTGAGCACCGTGATCGTGGCGATTAACGCGCAGCTCCTGCGGGTCGAGCGATTTGAGGCGACGCCGAGTGCATAGCGACCGGTTGGGAACCGCTGCTTTGCTGCGTGATAGCTGCTGTTTGTGATGACGTTCCTCCGCGAACACGGCCGAAAGCTTGGAGAACTTTTTAGCGTCGCGAGTCCATCCAATCGATCAGCTGTGCCATCGGCCAACAGTTGACTACTCGCTCCACCGGCACGCCCGCCAACCGTGCGTGCGCAATCGCGGTTTCTGCGTAGCGCAACTGATCGACCGCGTGTGCATCGCTGTCGAGCGCGAAGAAACAGCCGGCCGCGACCGCACGGCGAGCGAGCGTGAAGTCGATGTCCTGGCGCGATGGATCGCCGTCGATCTCGATCGCGACGTTCAACGCCGCCGCCGCGGCAAATACCACGTCCCAGTCAGCTGTCACGCCCGGGCGCGAGCCCCATATGCGCCCGCGCGGATGTCCCAGGATATGCACTCCTCGTGTGCTAACTGCGCGCAACATCCGGGGCGTCTGGTCCGCGGGCGATCGTAGCACGGCATGTGGCGCGGCGACGACCAGCTCGAATTGCGCGAGCTCGTCCGGCTGCAAGTCCACAGACCCGTCGGCGCGAATGTTCGCTTCGATGCCCTTAAAGATTCGAAATCGGCCAGCGTACTCCGCATTTACCGCATCGATCTCGGCGTGCTGTTCGGGGATGTCCGCCATCGGTACGCCGCCCGCGATCCGCAATCCATACGAGTGATCGGTGACGGCCGAGTACTCGTAGCCGCGCTCCAGTCCGCCGCGCGCGATGTCGGCGAACGTTTGACCGCCGTCACTCCACACGGAATGCATCTGCAGATCGCCACGATAGTCGGACAACGCCGGCGTACCGGGCGCGGCGTGATCGAGCGCGTCGCGGACTTTGGCACGACTGAGGAAATGCTCACGCAGTGTGCGTCGCACCGCGATCTCGTCGGTCTTGCCGCTCTCGACGATCGCGCGTTCAACGGTCGCCGATTTTCCGGTGCGGAGCACATCGAGTACCACTTGCTCCGACTTGGGCCCGACATGCGCGATCTTGCGAAGCGAGCCATCGGACTCGATATATCGCTCGATCGGCTGCTCGAGCTCGAGCACCGCAGCCGCGGCGCGCTTGTAGCCCCACGCGCTCTGCTTCCCGCGTTGAACGGCCGCGAGATCCCGAAGTGTTGCAGCGACGAGTGCGTTGGTGTCCGGCGTCGACATCGTTTTCCGAATGAGGCAATCCAAATGCCGCATGCGGGCGATTGCGGCGAGGGGTTGTACGCTGAAGTGCAGCGTCGGTATCACGCCGGTAAATTTTCGGGCGGCGCGACCGAGCCCGTGGGGTGTGTGCTGTGGCCGGGGTCGGCGCGGTGCTCATGTCGCTGGGCACCGCGATCACATGGAGCTGAAGTACGCGGCGCCACCGATAATCAGCACGCCGCCGGCGAGTGCCATACTTCCCAGCACGTCGTGCAGAACGACGACGCCTAACCCAGCGCCCACGAGCGGTTCCAGGTTCACGAAGATTCCGGCGCGCGACGCCAGCACACGCTTGAGACCCCAGTTCCACAGCAGATCCAGGCGACCGCGGCATACATCGACACCGCCACCAGCAGGTAGCCTAACGCGTGCGTCGTACCGGCGGCCGTCTTGCTCGAGAGCGCGATCAACGCCGCCCCCACATTCGATGCGGCGAGCGCAACCCACCCCGTTGACCGAAATCGCTCTCCCGAGAATATCACCGCAGCGATGGTGCCCCACACGCAACCGGCCGTTGCCAGCGCAATCGCTGGGAATATTCGAGGTTTGTCGGGTGCGGGTATTGTCATCGTCGACGGAAGCGGACGCGAAAGATGCACCGGTCCACCTGTTACGTCGACCGAGGGGCGGCTAGTCGGCCTCACGTCGACGCCATCGTAGCGGAAACAGCCGAGACGCCGGCGCGGTTGCGCGACATGGGCTGAGTTATTGCAATAGCCCCGTTCGCAGGACGCGGTCGGCGGCCAGCGGCTTGCACGCCCCGAGCCTCCGCGCCGACCGCTACTCGAGACGCGGGAGCGTCGCCATGGAGCGCGCGGTACAATCGACGTTGCCAGTCGACAACGGACTAACGACAGGCGGCGTCGCCGGCCGCATGGATTCGTTGGTGTCAGGCGTCTCGTGGGCCGCCGTGATCGCGGGCGCGCTCGCGGCGGCCGCGTTGTCCCTCGTTCTGTTAGCACTCGGCGCGGGCCTCGGGCTATCGGCTGTCTCCCCCTGGTCCAATTCGGGTGCCACGGCCGCGGCGGTAGGAGCCGGGGCGCTCGTGTGGTTGATCGTCGCGCAAATCCTGGCGTCCGCGATGGGCGGGTATCTGGCGGGGCGACTCCGCACCAAATGGGCGACGATCCACACCGACGAAGTGTACTTCCGGGACACCGCTCACGGGTTGTTGGCGTGGGCGGCGGGTGTGGTCGTGACAGCGGCGCTGTTGACGTCAGCTGCCGCAACAATGGTCGGAGTCGCCCCGGCGGCCGTTAGTCGAGACGGTGGCGTAGCGAGCTCCAATCCATCGGACTACCTCACGGGTCTGCTCTTCCGCGGCGATCGCTCGCTCGGCGCCGCGGATGATGCGCCGGCGCGCAACGAGGCACGGATCGTTCTCGCGAATGCTTTACGACAGAAAGCGCTAACCGCGGCCGATCAGACGTACCTCGACCAACTCGTCGCCGATAAGACGGGCCTCGACCAGGCGGCGGCCGAGAAGCGGGTGTCCGACGTGTTCGCGCAGGCGCAGCAGGCGGCGGACGCGGCGCGGCGGACAGGCGCCGTTCTGTCACTGTGCGTGTTCTTCGCGCTCCTGGCGGGTGCGTTTGCCGCGAGCTACACGGCGACGATTGGCGGCCGGCAGCGTGACCACGTGCGAAGCGTGTGACGGCGATTCGCGCGGGCCACAGGTTCGGCTGAGTATCGATGACTAACGGAGGCATCGTATGCGTTCGATCCTGCTGCTCTTGCTCGGCGTCCCACTCCCGATCATCCTGATCATCGCGTTGCTGACGCACCATTTTTAGGCGGCCACGACGCGGGGCGTCGGCGACGTCCTCATCCCTGCGCGCGGCGGCGTTCGGGCTCGGTTATGTTCGTGCGCTCAAACGGAGCCTCAGACTCGGACACCGCGTCGCGGCCTCAACTGTCTGCCCACCCCGCGCACACGCAGACTCAACAGCGCATGACTGACGGCTACGTGTATCCAATAGCCGCAGCGGCGTCGCTTATGCAAACACCGGGTTGCGGTCCTCGCAATCACCCTGCAGCGCGCGAGGACGGTTAAGCACCATAGCAACTTTGGAGGCCTCATGGATCGCACGGGAACAGACCAGTCTGCGCCAGCTCGAAGCGAGCCTCGTGCAACGGAGTTCATCCAAGGGGTTCACGGCGTCCGGTATCAGGTGAAGGACGTGAACCGCGCCATCGATTTCTACACGAAGCAACTCGGCTTTGAGCTCAAGCTCAAACAGTTGCCGGCGTTTGCCAATGTCTCGCGTGACGGCCTAACGATATTGCTCAGTGGACCGGGAGCGTCTGGCTCGCGGCCGATGCCGGATGGCCAGCGCCAAGAGCCCGGAGGATGGAACCGCGTTGTGCTTCGAGTCCGCAATTTGCCGGAACAAATCGAGGCGCTGAGGCGGGCAGGGCTTCACTTTCGCAACGACATGGAGGTCGGACCCGGGGGGAGGCAGATCCAGCTCGACGATCCCGATGGCAATGCGATCGAGCTGTTCGAGCCGGACTCGCGAGGCGGCGCGCGATTCTCAGTACAACGTGTCCCATGAAAATTCTCTTCATCCTCGGGTTCGGCCCGATCGTGCGCGACATGAGCGCGAGCACCAGACTTTACCGCGACGCGCTGGGCATCGCATTCAAGGAAGAGCAGGGCGGGTACCTCCACACGGAATCGGTCAAGGGCGCGAACACGTTCGCCCTGTGGCCGTTGTCCGAAGCCGCGCGCTCGTGCTTCGGCAAGGACGCGTGGCCGGCGGACATTCCGGCTCCCCAAGCGTGGCTGGAGTTCGACGTCGACGATGTCCAGGCGGCGACCGCGGAGCTCGAGTCGCGCGGCTATCGGATGCTCATCAAGAACCAGAAAGAGCCGTGGGGACAAACCGTGAGCCGGTTCATCACACCTGAGGGACTGCTGGTCGGCCTCACGTTCACGCCATCGATGCGCGAGAAGCCGTAAGGCCGTCGCGGTCGCGCGACATGACTACGACGCAGGTTTGCCGGCGCTCACGGCCACGACGATGTTCGCGAGCGCCGAGTCGCGGGGCGTTGTCCCAGAGAGACACGGTCGCCTGTCACCGGTGCATCGACTCGATAGTGAAGCGCCCCAGAAAGTTCACGAAGTGTGCGCCATGCGCGCGAAGCATCTGCGCCGCCAGCTCCTTGCGCGCGTCGCTCGGAGCGAGGATCGCGATCACGAACTGCCCGTCCCGAAGCGCTTGCTCGTAGCGGTCCTTCATGTCCATCTCATCATTCGATATTCCGAGGTGCTCGGCGACGCGGATCGCCAGGTGGGCCAACCCGCTGCGGCCGGAGCTTGCGTCGAGGGCATCGCCAGTGGCGCGCCCAGTCCCGACGGCAATCTCGGATGCCAGGAATCCACCGCTCTCCAACGCGGTCACCGCGGACTCGAGTTGCCCCGGCGTTTCGATTATGCCCACGACATGGTTGATGGGATATTGAAAAGACTGCGTAGGCCGGTCGGCTGCTTCCGGCGTCTCGTCCCTATCAGTGCGGGGCTCTGTCATAGCACCTCCGAAGGCTTGGGAGGCGACTCCACGCGCCATACGGCTCGCCGATGTCGTCCCGCTGCGAAACGACGAAAGATAGTATCCTCATTACTGACCTGCAGATGTTCAGCGCGATCCCCTCGTGCGGCTCCGCCTCTCTCCAGCGCGTGACGCCGGTTGCACCAGACTATGGGACTTGGGCCCGCTCGAGCGCGCGGTCGGCGAGGGCGTCCGGGCGCGGGCGCGTGCGCATCTCGTAGCGCTCGATCCGCACGACGGTCACGTCGCAGGTCCAGCCGGGTGGATATTCAAAGTTAGGCGCCAAGTCCGATTTGCTTCATGAACGTGACGAGATCGTAGAAGAGATTTTCCTCGACGATCTGGCCGTTGTCCCACCGCGCGATGGTGCAGAAGTCCACGTCGAAGGACTTCCCCGTGGGCGCGATGTCCTTTCCGTCCGCGCCGCGCATCGGTCCCTTCATGGTGCCGGTGAAATGCGCGATGGAGCAGGTCCAATCGCCGGAGGCAAAGAACACGCGGTATGGCCGGTTCACGAGGTGCTGATCGGGAAACGTCTTGAAGAAGTCGATGGCTTCCTGTCGGTGATCTTGCACGCCGTGCGTCGGAGCTTGGCCGGGCCACCGGACAATCACGTCTTCCTTGTGCCGTTTGGAAAACGTATCGAGATCTTGGCCATTCCACGCATCGTCCAGCGTCTGCATGAGCTGCATGTTCGCTGCTTCCACGCTGCTGCGCTGTGTTGCCGGCTCGTCGGCACGCATTTGCGCCGAGCTCTGGTCCATACCGCTCGTGAGCGGCATGTTATGCTCTTCGGCACCCATCCGGCCCTCCTGAGTGTGATGATAAAAGGCCAGGGGAGAGCGATCC
>JAICLH010000008.1 GCA_025927495.1 Gemmatimonadaceae bacterium
GCAGAAATGAGCAGGCAAAGCAGGCGCTCGAGCGGGCCATCGATGCGGCATCTAAGCACCAAATCAATGAAGTAGTCATCAAGGCCGAGCAGAGTCTCTCTGAGATAGCAGCTGGATCCAACCACTCTGAAAAGACCTCGAGTGCCGAGCCATCCCAGCGTGTTACGGAAGTCGCGGATGCAATCCACGAGATGCGGACACTCGCGGGTGTAGCCGGGTGATGAAGAAAGGGGCCGCGAGTTGCAGCTCGCGGCCCGAATCGAAAACCGTAGAGTTCGCGGTTTCGTGGCAGATTCCGCTGCCGGCGTTAACCGCGCAATCCTGACTCGGCGCCGTGGGGGAGGCGCAGGCGGCAAGTGCCGCGGAAGCGATGACGAGAGCAAGCAGGGTAAGGCGACGGCGAACCATAGTAACCTCGCGGACAGAGTGAGTGGTGTCACGACGTCCGGCAAGGTATGTTGGCGCGTCCTGAGGTAAATGCACATTTTAGGACAGCGATGTGCACTTTTAGGACAACGTGGCGCCAACCGTGGAAGTACTCGCCCGCCTTCCTTCCCATCTCTCGTCTCACCTCCGCGTCGCTCTCGAGAATGAGCATGTCCTAACCGTCGTCGACGATTGGGACACACTCTCGAAAACAGTGCGATCGCGAGCGATCGACGTCCTCATCATTGATCCTCGCGTCGATGGAGCAATCGAGATCGAAGCTCTGAAAAAATTGATCGGCCGGCATCCGACACTTCCGGTGGTCGTGTACACGCTCCTTTCACCGGAGCTGTTGCGCGCAACAGTCGAGTTGGCAAACCTCGGCGTCCGTCATTTGATCCTTCGCGGCTTCGATGATGAGCCGCGACGATTGCGCGAGTTGCTGGAACGAGTGCCGGCGCAGCAGTTGAGTGACATCGTCCTGCAAGGACTCGCGCCGCGGTTGCAAGCCGCGCCGCCCATGCTGCGAAGAGCAATCACGAAGTTGTTCGACATGCCGCATACGTTTCGCGGCGTGGAAGACCTGGCCGGCGCAGCGGGCATGACGCGCCGCAACTTGGACCGGTGGCTCGACCGACTCGGCCTGGCGTCGGCTCGAATGCTGATTCTGGCTGCACGTCTCACACGCGCCGTGCACTACATGCGGGACCCAGGCTATTTGCTGGACGACATCACGAAGAAACTCGGCTATGGAAGCAGCCGACTGTTCGCGCGACAGGTTCGCGCAGCAACTGGACTGACTCCGTCGATGCTGCGGCAACGCGGCGAGCCGGAGAAGTTGATTCGAGAACTAACGGCGCAGTTGAGCCGACCCGGAGCACACGAAGCATGAAGATCTACGACGAACGCGCGCGCGTACTGGTGGTGGACGACGAACCGTCCATCTGTCGCGCCCTGTCCATCGCTCTCTCGCGGGCCGGATATGAAGTCCGGGCCGTCGAGTCGGGCGAGGTCGGCGCGACGCTCGTCAGGTCGGAACACTTCGACTGCCTCATCACCGACTTACGCATCCCCGACATGCGCGGTGACGTGCTCTTCGAGCTCGCGTCCTCCCTGCAGCCGCACCTCCGCAATCGGACGATCTTCACGACCGGCGACGCGAGCGAGCGGGCGCAGGACCTGCTCCAGGCCTGCAGCTGCACGGTCTTGCAAAAGCCGTTCGATCTCGAGGAGCTTCTGAGCGTCGTGAGCCGATTCACCCGCAGACTGAGCGAGGCGAGCGCCTGAGGTCTCGCTTGCGACCAGCATTGACTTGACAGCCCGGTCGACGCTACATTACACCCGCTTAAACACCAGCGAACACCAGGGACCTGGCTTAGAGCCGAGGTCCTTTTTCACATCTCGAAAGTGCTTGTGCTCGGGCGAGTGCTCGGGCGCGCCTACCGCGACGGCGAAAGTTCGCGGGTCACATCGTCGGTAGGTACGGATGCATCCGGACTCCACCGACACGTCAGGAGATTCGTATGCGTACCACCGGCACGGTCAAGTGGTTCAACGACAGCAAAGGTTTTGGCTTCATCACCCCAGAGAACGGACAGAAAGATTGCTTCGTTCACCACTCGGCCATCCAAGGCACAGGCTTCAAGACGCTGAGCGAGGGAGAGCGCGTCGAGTTCGACATCGTTCAAGGTGCCAAGGGTCCGGCAGCTCAGAACGTCACCAAGCTCGGCTCCTAATAGCGGGCGGCGAGTAATCGCCAACACGGCGCGGGGCTGCTGCCTTCGGGCAGCAGCCCCGCGTCGTCTTTCTACAGTCGCCACTGCTCGAGCGTTGCGACCGCACGCTCCAGGGCGACTCGTTGATCGCTACGCGACGCCGTCCGAAGCAGGCCTCTGTACGTTCTTATCGCGATCTGGAGCGCCCCGCGATCGCCCTCTGTAGACGCGAGGCTCGCGGCGTTGTCGGCAAGATTCGCTTGCGCGAGCTCGTCCGTGGGAAAGCGCTCGACCACGTGTCGCCAGCGATCGACGCGATCGCGCAAGGTCCCCTCGCTCAACGCCCAAAGATGCCACGCACCACGGTTCGTCGGGTCGGCCGCAATGGCTCGGTCCGCGAGAGCCTTGACGGCGTCGGGGCCTCGTCCAGACAGCCAGTACGCATTGGCAAGGCGCACGAGTGCCCGAGCGTCGTCCGGTCTCGACGCGACCACATACTCGTAGACCGGACCGGCGACCTCTGGGATGTCCTCAAACGGCTCGACAGCCTTCATGAGCACATCGACGTCGGAACACGACACGCACACCGATTCGAGTTGTCGCAGTAGGCTCGCCACGTCGCTGGTTTCCTGATAGTCTTTCACAGCGGATGCGATGGCGGCGGCGGGCTCGATTGAAGGCGCGATCATGATTAGATTAAGATACCGATTGGCGAGAGGCCGTGTCAGCCCGTGACTGAACCTGCTCCGAAGTCGTCTACGGCGTCAGAGGTGCCAGAGATCCCGCCGCAGACCGACCTCCAGAAGCTTACCGCGCTCGTTCAGCATCAGCTCAACAACCCACTCGCCGCACTGCTCGCGGAAACGCAGCTTCTGGCGATGGAGTCAACGCTAGACGCACAGCACCGCGTCGCGGTGGAGCGGATCATCGAGCTTGTTCGACGCATCATCGGAACCGTGCGCTCGCTCGATGAGGTCGTCGAAGAGCGGTTGGTTCGTTGATCCGGCGGGCGGGACCGGTACGAGCCCGGCGGTAGTCTGGGGCCGCACTTCGGAGCGGCGCAAAGGTTGCGCGAGAGCCGATAGTAGGTGATAATCGAGGTGGCCGAGGGCAGAGCCCTCGCGGCCACAACGCATGGCAGGGTCCGTGCGGCACGCGTTCTATCCGGCCTTTGCCGTTGGACGCTGCCGCATCCGCGGTTCCAGAACGCAGCGAAGGGCGCGTTGCGGAAATCGCGGGAAAGTAGAATCACGACGTCGTGTGTCGCGCTCGAGCGCGCCGACGGTGATATCCGGTTCGGACTCGCCAATAGACCGAGCTCCATACAAACGTCGAGATCGCACAGCACCGGTCGCGTTTACCGGACACGTGCATCTCGCGAGAGACGTAGCAACGGCGTAATGGGCACCACATCGGTGGGCGCCACAAACGCGATTCCAAATCACTCCATGACACGCATTGGTGCATGAACGATCGTCGACGCCCTACCCGGCGCGGTCGCGGTCCGCGCCCGCAGAATCGCGGCGCTGGACCACGCGATACGCAATCCGAACCCAGTCCTTATCGTGATGACGTTGGGCTGCCCATTAATGGCGAATCGGGAGGGCCCTATCCCGTGGCTAACGGAGAGGGCACGGGCGATGGCTCGGGTGGACCTCCATCCGAACCGACCGCCGATTCGATGCCCAACGTACCGCCGGCGAATCCGCCCGGCGCGTCACCCGGTACAGGCGGCGGTGTGACGGGCGGATCAGCGCCCGCGACAAATCAGGGCGGCGGCGGCGGTCAACCTCATCAAGGCCCCCGTGACGGACGATTCCCCAACAACGGCAGGCGAGGCAGGCGGGGGCGCGGACGCGGCGGTCCTCGTCCCGATCATCACAATGGCGGCCCTCCGCAGCCCATCGTCGCGGATGGCGCGGTGACCGGGTGGTTCGACTCATCGCGTGAGGGAGGCTTTGTCCGTCGCGCTGACGACAGCTACCTGCCGATGCCCGGCGATCCGTTCGTCGCTCCCTTCATGGTGCGCCAGTTCGCGCTTCGTCGCGGCGATCTGATCGAGGCCACGACCGGGCGCGATCATCGCGGGCGCACGACGTTAGTCGAGCTGCAGCGTGTGAACGGTGAGGATCCGACGAGCGCCCAACGTCGGCCCGATTTCAGTTCGCTGATTGCCTCCTATCCCGAACGAAAGTTGGTGCTGGAAACGGGCAGGGCGGCGAAAGGTGGTCCCGAGCTCACGCGTCGCGCGATCGATCTCATCGCACCAATCGGCTACGGGCAGCGCGCGTTGATCGTCGCACCCGCACGCGCCGGAAAGACAATGCTGCTGCAGGCAATCACGGAAGGCATCGCAATCAATCATCCGGAAGCGGTCCTGCTGGTGCTGCTCGTAGATGAGCGGCCGGAAGAAGTGAGCGAGATGATTTCCTGGGGTCGCGGAGAAGTTGTGGCATCGAGCTTCGATCAGCCGGCCGAGCGCCACGTGGATGTGGCCGACATGGTGCTGGAGCGGTCGCGGCGGCTCGTCGAAAGCGGGAAAGACGTGGTGATCGTGCTCGATTCGCTCACGCGACTTGCACGCGCGCACAATACGGTCGAGCGCGGCACTGGCCGCACGTTGAGCGGCGGACTCGACGCCACGGCAATGGCGAAACCGAAAGCGTTCTTTGGATCCGCGCGTTCAGTGGCGCCGCAGCACGGCGGCGGATCGCTCACCATCATCGCGACAGCGCTGGTCGAGACGGGCTCGCGGATGGACGACGTGATCTTCGAGGAGTTCAAGGGCACGGGCAACTGCGAGATCAAGCTCGATCGGTCGTTGGCCGAGAAGCGTATCTATCCGGCCATCGACATTGCGACCAGCGGCACGCGTCGCGAGGACAAGCTGTTCCGGCCTGACCAGATCGACGCGGTGTTCACGCTGCGTCGTGGCCTGCAGCAGATGCCGCCGCAGTCCGGCATGGAATGGTTGATCAAGCGTATCGCGGCGACGCCCAACAACGACGCGCTGTTGTCGGGGCTCTGAGCGCGCGGGCCCGCGGGCGGCAGGCCACGCGCGCTGGCAGCGTTAGGCAGCCGGTTTCGCGAGCTCGTCCCAGAGCATCGCGATGGCGCGCGTTCCTTTCACGAAATTCTCGTCGCTCATCCACTCGTTAGGCGCGTGGGCGTTTTCGCCCGGAAGCCCGAAGCCGATGAGCAGCACCGGCACGTCGAGGATGCGCTCGAAGTCGCCGACCACGGGAATCGAGCCGCCTTCTCCGGTGATCACCGGCTCGCGACCGAAAGCGCCCGCGAGCGCGCGGCGCGCCGCGTCGACGAGCGGACCGCTCATTTCGGCGCGCCACGGTAGCCCGCCGTGCAGCGCATTCACGGTGACGGTGACGCCGCGAGGCGCCACGCGCTCGACGTGCGCCGTGAGAACGCGCTTGATGGCGTCGGGTGTTTGGTCGGGCACGAGCCGACAACTCACCTTCGCCATGGCCTTACCGGGTAAGACGGTCTTCGCTCCTTCTCCGGTATAGCCGCTGAGAAGTCCGTTCACCTCGCATGTCGGGCGCGTCCAGATTCGCTCGAGCGTCGTGCGGCCAGCTTCACCATCGAGCGCAGGCGCGCCGACTTCCTTGCGGAAGCGCTCGTCGTCGAACGGCAGGGCGCGCATCTCTTTCAGCACGCGCGGCTCCCAGTCGCGTACGTCGTCGTAGAAGCCGGGAATCACGACGTGCCAGTGCTCGTCGTGGAATGTCGCGATGATGCGCGCGAGTGCGGTCGCCGGATTGACGACGGCGCCGCCGTAGATGCCCGAGTGCAAGTCTGACGCGGGCCCCTGCACCTCGATCTCGAAGTACGCGAGTCCGCGCAGCGATGACAAAATGGACGGCAGCCCCGGCGCAAACATGGATGAATCGGAGATGACGCAGTAGTCGCAGCGCAGTCGGTCGCGATGGCGCTCGATGAACGGCGCGAGGTTGCCGCTCCCGACCTCTTCTTCGCCCTCCGCCAGCACGACCACATTGACCGGCAACGCGCCTCGCGTGGCCAGGTGTGCCTCGAGCGCCTTGACGTGCAGGAAGAGCTGGCCTTTGTCGTCGACCGACCCTCGCGCGTAAATGCGCCCATCGCGGACAGCAGGTTCGAAAGGCGGAGTGGTCCACAGGTCGAGCGGCTCGACGGGTTGCACGTCGTAGTGCCCGTAGATGAGCACGGTCTTGGCTCCGGCCGGTGCGCCGCGCCATTCGCCGAGTACGACCGGGTGACCACCAGTTGGCAGAATTTCAGCCTTCAGTCCGGCCGTTCGCATCGACGTCGCCAACCACTCGGCGGCGCGAGTCATGTCGCCGCGATGCTCGGAGCGCGCGCTCACGCTCGGGATGCGAAGAAACGCGAACAACTCGTCGTGGATGCGCCGGTCGTGCGTGGCGAGATAGTCGGAGAGCTCGGAGGCTAGTGCGGTTGTCATGGAGAAGTCGTTGAACTCGTTGAGCCAACAGGGTGGGTCGCCGGTCATGAGCAAACATTCCCGCGCGCCGCGGCCGGAGGCAAGTGCGGCCGCACATCGGCAGTCAGGGTGTGAAACCCTTGGGTGGCCACGAGCCGTGCCACCGCTCGAGTAGCCAGATGCGCCGGCGAGTGCGCACCTCGGTGCCGCGCCGCAACTCTACCACATCGAGCATTCGGGCGTCGTCGAAAAAGGTGCGCAGCCGTCTGACCACTGGGCCGACGGAGTCCGCCGATTGGATCTCGAACGCGAGCAAGAGGTCGTCGCCACGGTGGGCGCGATCGGGGAATCCGGGCCACAAATCGTACTGGTTAGGCCGGCCCTCGATGTTGAGTGAGAACGTTTCAGGGTGCGACGGCAGGTGGAACGCGATCTCCGACGCTTCCTGGTAGCGGTCGCCACCGAGCCACACGCGCGCACCCGTGCGTGCCGTTTCGTCGTCGGCCAAGGTCTGCATGCGGACGGCGAGGGTGTCCCAGCCCGTACCGCGTGCGGTGGGATCATCGCGCGCGGTGATCGGCAGCACGGGCGTGATGGACTGCACGTAGATGCCCGCCGCCATGATCGCGCCTAACGCGCAGGCGGCGGTGATCCATCGCTTCCAGGTGCGGCTCTGCGTCGTCGCGGCATGGGCGGCGAGGAGCACAATGGCCGGAACGTAGGCCGGAGCCTGCCAGTTCGCTTCGCCAGGGTGTCGCCAGGCACCAATGCAAAAGAACAGAAACACGGTGGCGGAAACCGCGGCCAGCAACACGCGCCGCGGTTCGCGGCTGCGAGCGCCCTGCACGACCACGGTCGCGAACAGCGCCAGGAGAATTGGCGACACGAGCGCGAGCTGCCCGCCGAGGAGCGAGCTCTCGCGCGACAACGGCGTGCCGTGTCCCGACGCGAAGCCATGGCCGAGCTGAAAGGCGAACGACACCCACTGGTGTCGGGCATTCCAGACGATGACCGGCAAGAAGATGAGCAGGGCGGCGATGGCGGCGACGTACGGTCCGGCGGTGCGCAGCTGTCGTCGGAGGGATGCGAGCGCGACGCACGCGATGAGGACACCGACGGGCAGGAGCACCGCATTGTACTTGGAGACGAACGCAATGCCTAACGCAACGCCGGCGGCGAGCCACCATTGGGTGGCGACGCGACTCCCCGGCTCCGCCTCGATGGCGTGGTCGAGCGCCAGGAGCGTGAGGGCGAACGCGAACAGCAGCGGAGCATCGGGTGTCGCGAGCACGAGGCCGGCGGCCGCGAGCGGCATGCAGCAGAGCGCAACGGCGGCGACGAACGCAGCGCGGTCGCCGGCAAGCCGGCGAGCGAGTAGTACGAGCATCACCGACGCCGCCCAACCGGCGCACACGCTGCCGATGCGGACGCCGAGCGGCGTGACGCCGAAGAGCGCGGTGCCTAACCGGATCAGGACCGCGACCGCCGGCGGGTGGTCGAAGTAGCCGCCGGCCAGGTGCCGCGACCACTCCCAGTAGTAGGTCTCGTCGGGCGGGAGGGTGATGATGACGGCAAACGCGCCGCGGATCGCCGCCGCCGCCGTCACGATGAGCATGGCCAGTGAGGTCCCGCTTGGCCGGCGCGTGGTGCGATCCGTCACGCGATGCCGCGGAGCCGGGAGACGCCAAACATTGCGAGGGCGGTCGCGATCCATATCCATGCAATCCACGACACGCGCTCGAGCGGCGACATGGTGCGCAGAATGTTCCACGCGACGGCCGGGAGCGTCGCAACGACGAGCGCACCGTACCCACCCGTGTCCGGCGTGCGGCGCGCGACGACCTCGACTGCGCGACGACGCGCCGCGTGCAGTCGGTCCGCGATGGCTTCGCCTAACGAATCGGCAGACATCGCGCGCCATCCGGGAATGTGCATCACGCTCCACGCGACCGCGGTTCTGCCCCAGCCGTGGTTGTCGGACCCGGCGACCAGCGCGAGATCGAGACTGTCGGCCAGGTGGATGATGCGCGTGCGGTCGACCTGGCCCTGTTCGATGCCGCGCGGCGAACCATCGGACAACTCGATGGCAATCGCGCCGCGCAGTCCGGCGGAATCCGGCGCCGGCAGTCGGTCGAGCCTGTCGGGAATCGTCTGCACGATCACGGGGTCGCGCACGGAAAGGTCAGGATGTACGGCGCGTGCGCCCTGCGCATCGCCTGCAAGCAATGCAGCCCCACTATCGCTCGCGCCGAGCGTGAGGAGGTGATTGTGATTCGCGACGTACTCGATTCCGGGCAGCGAGGTGAGGCCGTCGCCGGCGCGCGGCGGATTGTCTCGCGCTGCCTCGCGCGCGCCGGCAAAGCGACTGTGGTCGGTGATGTAGGCGACGTCGAAGCCGGCATTGCGATGCCAGGCGCGATTCGCCTCCGGCGTGAACGACGACCGGCCATCGTGCGAGAAGCGTGTGTGACTATGCACGTCGATGCTCAGTGCATTGGCATCGTCGAGCGTCAAGCGCGCCATGGGTCGCGGCGCGACGATACCCAAGAAGTAGAAGAGCACCAGGCCGGCGAGTGCGACGAGCGCGCATCGCAACTCGCGAACGAGCGTGGTACCGAACCGGCGCCAACGCAGCTCGCGCCAGACGATGTAAAGTGCGGCGAGCGACACGAGTAGCGCGACGGTCTGGCTCACGCTCAGCAGCGTGAGCGCATCCATCACATCGCAGATCGGCGCGAGGACCACATAGGCCGGTGAGAGCGCGAGATGCGCGCCCGGTGCAGGAGAAAGCGTCTCGAGGTCGATGAGCGGCGGAAGGGCAAGCGGCCAAGCAGCGAGGATGACGAGCGTGACGATGATCGCGCCGAGGCGCCCCGGATCGCGCCGCTTCGAGGCGACTACATTGGAAGGCATGGTGGGATTATATGACGGACGGGGCCGAATGGCAGTGAGTGAACCGCTGGATCAGGATCGCAGCGGAAAGGTGTTGGCATGAACCGATTGGCGCGCGAGACGAGTCCGTATCTGCGGCAGCATGCCGAGAATCCGGTCGACTGGTATCCGTGGGGAGCGGAAGCGCTTGGTCGCGCACGGAGTGAAGGCCGGCCGATTCTCCTGAGCATCGGATACGCCGCGTGCCACTGGTGTCACGTGATGGCGCACGAGTCGTTCGAGGATCCGGAGACGGCGGCACTCATGAACGAGTTGTTCGTGAACATCAAGGTGGATCGCGAGGAGCGTCCCGATCTGGACGCGATCTACATGAGTGCCGTGCAAGCGATGACCGGGCACGGCGGCTGGCCGATGACGGTGTTCCTGACACCGGATGGTGTGCCGTTCTACGGCGGCACGTATTATCCGCCCGACGACAGACAGGGGATGCCGTCGTTTCGTCGCGTGCTGTCATCGGTGGCGACAGCATTTCGGGAGCGGCGCGGCGATGTCGAGGCGGCGGCCGGTCAGGTGCGGACGATGTACGCGCGGATGGCGGGGGCGCAGGGTGCGAGCGGCGCGCCGACAGTGGCGCTGCTGGCGAACGCGGCGCGGGGTGCAGCGCGGCGATTCGATGAGCGGTACGGCGGGTTCGAGGGTGCGCCCAAGTTTCCGCACGCGATGGCGCTCGAGTTCGCGCTGGTGGCCTGGCGGCGCGGGCTGCTGCCTAACGGCATGATCGTGGCGCGGGACTCGTTTCTGGCGATGAGCCGCGGCGGCATTCACGATCAGATCGGCGGCGGGTTCCACCGGTACAGCGTGGACGCGCGGTGGCTGGTGCCGCACTTCGAGAAGATGCTGTACGACAATGCCCTGCTCTGCCGGTTAGGCGTGCATTTGTTTCAGGTGACGCGCGACCCGGAGATCCGGGAGGTGGTGGAGGATCTCATCGCCTGGGTGGGCGCGGAGATGACGGCCCCAGGCGGCGGCTTCTACGCCTCGTTGGATGCCGACAGCGAGGGCGAGGAAGGCCGCTACTACGTCTGGAGCGCCGCCGAGCTCGAGTCGTTGTTAGGCACAGACGCCGGCCCGGCGGCGGCGCACTGGGGCGTCACGCGCGCCGGGAACTTCGAGGGACGCAACATTCTGCACGTGGCGGCGGATGCCGATGCCACCCTCGCGCGCGTGGGCGGCAGCCTCACGCGCGAGGAGCTGCATGGCCTCGTGCGCCGCGCCCGCGCGGGACGAAAAGATTCTCGCGTCATGGAACGGGCTCATGCTGCGCGCGCTTGCCGAAGCTGCCCGCACACTCGAGCACGATGGGGCGCGCGCACTCGCGCTGCGCAGCGGAACGTTCCTCCTCCGTGAGCTCGTGCACGATGGGCGCGCGATACGTGTCTGGAACGCGTCGCCCGGCGCGCCGCACGCGCCGGGCTTCCTCGATGACCAAGCCGCAGTCGCGTTGGCGGCGATCGCGATGTACGAGCTCACGTTCGATGAATCGTGGGTGGCGCAAGCCCGGCGCATGACCGAGTCGATGCTGCGATGGTTTTGGGACGACCACACCGGGACGTTCTTCGACACCGCACACGATCACGAAGCGCTTATCACCCGCCCCCGCGAGACGACCGACAACGCGACGCCCTCCGGGACCTCGCTCGCCGTGGAACTGCTTCTACGGTTAGGCGACCTCCTCGACATACCGTCGTGGCGTCAGCGCGCGGTGGACGTTGTGTCGAGCATCGGCCATGCGGTCGAGCGCTATCCGCTTGCGTTCGGCCACTTGCTCACGGCTGCCGATGTCGCCGTGTACGGACCGGTCGAGGTCGCGTTGTTAGGCGATCCGTCGAGCATCGGATTCCTGGCGTTGCAGCGCGTCACGTCCGAGCAGTACGTGCCCGGCTTGGTGTTGGCCGGCGGCCGAGCCGATGGCGACATTGCGCTCCTACGCGACCGGAAGCCGATCAACGACGCGGCGACTGCGTTCGTCTGCCGGCACTACGCCTGCGAGGCGCCCACTACGCTGCCCGAGACGTTGAGCGCGCAACTGGAGCTCGCTGCGGATGCCCCACCCCCCGATTCCGTTGGGCATACGCAGAGCGGCTGAGACGGCTCACAGGTCGCCGCACGTCATCAGGATGGCGTGACACTGACTGCAGATCAGCTTGCACCTGAGCCACGCGAGATCCGTTGACCCGCACAGGTCGCACGATGGAAGCTCCGGATCCGGCGGCGCCGGACGCGGTGCGGCCTCTTGCTCGTCGTCCGGCGTGGGCGATTGGACCTGATCGGTGTCTGACATTCTTCTCGTGCGCGCGCCATGCCGATGCTGCGCGCGTTAGGCGTTAACGCCATGCTGCGGCGAGGTCAACCGTGAGGATAGTTTCGTAAACGTACGCACCCGATGCCGTCGCATGAAACGCGCGGATGCAACGCGCCCGCGCGATGCGATCGCGCGGGCGCGTCGTGTCTCTCGAATCCAGTGCTTGCTAGCGCCAGTGTCCTTCCACCCAATACCAGCCACGCCGATCGTGGGCCCAGTGCCCCGGCCGCCACGCGCGATACCCGCGATCCGCCACAACCCATCGGCCGGGCATCCAAACGTAGCGCCGCGTGTCCCAATTCCAGCGGCCAGGGATCCATACGTAGTTCAGTCCGGGCGCTGCGCCGATGACCTCGACACGCTCGACGGGCGGCGACTCCCGCACGTAGACGCGGTCGCCGCGCGGACTCGACGCACATGCGGCGACGCCGAGAAGCGTCGCGGCGAGCGCGACCGTCATCACTTTTCGCTTCGCTTGTTCGATCATCTCGTCCGTCCTTTGCGCTCGGAAGCGCATCGATTTCGTCCGTAGAAATGCAAAGACCGACCCACCAAGCGGGCCGTTCTTTGGTTGGACGAGCGGCGTCAACGAGCGTTAATGACGGACGCGCCCGGTAGCAGGGGTCATTTCGCCTGACTGGGACCGGGACCATGCGGGCGCGCGGACTTGAACAGTCGGAACAAGTAAGTGATCGACGGGAAGAGCACGATGGCGCCGAGCGCGAGCGCGATAAGAAAGAGTCCCAGTGTTCGTGACGGAGCAGCGGAGTTGCCGATCGTGAATGTCGGCGGAATCAGATAGGGATATTGCGCAGCGGCCCATCCCCACAGGATGAACGCGACCTGCGCGGCGGCGGCGACGCGGGCCAGACGCCACTTTCTGATCCAGAGCGCTACGATGGCGACAATTGCGGCGATGCCCGTCAACACATGCAGCGGCGGCGCCCACGCAGATTCAATGAGGCCGGCGCTGACGCGCGGCGCGTGCGATCGCGCGAGTAACAGCGCGAGAAACGCGGTCACGAATACGGCGATCGCCGCGGCAAGCGCGCGTCGACGAAAATCTTCTCGCAGCTCCGGGTCGTCCGCTTCGACCGTGAGGTAGGTGGCGGCGAGAAAAGCGAACAGGCACAACGCGAGCGCGCCGACCGCAATGGTAAATAGAGACAGCCACGGCGACACGTATAACGACGCGAACGAGTCGCCCGCGCCGCCGTGAGCGAGCCGATCGAGCATGGCACCGACGCTTCCGGACGCGATGGCGCCGATGCACACGCCGAGCAGCACCGGTGTGAGCAGGCTCGCGATGGCGAATACACGGCCCCACCGCCGCTGCGGCGCGTCATCGCTGCTGCCATAGCTCCGGAACGCGAACGCGGAGCCGCGCAGCACGATGCCGATCAACATGAGCGTGAGCGGAATGTGCAGCGTGATCGCGAGGCCGGCGTACACTGCGGGAAAGCACGTGAAGAGCAGGACGACGACGAGGATCAGCCACACGTGGTTGGCTTCCCAGATTGGTCCAATGGCTTCCGCGATCAGCGCGCGTTGTTCGCTGCGTCGGGGACCGGTGGCGAGGAGGTCCCATACGCCGCCGCCGAAATCGGCGCCGCCGAGCAGCACGTATGCGGTCAGAGCGACCAACGCGACGAACGCGATCGCGGTTGCCATGCGCGGTTCCGTTAGGCGGCGACGGGCGCCATCGCCCCCTCGCCTTCACGCGTGATCGGGCTCCGGATCACGAGGTCGTAGAGGAGCCACACGACCACCACGCCGAGGAAGCAATACAGCGCGCTGATCACGAGAAAGGGTACGATGAGACCGGGCATCGGCGTCACCGAATCCGCGGTCCGCATCACGCCGTAGATCACCCACGGTTGTCGTCCGACCTCGGTAACGGTCCAGCCGGCTTCGATGCACAGGAGCCCCATTGGCGTTGCGGCGGCCACGGCGCGCATGAGCCACCGGTTGGCCGCGAGATCGCGTCGCCGCAAAGTTTCGATGACCACCCACACGCCGAGCAGCGCGAGATAGGTGCCAAGTGCCACCATTATCTGGAAGGCGACGTGAACGATTGGAACGGGCGGCCAGTCCCGCCGCGGCACGGCATCGAGTCCGCGGACTAACGCGTGCGGGTCATGGAACGCGAGCAGTGACAGTCCGTTAGGAATCTCGATCGCCCAACGCGTTCGTTGGGCGGAGACGTCAGGAATTCCGCCGATGCGCAGCGGCGCGCCGGACTGGGTGCGAAATTGACCTTCCATCGCCGCGAGCTTCGGCGGCTGCCAGCGTGCGACGTATCGCGCGCTGATGTCGCCCGTGATGGGCTGCACGATCGCGGCCGGCACCCCGACAATGAGCGCCACCACGAGCGCGCGCCGATGAAACGCATTGCGGCGGTCGCGCAGCAACATGAAACCGTGGATACCAGCGACCGCGAACCCCGTGGCTGCATACGCGGCCAGCAGCATGTGCAGGACTTCGGGAAATGCGGCAGGCGTCAGCATTGCGGCGATGGGATCGACGTCAACCGGCGCGCCGTTCTGCAGTCGGAATCCCACGGGCGAATTCATCCACGCGTTGGCGATCACGACGAACAACGCGGACGCGGCCCCGCTCACCGCAACGAGGGCGCCGGCGGCGATGTGCGCCCGCGGCGAGATGCGCTGCCAACCATACAGATACACGCCGAGAAAGATGGCCTCGGCAAAAAACGCGAAGCCCTCGAGGGAAAACGGCATGCCGATGATGGCGCCCGCGAATCGCATGAAGCCCGGCCACAGCAAGCCGAGCTCGAAACTGAGCACGGTTCCCGAGACCGCGCCGACCGCGAAGAGAATCGCCGTGCCTTTCGCCCAACGCCGGGCAAGCTCGAGGTACATCGCGTCGCCGGTGCGCCGCCACCGCGCTTCCGCGATGATCATGAGCACCGGCATCGCGATGCCGACGACAGCGAACAGGATGTGAAAGCCGAGCGACACCGCCATCTGTGACCTGGCGGCGAGGACGTCACCCATCAGACCGACTCGAACTCGAGCTCCAGATCGAGGGCTGGCGCGCGTTGTGTGAGGGCGTCGACCGCAATGCGATCCACTCCGGCCTGGGCGAAGCTCCGCACGGCGTCGAGCCGCACATCACCGGTCACCTGCGTGTACACGCGCGACGATGCAATCTCCACACATTCGCGCACGTGCGACGGTGTCATGCCATCGAGGAGCACGGCATCCACGCCGGCGGCCACGGCGCTACGCACTTCGGCCGGCGAGCGGCACGCGATCTCGATGCGCGTGTGGTCCGACGCGAGGTCGCGCGCCCGCCGCACGACCATGGCCACATCGCGATTCATCGCGGTGAGATGGCTGTCGCGAATGTGCACGACGTCCAGCCCATCGCGCTTCATGCCTGACGCACCACCGGCTCGGGCGGCGTAGTGCTCGAGCTCGCGCAGGCCCGGCGTGGTCTTCCACGTGTCGACGATGCGGGCCGAGGTCCCGCGCACGGCCTCGACATAGGACGCGGTGAGCGTCGCGATGCCGGACAGGTGGCGGAGGAAGTTGAGCGCGACGCGCTCGGCCGATAGAATCGCATGCGACAGCGCGGTGATGCGCACGACCGGCGCGCCATCGGTGACGCGGCCGCCGTCGTCGACGTCCACGCGGAGTGCGGCATTGGAATCGAAGAGCCGGAACGCCGCGACGGCTAACGGAACGCCCGCGAGGATGCCGGATTGCCGCGCGACGATCGTCGCGTGCGCGCGCCGTGCGGACAAGACACTCGCCGCCGTCGCGATGTCGTGATAGGCGCCGTCTTCGAGCAACGCCGCGCGAAGACAGGCCTCGAGTTGTCGATCAGATAGCGGGAACCCGAGGTGATCGTCTTCGGCCACCGCCGCGCCGGTCTGGGGCGTCACCGCACGCGAGGTCCGTCGATCTCGCGAGGAGCGTGGAATCTGGGATTCGAGGCCGCGGTCGCTGTTACGACGCGGTTCGATGGAGCGCCGGCGGTCGCTGTGGAACCGTCCTTCCTCCGGCTCAAACATCCCGGGTGTGGTCATGTGCCCCACCTCCCCCTCTGCGCTGGAATCTGCAAGCTGTCCATTGCCGGTTGCGGATGCAAGACGCGCGCGCGCCGACTCCGCTTGCCGCGCCCCATCACCGGTTCCAAGTTACGCCCGGCAGATCAATCGGCAGGGAACGCAGGGCATTCCGTCGCAGTTCGTGCAAATGATCCCTTACTCCTCACGACCATCGCGCTTGCCGGCGTCGTGGAAAAGTCGACCCCCCGGCGGCGCTAGGCAGGGCCGAGTGAGCAAAACGCAACTGGCCTGGCTGAGCAGGCGCGGCCTCGACGTGGGTCGCGCTCTCGCCGCTAGATTCAACGCGTGACTTCCCGCATCAGCACGCAGGTCCAGAAATTCAGGTCGGGTGAACCCGGCAAGTTGAGCGTCCTCATGGCGACCGCTTTTGTCGACATGGTGGGCGCGCTCATGATCTTGCCGCTGATGCCGTTCTATGCGGAAAAGTTCGGGGCGAGCGACTTCATGGTCATGGTGCTCGTCTCGGCGTTCTCGGCGATGCAACTGGTGAGCGCGCCGCTGTGGGGCCGCGTGTCCGATCGATACGGCAGGAAGCCCGCGCTCCTCATCGGCCTCGGCGCGTCAGCGATCGCGTACGTCGTTTTCGCGTATGCCGATTCCTACTGGCTGTTGCTGCTGTCGAGGGCCGTGCAAGGCGCCGGGGGCGGGACCACCGCCGTGATCCAGGCGTACGTCACGGACAGCGTCGAACCGCGCACTCGCGCGAAAGGATTGGGGTGGCTGTCGGCGGCGACCAACGCCGGTGTTGTGTTAGGCCCGGCGCTCGGATCGTGGTCGAAGCAGTTCGGGGGCGACCACGGTCCTGGTCTCGTCGCGGCGGTCCTCTGCGTGCTGAACGTCATATTCGCGGCCAGGTTCCTCGTCGAGTCGCGCGTGGTTTCAGCCGCGGATCGCGCGCGGCCCAGGAGCGGCAACACGACGGTCAAAGCCGTGGCGCGCGTTGCGTCGTGGCATCACATGGGCGAGCCGGCATCCCGTCTCGTTTGGATGTACTCGATCGGCATCGGCGCGTTCTACGGCGTCAATGCCCTGATCACCCTGTATCTCGGTCGCGCGTTCAACGTGACGGCCGAGTCGATCGGTCCGTTCTACTCGTACATCGGCGCGCTCAACATCTTTTTCCGGCTCATTGTGTTAGGCAAGGCGGTCGACACGCTGGGCGAGATGCGCACGTCACGATTCGGCGCGTCGATCCTGGCGCTGGGGCTCGCGGCCATCCCGCTCACGGCGCCGGTGGCCATCCCGCACCTGAGGTATCTGACGATCGCGCTCGCGCTCGCGCTGATTCCACTCGGCACGGCGCTCAACTTCCCGTGCGTGACGGCCACGTTGTCCCGCGTCGTGAACGACGAGGACCGAGGTCTGTACATGGGCGTGCAGCAGACGTACGGCGGCCTTGCACGCGTTCTCTATCCGTTAGCCGCCGGTGCCGCGTCGGATCACTTCGGCGTCGGCGCGCCATTCTGGTTGTCCGCGTTGCTCGTCGCCAGCACGATCCTCATCGGCAAGAACCTGGATCGATTTACGCGCACGACAGGGGAGCATCCCGTTCAATCGTCCACCGTTAGCGAGGCTGTCAAGGAAACGCCCGTGATCGCTGAATAGCTGCGACGCCGCGGGCCTTCGCCGCTCCAGTAGGTCTCACGTATGTTGTCTGTTCGTGTCCGGCCTCGTCCGCTCTCACCGTCGTGAGACTTTCATCTTCGCTGGGGTGGATTCCCCAGACCTCGCCTTACTGAATCACCACCGCCTCCGCGCGGGACCAGCGGCCTTCCGCCCACCGCGCGATGAGCGTGATTGCGAGCACGAGCGCGATCAGCACCACGCTGAAGGCCGCCGCCGTGCCGAATGCGAAGTTGCGCAGCTGCGAAAGGATCTCCATTGAGATCGGGCGATTCGCCTGCGTAAAGAGGACGATGCTGGCTACGAATTCGCCGACCGCGGCGATGGCGGCGAGCATCGCGCCCGCAACGAGGCCCGGCCGCGACGCGGGCAGCACAACCCGCCGCATGGTCAGCCACCAACTCGCGCCTAACCCTCGGGCCGCATCCTCGAGCGACGGGTCCATCTGTCGCAGCGATCCCTCGGTCGCGCTTGAGACCAACGGCACGCCGCGCACGAAGTACGCGAGCGGCAGAATCCAGAACGTTCCGACGAGCAGCACGCGCGCGCCAGCGAGCGACGTGCGATCGAACGTCGAGGCGAGGCCGAGGCCGATCGCCGTGCCCGGAATTGCCCACGGCAGCGCGACGAGCGTCGCCAAGAGCCATCGCATGCGGAATCGTCGTAGCACCAGCAGATACGCAGCCAGCAGGCACACGACGATGTCGAGCACCGTCGCGATCGCCGTCATCGAGACGCTGTTCCAGATCGGAACCCAGAGGTCGCTGTTGGTCGCGAGCCGCCGGAAATTGTCGAATGTGTATTCCGGCGGCAGCACCTGCGTCGTCCATGTGCCGTCGCGAGCGAACGCCACGAGGACGACCATCGCGTGCGGTAGCACGAGGATCACCACCAATATCACGCCGGCGATCGGCGCCAGAGCGCGCGCCGAGCGCGAATGGAGGCGCGTGCGCACGACCGAGCCTTTCGAGGACACGGCATACGTGCGACGTCGCTCGAACCAGCGCAGCAGAATGAGCGCCGCGATCGCGCCGACGGCGAGCACCGTCGTCTCGACATACGCGAGGCCCATGGCGCCGTTGAGCTTGGAGGCGACGATCTGCGTGGACAGCACACGCAGTCCGCCGCCGAAGATGTAAGGCGCCGAAAAGCTGCCGAGCGCGCTCATGAACACGAGCAGCATCGATCCGGCGATCGCCGGGGTCAGCAGCGGCAGCGTGACCCGGCGCAGGCGGAACGACCGTGACGCGCCTAACCCGGCGGCGGCTTCGTCGAGCGACGTGTCCAACCGCTCGAGACCCGCCGAGACGAACAGAAAGACGTACACGTACATCGTGTATGCATGAACGAAGATGATCGCCCCGGCGCCGTTGAGCGTCCACGGCGCGTGGTCGAGTCCCAGCAGTGCCTGCACGCCTCGCGTCACGACGCCGCTCTCGCCATAGAGAAAGAGGAACGCGACGACGCCGACGAGTGGCGGGAGCGCCGCCGGGAGCGTGGCCACAGCGCTCAAGATGCGACGGCCGCGAAACTCGACGCGCGTGAGGAGAAAGGCCAGCGGCAAGCCGACGGCGACCGAGGCGATGACGGAACCCACCGAAATAATCAGGGTGGTGCGCAACGCCTCGATATCGGTCGGACTCGATGCAAACTGGCGCCACGACCGCAGACCATGCTCGAAGCTTCCGACGATGATGGACGCGTTCGGATAGACGACCGTCCACAGGAGCACGAGCAACACCGGGAGGGCGAACAGCCACGTGCCCTTCTCATCCGCGCGCTGGCTCACGCGACCACCGCCACAGGCTCGCGCGTGACGCGGACCCAGACGGTATCGCCGGGCTGCACGTCGCGCACGGTGCTGTGGAGCTCGAGATCGACGTCGCCCGCCACGCCCACGCGATAGGCCAGCAACGCGCCCGCGAAGCGCCGCTCCTGCACGACACCCGGCCACGCGTCCGGCCCGTTAGGCGGAGAGAAACCGAGTGCATCGGGACGCAACACGGCCGTCGCCGGGCCGCGCGACGGCAGGTCAGGTGCGGGAGCCGCGCGCAGCGTCCGGAGATCGCCGCCTAACTGAATGGCGATGCGGTCCCCGTCCAGTGTGCCCGGCACGAGCGTCGACCGGCCGATGAACGCCGCCACGTCGCGATTCGCCGGACGATCGTACAGCGCCTCGGCGGTCCCCACTTGCAACAGGCGGCCGGCGGCCAGCAGCGCCACGCGATCGGCCACGGCGAAAG
The DNA here is from genome assembly GCA_025927495.1 of Gemmatimonadaceae bacterium. Classification (GTDB taxonomy): domain Bacteria; phylum Gemmatimonadota; class Gemmatimonadetes; order Gemmatimonadales; family Gemmatimonadaceae; genus JADGGM01. The sequence continues at coordinate 19,796 of JAICLH010000008.1, forward strand.
CGTCCTCCTGATCGTGCGTCACGAACAGCGCCGTCACACCGAGGCGGCGGAGCGTCGACCGGAGCTCCTCGCGGGTGCTTCGGCGCAACGTCGGATCGAGATTGGACAACGGCTCGTCGAGCAACAGCACCGGCGGCTCGATGATTAACGCGCGAGCGAGCGCGACGCGCTGCTGCTCGCCGCCCGACAGCGATTGGATGGCCCTGCCTTCGGCATCGGCGAGACCGACGCCGGCGAGCGCCTCGGCCGCGCGCGACATCCGCTCGCTGCGCGCGACACCGCGCGCCTCGAGGCCGAACGCCACGTTCTGCCCAACGGTCAGGTGCGGAAACAGCGCGTAGTGCTGAAACACCATGCCGAACTGACGGCGTTGCGGCGGCAAGCTGGTGATGTCGCGACCGTCGAGCACCACCGCGCCGCCATCGGGAATCTCGTACCCCGCGACCATGCGCAGCGTCGTGGTTTTGCCGGAGCCGCTGGCGCCGATGAGCGCAACGAGCTCGCCCGCGGCAATCTCGAGTGACACGGCGTCCACCGCTGCACGTGCCTCGCTGAATCGGCGAGTCAGCCGATCGAGCACGAGATGCGGCGTCGCGCCGCTCACCGCGAGCTGTTCCGGATGTGCGAGTCCCAGTACTGCATCCACTCGTCGAGATGCTGCTCCAGCATCGCGCGATCGAGGGGCATGGGTTTGATCTGGTCGCGCGCCGCACGAATCCAAGGAGGCAGCGAGTCTGCCGGAATATCGGTACGCACCGGAATGCGATAAAAGCGCTCGGCAGCGTCGAGCAGCGCGCGCTGGGACGTGACGAACTCGTAGTATTGGCGCGCGATCGCCGGATGCTTTGCGCCTTTCACCAACGCGATCGCGTCGACCAACAACGGCGTCCCGCTGGCGGGTATCGTGTACTTCACCGGGATGTGGTATCGATCGCGCAGCATCGCCAGGTCCGGCATGTCGAACAGGGTGATCAGTCCTTCCTGCCGGCCGAGCTTCTGGTACAGAATCGTGGGGTTGAGCGTGTACTCCTTGGTCTGCGCGTCGAGCCGCTTGAGCCAGGCGTAGCCCTGGTTAGGCGTGCCGGTGTCGCGAATGCTGCGCAGGATGATCGCGCCGAAGATCGCGCGCATGCTGCCGGACGCGATCGGATCGCGGATCAGCACCTTGCCCTTCCATTTCGGATCCAGCACGTCGTCCCAATCTTTGGGCGCGGCCGAATCGCTCACCGCCTGGCTGTTGTAGCCGATCACCTCGGGGGTGAGGTACGTGCCGTACCAGAGGTCGTTGGGATCGTGGCTGTCAGCGGGCACTGCGTTAGCCCACGTCGGATGATAGGGCGCGAGCAGTCCTTCGCGGCCGGCGCGCTCGAAAATTTCCTCGGGTGCGCCGAACCAGATGTCGGCTTGCGGATTCGCTTTCTCGCTGCGCAGCCGGTCGATGATGTCCTGCGATCCCATATCCACCGACTGCACGTCGATGTCGGGATGCGCCGCCTCGAATTCCTTCTCGTAAAACGACAGCAGGTCATTCCCGTGCGGCGAGTACACGGTGAGCACCGTGCGATGCGGACCCCGCTGGCACGCCGCGACGACGAGCGACGCCAGCACCGCGCTGACGAGCTGCGCAACGCGCCGCCGCCGGATGGGCATCACCGAGGTGTCGGTGCGCCGTCCGCGGCGCCGACCGCGCGCGGCGCCTCACCCACGCCTAACAGATTGAGGAAGAGCCGCGATGCGCCGGGATTCCCCGCCGGCAGCTGCCGGAACAGGGACAGCGTGGTGTACACGTACGTGCCCGCGCCCAGCCGCGTCTCGAGAATCGCGCCCGAGTTGGGCGGCTCGCCGGGATCGTTCATCGACAGCGGCGTAGTGTAGTGCGAGTCGATCGTCGACGGCATGTACAACGACCGCTCCTGCACCCACCCCGTCCAGTCGTCCGCCGTAATACGGTTGGGCCACGTGAGGACCGGATCGTTCGGCACGAGGATCCGGACCGGCGCGTTCTCGTCGGTCACACGGTTGGCCGGGCGTGCGAGTGAAATGGGATACGGCAGGCGACCCGGCGCCGTCATCTCGTACTGGCCGTACTGCACGACCATCGTCCCACCATGCCGCACCCAGTCGAGCAGCCGCGCGTTCGCGGCCGCGAGCTCCGGGTGTGCCTCGTACGCGCGCGTGCCGATCACCACGGTGGTGAACGGTGACAGGTCGACCGTCGTCAAACGTGCCGGATCGATGACCGTGAGTGGAACGCCTAACTCCTGGAGCATCGGCGCCACGTTGTCGCCCACGCCGCGCACGTACGCGACGTCGAGACGCGGCGGCAGCGTCGCGTCCACCGCCTCCACGGTGACCGCGGCACGACGATAGAGCTTCTGTGGCCGAATGTGCGCGTACTCGATGGCCTCGTATCCGATCGCAAACGTATCGCCACCGCTGCGCGCGAGCGCGGCAATCTCGTAATGCCCGGGTGTCAGTTGACCGGTGATCGAAAACGACACCGTCGCGGTCGCGTCGAAGCCGCCGAGGTGCGCGGTGCGCGAGCTCGAATCGGCGTGCAGGCCGGTCGGCAGTGTCAACGACACCTGCACGTCGCGCGGTTGGGTTACCCCGGCGGTCAGGTGTACCTGCACGGTTCGGTTCAGCGGCGTGTTGGCGCGCGCGAGCTCCATCGTATGATCGAGTGTCACCGCGACCGCGGGTACGACCATGAGCGGTCGTTCGACGGCGCCCCGTACCGGGTCGCCGTATCGGCGCACGACGGGGACGTCGGTCACGACCTGTCCTCCGTCTAACGCAACGCGGACGCGGACGCCCGCGTCGCGCACATCGTCGGACCGGCCATCGATCGGCACGCTGAACATGTCGCCGCGGCGCGGCGTCGCCAGCCACCACGGTTGCGACAGCGAGTCGCCGCGTACGTACACGGTATCCGTACGCGCGCTGTCGGGGGCGATCACCGCTTCGTGACCGGTGGGTGCCGACCCCGCGCCGCGAGTCAGCGCGGCGTCCATCGGAGAAGCCGACTCGATGGACACGCGCCCGCTGCCACGATTGTAGACGGTGACCTCGACCGGGATCGAGTCGCCTAACGCGACCTCGTCGCGCTGCACCGTGGCCTCGATGGCAATCCCGCGCGCCATGAGCAGCGCCCGCGTCACACGCTGGAGGCCGTCGCTGACCGACACGAGGACGTCGCCGTTCATCGACTGCCTTGCCGCCTGTGCGTCCGCCGCGAGCTGCGCGAGCGCTGCGTGTGCCCGCTCGAGCGCGGGCACCCCGGTCGCCGGATCGTAGAGGCTGAGCGACCGCCGCGCGTCCGATGTGGCAGCGACGAGCCGCTCCACCGCGGTCTTGTCCGCGGGACGGGTGACTAACGGAAGCAGCCGCCGCCACGTAGTATCGATGCCATCGAAGATCGAGCGCTCGCGCTTGGCATCCGCAGGCGCCCCCCGAGCGCGCGACGCCTCCCGGGCGAGGGAGCCGGTCTGCGCACCCAGACGCGCGATCACACCGAATCCCTGCGACTTGTGCTGCGACCGGCTCTCCGCCGCGATCTCGGCGAATGACTTGCCTAACACCGGGTCGAGTTCACCGGCGTTGTAGGTGAACGTCGCCCCTTCGCCGTTGAAATAGGACCGCGCGCGATAGAATTTCAGCGGCGCCCAGGCGCCGTACCCGGCCGTCGCCGACCGCGGAAACCGCACCGTGTCCATCGCCGCGTCGTACGCTTCGCGCGCGACGATGCCCGCGACCTGGTGTTGGCCATGGCCGTCACGCGGTGTGCCCGAGAACACCGAGACGATCACCTGCGGCCGGAAGGCGCGGACGACCGTCACGACATCCTCGAGCACCGAGTCGTGCGGCCAGTGCTCGAACGACTCGGCGCTGGTCTTGGAAAACCCGAAGTCGTACGCCCGGGTGAAGTACTGATGGGCGCCGTCGATCCGGCGTGCGGCCAACAATTCCTCGGTGCGAATGACGCCTAACGCGTCGCCCAGCTCGTCGCCGATGAGATTCTGGCCGCCGTCGCCGCGGGTGAGCGAGAGATAGGCGACGTCGACGTGATGCCCCCGCGTGAGCCAGGTGATGAGACGGGTGTCTTCATCATCCGGATGGGCGCCGATCACGAGAACCCGCACCGCCACCGGCAATCCTTCGACGAGTTGTCCGAGCGCGGCGGCGCCGCGGTCCTGCGCCTGCACTGGATGCAGGGCTCCCACGGCGGTCAGAGCAAGCGCAACGATGGCGTGGCGTACGTGCATAGGTCCGAGGCACCGAGTGATGAACGAGCGCCGCCACCGCTTTGGGCCGTGTCGGGCCAACGTCTAACGGACGCGCACCGGCGCTCAGCCCCGCGCCGCTCCGGCCGTGCCGACCGGGTCGGATACAGCGAGCGCGTCGGTGACGATCTTCGTCTGCTGTTCCGTGTGCGAAGTCGCGTAGCCCTCAGCCGGACTCGCGCGCTCCGGACGACCAATGTATCGAATCGGCAGCGTGTTCCCGACCGCCGCACGCAACCGCGGCGCCACGAACGACCACGCCCCCATGTTCTTCGGCTCTTCCTGCGCCCACACCACTTCCTCGAGCGCCGGATACCGGTCGATCACACGCGCGATCTCCTCGTGCGGCCATGGATAGAGCTCGTCCACGCGTACCAATGCAATTCCGCCGTTTTTCGCGGCCTGCCCAGCGAGATCATAGTAGAGTTTGCCGGTGCACAACACCACTCGCCGAACGCGCTCGAGCCCCTGCGCCGCCGCGTCGTCGATCACTGTCCGGAACCGGCCCGATGACAGATCCGACAGATGCGACGCCGCCTGCGGCAGCCGCAACAAGCTCTTCGGCTGCATGAGGACGAGGGGTCGCCTGTCGCTTGCCAGCGCCTGGCGACGCAAGATGTGGAAATACTGCGCCGGCGTCGACGGGTACGCGATGCGCATGTTGTTCTCGGCCGCCAGCTGCAGGAATCGCTCGAGGCGCGCGCTCGAATGCTCTGGTCCGCCGCCCTCGTAGCCGTGCGGCAGCAGCAGCACGACACCAGAGTCCTGTCCCCACTTCGCGCGGTCCGAGGCGATGAACTGATCGATGATCGGCTGCGCAACGTTGGCAAAATCGCCGTACTGCGCTTCCCAGATCACGAGCGTCCGCGGTGCGACCACGCTAAAGCCGTACTCGAACGCGAGCACCGCCATCTCGGAGAGCGGCGAATTGTACACCTCGAAGCGTCCGGTCGCGCCGGGGATGTGCTGCAACGGCGCGTACGAGGTGCCGCGCTCGTAGTCGTGCAGCACCGCCTGGCGATGGGAGAACGTGCCGCGTTCGCTGTCCTGACCGGTGAGGCGAACCGATACGCCCTGCATGAGCAGCGACCCCAACGCGAGCGCTTCGGCGTGACCCCAATCGATGCCGCCGGCATCGCCTAACGCAGCGCGGCGCCGCTCGAGCAGCTTCGCCAGCTTGGGGAGCGGCTTGAAGTCGGACGGCCAGGCGAGCAGTCGGTCGTTCAGCGAGCGGAGGACATCGGGCCGTACGCTCGTGTCGACCGATGCGAGGTCAGGCGCTGCGCCGTGGTGGCCGTTCCCGTTCTCCGCCGGCGCCGGCGCCGCCTTCACCTGCGTGAGGATGCGGTCGAACGCAGCCTGCACCTCGGCGTCGAGGGCTTTCACATCGTCGTCGCTGAGCAGGCCTTCGCGCACCAAGCGCCCGGCCCACACTTCGCGCGGCGTTTGGTGCGAGCGAATCGCTGCGTAGAGCAACGGCTGCGTGAATGCCGGTTCGTCGGTCTCGTTATGTCCGTGCCGCCGGTAGCCCACCAGGTCGATCAGAAAATCCTTGCCGAAGCGTGCGCGATAGGCGAGACCGAGCCACACGGCCGCGATGCACGCCTCGGCATCGTCGCCGTTCACGTGCACGATAGGTACCTCGAAGCCCTTGGCCAGGTCGCTCGCATAGTAGGTCGAGCGGCCGTCGCGGGGATCGGTCGTGAATCCGACCTGGTTGTTCGAGATGATGTGGAGCGTTCCGCCCGTGCGATATCCGCGCAGGTACGACAGGTTGAAGGTCTCGGCGACGACGCCTTCGCCGGGAAACGCGGCGTCGCCGTGCACGAGCACCGGGAGTACGCTCGCCTCGTTGGGCGACGCATCCGCGGCTGTGCTCTCGGACCGCGCCTGCTGGAGCGCGCGCGCCACGCCTTCCACCACCGGGTTCACCATCTCGAGGTGACTCGGGTTAGGCAGCAGCACCACGTGCACGGATTCGCCGGTCGACAGCTCGCGCACGGTCCGGGCGCCGAGGTGGTACTTGACGTCGCCGGTGTCGTTCGGCGTGGACGTGCTCGCGTGCTTGCCCTCGAAGTCCTCGAAGATGGCCGCGACCGGCTTGTCGAGCACGTGCGTGAGCACGTTGATGCGCCCGCGGTGCGCCATGCCGATCACGACTTCCTGCGCACCAGCGCGGGCCGCTCCATTGATGGCGGCGTCGAGCATCGGAACGAGCGCATCGGTGCCCTCGATCGAGAACCGCTTGTAGCCCTGGTAAGCAAAACCGAGGAACCGCTCGAGGCCATCGACTTCTGTTAGGCGGCGGAGAACGACCTTCTTTTCATCGGGGCTGAGCGTGCGGCGCATCTCACCGCCTTCGATGGCGCGCCGAAACCAATCGCGCTCTGCTTCTTCCTCGATGTGCTCGAACTCAAAGCCGATCGTCGACGAATAGATCCGGCGTAGCCGCGCGACGGCTGCCGCCGCCGTCTCGTCTTCGTCAAAGCCGAGTGCAGCACCAGGAATCGTCTCCAGATCGGCGCTCACGATGCCGTGAAACTCCGGCTTGAGCTCGGCCGCGCTGAGGGGCGGGCTGCCGAGCGGGTCGAGCTGAACGTCGAGATGCCCGTACTGCCTGATCGCCTGAACGAGACCAGCAGCTCCGGCCACCTTGCGCAAATACCCGGGATCGGTTGCGCTGGCCGAGACGCCGCCCGGGGCGCCGGCAATGCTTTGCGCGACGGAAAAGAACTGTCGCCACGACGAATCGACGGATGCGGGATCGCGCAGGAACGACTCGTACAGTCCCGCGATGTAGCCGTCGTTGAACGCGCTTGTGATCGGGAGAGAACTCATGGAGCCGAAATGTAAAGGAAGGAAACGTCGGGCGGGATAACCGGATGGCGATGCGAAATGTGCAGGGTGCGCAGCCATCGGAGAACTTCGGTCCGTCGCGCAAGGATCTGATCTCTCCAACCCCGCTCGTGCCTTTACCTTGGCCGCCAATCGATCGTCCTGGCCACGTAGGGTCGTTAGCGAACGGACTGGCAGCGCGGACTAGACCACGTTTGCCGAGTACCAAGGCGTGGAGATCAGGGGCGGCGGCGTGACGGTGCGGGGCCGTTGCAATTCACCATGCAGGTTGCAATTCGCTACCGCAAAACCACCCACAAAGCTTCGCAGGCGGATCCTAAGCCGTTGTATTACAACAGCTTAGTATAGCAGTCGAAGCTGGCACCTACCCTGCTTACTCCCTGGCCAAACCCACGCTGTCACCGAATCGCGAGGTTGCTCGCGAACAACCGATCCCGGAGGATCACTCTCATGCGTTTCACCGGAAAGAAGGGCTTCACGCTGATCGAGCTGCTGATCGTTGTGGTCATCATCGGCATCCTCGCGGCGATCGCGATTCCGAAGTTCTCGAGCACGAAGGAGAAGGCGTACGAGGCCTCGATGAAGTCGGACCTCAAGAACCTGGCGACGTCCGAGGAGGCGTACTACTCGGATAAGAACAGCTACTCGACGGACACGACCCAGCTGAACTTCAACACCTCGACCGGCAACGTTCTGGTGATCTCGACCACCGCCGCCACGACCGGTTGGAGCGCGACGATCACGAACCCGCGCGTCACGAGCATCACGAGCTGCAAGATTGGCTCGGGCACGGACACCACTGGTATCGGTGTCGACGGCGTGGTGGTCTGCCAGTAAGGTTTACGCCGCAGCATGAGAGAATGGGCCAGGCGAAAGCCTGGCCCGTTTTCTTTTGCCCCCGAGCGCTACGGGGGCCCTTGCGTGTGCCGCGCCGTTAGCGCGTTAGTCACCCGCTCCACCGTCGCGTCGTTGGGCGTAACGAGGACGGCAATGAGGTTGCCGGAGATGATGTAATGCGGTGTGTCGAGCGTTGGAAGGCCATGCAGCGTGGTATCGAGGCCGGCAGCGTCTCGCGTGCGCGCTCCGCGTCCAGAGTAGAGGTACACCGTGAGCGTGCCTCGACCGAGGTGCAGCACGTGTCCCGGTTCGTGAAGCTCCGGCCGGTGGACGACCTGCCCCGAATCGGAAATCCCGAGACCCGCCTCTCGTATCCGGCGCATGACCTCGGGCACGGACCACGCGTCGCGCGCCACCGCGACGCTGTCCGTGGACTGCGACTCCACGGCGGCTGTGCCTGGTTGTGCAGTCGCGTTTGCGCCGCGCGAAGACGAGGCGTCGCCGTGGCCACACGCGAAGAGCATCAGCGCCAACGACAGCGCGCACGGTGCGCGCATTCGGGAACTGCGCACGTGCTCAGTCGTCGCGCACCACTCGCAGCGGAACCTCCATGTCGCGCGCGCGCCGCCGCGCGGATCTTGTCGTGGCATCGAGCACGGTTCGCTCGACGACCGCGCTGTCGACCGCTGGAAGGTACAGGAACCCGGCGATCGTACGTCCGTCCACCAAGTGCGCTTCTTCCGGCCGGCGCGTGAGACTCACGGCGACGATTGGCAGGTCGTCCCGGCTGGATCCGCGTTGCCACTCGTGACGAGGAGATGTCGCGAGTAAGTCGTAATCACAAATCACGACGTCCGGCCGCGCGGCGCGTGACGCATCCAGTCCTTCACGCAGGCCGACCACCGACTGGCATTCGATGCCGGCGCTTCGCATGATCGAGCAGATGTGCTCACCCAGAAAAACGTGCCGCGAGATACACACAGCGCGCATGATGCGGCAATATAGCGACGATTGTTCTGGCAATCGTCCGAGTTCTGAAACAGAGTTCTCTCCGTCGTGAAGCGACCCGACAGGGCGGGCGGTTCTGGCCCGCCCGTCGGTGTGACGTCGCTCTACGATGCGTAGCAGTACGAGCAGCCGTGTTCCTGAGCGCGGTTCACACCCCAGACGCCACTCGGCAGCAGCGTGAACCCGGGAATGAGTCCGGCAACCCATTCTTGTTTCGCGGTGGCTTTGTCGACACCGATGGCATCGGCGCGCATACCGCTGTAGACGGTGAGCGCCACGTTGCAACATCCGAAGTTCACGCCACGCTGCATCAGCTTTTCGATCGCCATGCCGGGGAACATCAGCTCGCTTTCCTTCGCGTTGTAAAACGGATTGCGTTCGGCGGGCGCCTTCGTTGCCGGATCGTTGATCTTGAACGCCTCGCCGAGCTTGTACTTCTTCCAGATTGGATCGGTGAACGCGAGCGGAATCGCTTCATGGCGCATGACCACGACTGCGTTCAGGTCGCTATCGGCGAGATTGCTCGACGCTTTGTTGGTGTCGAGGAAGATCATCGACCAGATGAGCGAGAAACCGTTGTTCCAGCTGACCGCATCGTAGAGCTGGCGGTGTTTGCCGTGCACATCCGGCCATTTCTCGACGTCCGGGGAGACCGCATCGACGGCGGCATTCAGCCGCTGGGGCAACGCGCCACCCAAGCCTAACGCGATGGATGCGGCGGCGACCTTGCCCAGAAAATCCCGGCGGGGCGTGGTCGAGGAAGAATCGTCGATCATGTGCTGCCTCCTGAGCGAGGTTGGTGTCGGGAGAAGCGGCGGCGGCGGATACTCGTGCAACGTCAATGGCGCGCGGTGTCCGGAGCGGCAGCGTGGCGCGTCGGATATGCGACATCCGGCGGGGCGTCGCCGTTAGGCCAATCGTTTTCCTTGCCCGCGAAATCCGGACGCGGGTGCGAAATGACGAACGACGCGACGTCGAAGGACTGTTGGTCGTCGAGCGACCCGGGCCGATCGAACGGCATGTTGAACCGGATGAACGCCGCGGCCGTGCGGAGTCGGCTCATGCCCGCGCCGATGTTGAACGAGTGGCGTCCCCAAAGCGGCGGCGCGACGGCTGTACCCTCGCCATCGGCGCCGTGACACCGGGCGCACTGCGCACCGAAGATCGCGCGGCCACGCGTCGTGTCGCCGGCGAGCGGCGTGAGCTTCACGAGACCCTGTCCTTCGACGGCGGCGCCGACGGGAACGCCACGCGACAGCCACGCGAAGTAGACGACCACGTCGCGCATGTCGGCGCTGCCGACCGGCAGTGCGCGTCCGTTCAAGCTGCGACGGAAGCAGTCGTTGATGCGGTCCTCGATCGTGTACGCTTTGCCGCTCCGCGCATTGTACGTCGGATAGCGCGCGTAGACGCCGACGAACGGCGAGGCGTGCGCCCGGCGTCCGTCATCGAGATGGCAGCTCACGCAGCGCAGACGGCTCACCGCGAAGGCGGGCAGACTATCGCGCGTCGCGGCGAGCAGGGCATGCCCCCGCCGAATCGACGCGCCTAACGCACCGGCTGGGATCTCGCTGTCGTTCGGCGGCCGCAACGGCACGACGAGCGCACTACGCGGCGCGGGAGTCGCCGATCTGGCCGGCGCGGCCGCGGAAGCCTTCCCGCCGGGTGGATCCGCCCCTCGACACGCGACAGCCAATGCGGCCGGCATGCTGAGCCACACCGCAGAGCGAACGAACTGGCGGACCGGCAGCAGAGTACGCAAGCGCACCGTCTCGAATGCGCGTCACGGGCATCCCTCGCCATGCGGCGTGAGAGACCCGTGACACCTCTGCCGATCCTAGTGCGACCCGGCTCAAAACGCCAGAGCGGGCCCGACCGCACGTCAACTGACCGCCGACACCACCCGCGCATCGTCCTTAAGCGCGCTTGCTCGAGACGCGAGCTCCCAGCTGAACGTGCCGAGCGCACCGGGCTCGCGCCCGAAGTGGCCGTAGGCAGCAGTCGGATAATAGATGGGCTGCAGCAACTCGAGGTCGCGGATGATTCCGTACGGCGTGAGGTCGAACGCCGAAGCGACGCGCACTTCGAGCTCGGCGCGCGACAACTCAGACGTTCCGAAGGTCTCGACCATCACCGACACCGGTCGAGCCACGCCGATCGCATAGGCTACCTGTACCTCGCAACGCTCGGCGAGACCGGCGGCCACGACGTTCTTGGCCACCCAGCGCGCGGCGTACGCCGCGGACCGGTCCACCTTGGAGGGATCCTTGCCGCTGAACGCGCCGCCACCGTGACGCGCCGCGCCGCCGTAGGTGTCGACGATGATCTTGCGGCCCGTTAGGCCCGTGTCGGTTGCCGGCCCGCCCTCCGAAAACGCACCGCTCGGGTTCACGAGCACCGTGTCACGCCAGCCCCTCGGCAGCATTGACTCCGGAACGACCGCAGGGATGATCTGCTCGATCACGTACTCGCGAATCACCGGCTGCGTGACGGTGGGTGCATGCTGAGTGGAAACGACGATGCGCGTCACGTCGGTGGGACGTCCGTCGCGATAGCGCACCGACACCTGTGACTTGGCGTCGGGGCGAATCCACCGCGCGTCGCCTGCCTTGCGCCGTCGCGCGAGCTCTTCGACCAGTCCGTGCGCGTACGTGATCGCCGCAGGCATGAGCGATGGCGTCTCGCGCGTCGCATAGCCAAACATGAGCCCCTGATCGCCGGCGCCCTGTTGGTCCGCCGCGGTTTTCTTGTCGACCGCGGAGCCGATTTCGGTGGACTGCGGCTGCAGCCGCACGTCGATGCGCGCGCTCTCGTGGCCGAACCGCTCGTCGAATCCGTCGTAGCCCGTGTCGAGAATCACCTGCCGCGCCACACGCTCGACTTCATCGCGATCCACGGCCGCAGCGCACCGCGTCTCACCTGCAATGCAGACGAAGTTGTGCGTCACGAGCACCTCGCACGCGACGCGAGATCGCGGGTCGCGCGTGAGGTGCAGGTCGAGAACGGCGTCGCTGATGCGATCAGCAAGCTTGTCTGGATGACCTTCGGACACGGACTCACTGGAAAAGACGAATGAATCGGAACGTGCGGGTGTCATGATCTGGCTCCTCGATGTGTGCAACCCCCGGCCACCAGACACAAAAAACAATAAGCCCGGTGGGCGGATACCGCCCCCGGGCTGTTTGCACAGATCAGGCGAGCGGTTTAGCGGAATTTCTTACGCGGCCGCAATCGCTTCAAATCGCCGCGGAACTTGTGCTGGTAAGTTCGCCGGGCCGTCGCGCGCTGTCAACGTGTCAAAGGCAGACGTACGCGGAACACACTGCCTTGGCCCAGCGTGCTTTCGACGCCAAGCGACCCGCCCAGAAGTGTCAGCAACTGACGCGACACGCTGAGGCCGAGTCCGGTGCCACCCGCGCGCCGCGTCGAGTGCTGCTCGACTTGGCTGAACGGCTGGAAGATGCGATCGAGATGCTCCGGCGCGATGCCGATTCCGGTGTCGCGCACATCGATCATGAGATCATCGCCTGCCGCGCGCGCGGACATCGTGACTTGCCCATGCTCGGTGAACTTGATCGCGTTCGACAGCAGGTTCACGAGCACTTGCTGGAGCTTCATGCAGTCTGTCGTAGTCGACAGGTCGCGGTCGCCGAGCGATGGGACGGGATCGACGACCACGGCTAGCGATTTGGCGGCGGCGAGTGGCGCGACCAAGGCAGCGGCAGAGTCGAGAATCGCTGCGATGCTCGCAAACTCGAGTTTGACGCTCTCACGCCCGGCTTCGAGCCGAGAAAATGTGAGCAGCTCATCGATGAGGCCGAGCAGATGCAACGCGCTCGCTTCGATGCGAGACAGGTGCTGTCGCTGCAGCTCCGTCACGGGTCCGCTGATCCCGTCGGCCAACAACTCCTGGTAGCCGAGTATCGACGTGAGCGGCGTGCGCAGCTCGTGGCTCATGACCGCGAGAAAATCGGCTTTGGCGCGCATGGCGGACTCGGCGTCGAGGCGTGCGCGCTGCTCCGCGGAAAACAAACGCGCACGCTCGAGCGCCTGCGCGCACTGGGCGGCAAACGCGAGCAGCATCGCGCGCTCTTCCGGCGGGAACGAGCGATCTTCGGGGAAGTTGAAGCTCACGACGCCGCGCAACAAGCCGCCGAACACCAACGGGAGTCCGGCATACGCCGCCAGGTGCACCTGACCGATGATCGGTGCGACGCGCGGATAATGCTGCTCCCACTCGGAGAACGAGTCGAGGAAGACTGGTGCGGCGCCACGAACGACTTCGCCGCCGGGCGTGCCCGTATCGACCGGGTAGCGCATCCACGACCGCACGAGGTGCTCTGGATAACCCATCCAACACAGGACACGAAACGTCCGATCGTCGTCGTCGAGGAGGACGACATCGCCGGCTGTCGCGCCGAAGGCGGGCAGCGCTTCGCGCAAGACGACGGCACCGACCTGCTCCTCACTCAGCGTGCTCGAAAGCGCCGCGGTGAGGTGTTGCAGCGTCGCCGCTTGAACGGCCGCGCGACGAGCGATCGCGAGTAGCTGGACGGGATCGTCGCTGAACTCGTCCATGGCTACCGGATCATCCCGATCCGATGCCGTGCGCTGCCGCGGTCCGGTCACGAACGGCGTTGATCACGATGTACGACATTGTGAGAAAGAATATACCCCGCATCGCCGGCAACGCATCTGTCGCGCATCGCCTCGCGCTTTCCGCGATCGCGCGAACAGGATAGTTTCCTCGCTCCTCCAGACCGACTCGGTGGCGACCGACTCTCACGATCCGTACGCGGCGCTGCGCGTACGTGACTTCCGCCTGTTTCTGGCCGGTCGTATGCTCTCCACGACCGGTCAACAGATGTTGGACGTCGCCATCGGCTGGGAACTGTACGAGCGGACGCACTCGGCGCTGGCGTTGGGACTGGTCGGCCTGGTTCTCGTCGCGCCGATCGTGGCGCTCGCCCTGCCGTCGGGCCACCTCGCGGACCGACACGAGCGACGGGGGATCGTACTCGTCACGCAACTCGTGCTGGCACTGTGCTCGCTGGTGCTCGCGGGTCTGTCGTTCGAGCGCGGGCCGGTGCCGCTCGTGTACGCGGCGCTCTTCGTCATCGGGGTTGCATTGGCCTTCAACCGGCCGGCCACGGCCGCGATGCTGCCGCAGCTGGTGCCGGCAGAGGATTTCGCCAACGCGGTGACGTGGAGCAGCAGCGGATTTCAGATCGCGTCGGTGGTGGGGCCTGCGTTAGGCGGCGCGATCATCGGCATCCGGCGTCGTGCGGGGCCGGTGTACGTCGTGGATGCGGCGCTCGCGCTGGCGTTCTTCGTGTGCGCCTGGGCAATTCGGGCTCGGCGCGTCGAGCGGGCCGGCGAGTCGAGGGCGATGTCGATATCGAGCCTCGTGGCGGGCGTGGTGTACGTCTGGCGCACGAAGGTGATTCTCGCGGCGATCACGTTGGACTTGTTCGCGGTGCTCTTCGGTGGCGCGACCACGCTGCTGCCGATTTTCGCGAAGGACATCCTGCACGTGGGACCGGCCGGATTCGGATGGTTGCGGGCGGCGCCATCGATCGGCGCGTTTTTGATGGCGATCGCGATCACGCATCGGCCTCCGATGCGGCGCGCGGGGCGCAGTCTGCTCGTGGCCGTGGCGGGATTCGGCGCGGCGACGATCGGTTTCGGGTTGTCGCGGTCCTTCGCGCTGTCGATGACGCTCTTGCTGATCGCGGGAGGGCTGGACAACATCAGCGTCGTGGTGCGGCACACGCTGGTCCAGCTGCGTACGCCGGATGCGATGCGCGGGCGCGTGTCGGCGGTGAACGGCGTGTTCATCGACACGTCGAACGAGTTAGGCGGATTCGAATCAGGCGTGACGGCGGCGTGGCTCGGGCCGGTGGTCTCGGTGGTGGCGGGCGGCGTCATCACAATCATCGTCGTGCTCGTCGTGGCACGGTTGTGGCCGGAGTTGCGCGAGATGGGCAATCTCGCGGCCGAGGATTGGGGACCGGAGCTCGAGGCAGGCAACGGCTAACGAGGACGGGAACATGCGCTTTCTCATCCGTCTGATCATCACCGCGGCGGCGCTGTGGGTGGCGACGCGCGTCATCATCGGCATCAGCTATGAGGGCGGTTGGCTGGGGCTCCTTGGGGTGGCGCTCGTATTCGGGGTGTTGAACGCGATCGTGCGCCCGGTGCTCAAGTTCTTCACGTTCCCGCTGTTCCTGATCACGTTGGGCTTGTTTACCTTCGTGCTCAACGCGTTCATGCTGTGGCTCGCGAGTCCCGTGGCGGCAGCGTTTGGTCTGCGGTTCCAGGTTCGCGGGTTCGCGGCGGCGTTCTGGGGCGCGCTGGTGGTGAGCGTCGTGAGCTTCCTGCTCTCGATGCTGATCCCGGACCGCGAGGAGTAGTAGACCGCCTATAGACGCGCTCACTAACGTCAGGGACGGGCGGCGACCTCGACCGGGATGCCGCCGTTCGCCGTGCGCAGCAGGCGACGCAGTGCGACGCCGGTTTCTTTGCCTAACGATCGATCGGCGCGCATCACCACGACGTGCCAGTCGCGGGCGTCGGCGCGCAGGAGCCGTCCCAGTTGGGCATAGGCGTCGCGGACGTTTTCGCGATCACCGACGCGCACACCATAGGGCGGGTTGGTGACGATCCATCCCGTCTGCTCCGGCAGCGTGACCGACGCGAGGGGCTGCTGCGTGAACGCGATGTCGGCGGCGACGCCGGCGCGATCGGCGTTGTCGCGTGCGGCGGCGATCGCGCCGGCGTCGCGATCGGAGCCGTGAATGGCGGCTGGCGCCGCGGGCGCCGCGGCGCGGAGCGCCGCGTCGACCATGCGGCGCCAGCGTTGGGCCGAGAATTCGGGCCACGTCTCGAACGCGAAGCGGCGGCGCGCGCCGGGCGGGAGGCGCCGCGCGATGAGCGCGGCCTCGATCGGGATCGTGCCGGATCCGCAGAACGGGTCGACTAACGGAGCGCGGATGTCCCAGGCGCCGGCAAGGAGCATGGCCGCGGCCAGCGTCTCCCGCATGGGCGCCTTCGCGGTGCGCAGGCGATACCCGCGCCGATGCAGCAGGTCGCCCGACGCGTCGGCGCTGAGGAGACACGTGTCGTGCGTGATGCGGACGATGACTAACGCACGCGAGGCGCCGGCCGCATCGGCCGCGTCGTCGTGCTCCGCGGAGCCGGCACCGGTGACGCCCGCGATGCGTCCGCCGATGGCGCCGGCAACGCGCTCGGCGATAGCGCCGGTGTGATAGAGCCGCGACTTGTGCGCGGTGACGCGGACGCGGACGACGCTGCCCGGCGGGATGTACCGCTCCCACGCGAGCGAGCGCGCGCGCCGCTCGAGCTCGCCTAACGCACGCGCGCGGAACGAGCCGAGGCGCACCACCACCCGGCTGGCCGTGCGGAGCCAGAGGTTGGCGCGCCACACCGCCTCGATGCCGCCCCGAAACGCGACGCCGCCGGCGTCGGTCGCCTGCGGCGCGAGCGACAGCGCCGCGAGCTCGCCGGCGACGAGCCGCTCGAGGCCGGGCGCGCAGATCGCGAACACATCGAGCGACGCGTCCCGCGAGCTACCGGCGGCCACGTGCCGCCGTGCGGGCCGATCTGGCGCGACGAGGTTGCATCTTTTTCGCCGGTGCGGACGAGGCCTTGCGCGTACGACGCGTCTTGGGCATCGCGCGCGCGGCAGGCTGCTCGAGGCTCCGCCAGAGATACCACGACGCGATCGTGCGGTGGGGCGCCCACGCGGCGCCGATGGCCAGCACGCGGTCGCTGTTAGGCATCCGCCGCAAGCGGTACGCGAGCTGGATCGCCTTCCGAATACCGAGGTCGAGGTCGGGCAATACGTCGGGCCGTCCGAGGCGAAACATCAAGAACATGTGCGCGGTCCACCGGCCAATGCCTTTGACGCGCGTGAGCGCCGCAATAACATCATCGTCGGCCAGCTCATGCAGGCGATCCACCGGCAGGTCGCCTGTATCAACACGTTGCGCCAGGTCACGGAGGTATCCGATCTTCTGGCGAGAGAGGCCGGCCGAGCGCAACTGTTCGTCGGTGGCCGCGAGCAGCCCCGCGGCGGATGGCGTGCCCTCGAAGAGAGCCACCACGCGGCCATGTATGGTCGCGGCGGCGCGTCCCGACAGCTGTTGATAGACGATGGCGCGCAGGATGTGGTCGAAGTGGGATCCTTCGCTGCGAGCGGCAAACCGACAGGGGCCGACGTCCGCGATGACACGGGCGAGGATGGGATCGCGGCGCAGATGGATGATCGCGTGGTCGTGCATGGGCTGGAATCTATGTCACAACGGAATCGCGGGGCGAGCAGGCATCCGTCGAGAGTCGAGAAGGGAACTTGTCGGCGCAACCGGTGCTAGTCAGCTAGTGAGGTGCATCAGAAATTATGATAGCGGAGGTGAGGGAATGGGGAAGCGCTCGCTCTCGCTCGCTTGGGGAAGCGCTGCGCTGGGGGAAGCGGCGGCGACGCCGCCTGAGGGGTGGAACAACATCAATGGTCTGCACGACGTGAGTGCCATGCGCGCGAGCCTCGGCGATTCGAGACGCTCCACCCAGGGACAACTGATGTCCTTCCACCCCTCAGGCGGCGTCGCCGCCGCTTCCCCCAGCGCAGCGCTTCCCCAAGCGAGCGACAGCGAGCGCTTCCCCATTCCC
>JAICLH010000255.1 GCA_025927495.1 Gemmatimonadaceae bacterium
CGCGAGTCGATCGGCGGGCGCGCCGATCGCGAAGACGCGCGAGGCGCCCGCGATGCGGGCAAGCGCGATCGCGCTCAATCCGACGGCGCCCGTGCCTTGCACGAGAACGGTCTGTCCCGGTTCGATCCCCGCGCGATCGAGGATGTGCGCCGACGTGAGCAGTCCGCATCCGCCGCCGATGTAGGCCTCCACGCTTACTGGATCCGGCAGCCGCGCAATGGACACTCCCGGCTCGAGATAGATCGCCTGCGCCCATCCGCCGAGCAGCCCCTCCGACGCAGGATCAGTGATGCCGTACACGCGACGCGCGGGGCACCGCGTCGGCGTTCGATGAACGAGGCATGCACGACACCGGCCGCACGTGCGGTGGACGTCGAAGAACACGACGCGGTCGCCTTCACGCAGCGCTGCGCCGTCGAGGCCCGTGAGCTGACCGCGCGCTTCCTCCAGGGTGCCGATCGAGACGTGGCCTGGAATGATCGGATAGGGCACTCCTGCCAGGCGCCCATGCCACAGGTGCACGTCGGTGCCGCACACCTCGGAGCTGATCGTGCGAAGCAGCGCGGCGCCCGGCGCGAGATCCGGTTTCGGAAATTCACGGATCTCGATCGGGCGATGCGGCGCTACCATGACGGCGGCAAGGATGGGATCGCTCACTCGTGTAATGTATCGTCTTACCGGAAAACAACAATGACGTCGTTCCTACGCCGTCGCTTCGGGGTCATTGCCGCGCTGATCCTTGCGGCATCTCCGGTCAGGGCTCAAACGGCCTCCGCGCCTTCGTCGACGGGCGCGGTGCTGCTCCTCGCAGGCAGAGACGATGCGGCGAGCCTCGCGCAGCTCAAAGCCGCTCTCGGCGGTGCCGATGCGACGATTCGGGAAACTGCCGCCCGGGTGGTTGCGACCGGCAGCTATCCCGCCCTGACCAACGATCTCTTTGCGGCGCTGGCGCGCGAGCAAGATCCGCCGGCCGCGCGCGAAATCCTTCGTGCCTGGTTGCTGCAAGGGGGTGAATCCGCGCTGATGCTGGCAGACGAGCAGGCGCGCCGCCTGGGCGTGGACGGAGCGCTCGTCGTCGCGGAATGGTTGGCTCGCGTCAAGCCGCAGGCGTTCATCGAACGGATGCCGCAACTGCTGGCCGCCGTGACGACCACAGGAACGCGAGTGGCGCTGCAGCGGATTCTTGAAATGGCCGCAGCTCAGCACCCGGATCTGACCGAAACTTTCGAGCGCGCCTGGCAAGCGCTCGAGCCCGATATCGAGGCGGCATCTCCGGCCGACATGCAGTTCTCGAAGTGGGCGCCGGCTGCGCCGGTGAGGGCAGAACTCGTTCATCCGGTTGTTCGCTCGTTGATGACCGATGTCCTTCGCGTGTCGGGTTGCTCACCGAAGTCCGACCGCGTCGGGCTTGGCGGCATCGTGTTCAGTCCCGACGGGCGCCCGGCACGTATCGAGCTGGGCACTGAAGGTCTGCCATCGGCGTGTGCGACCGCGCTCGGTGCCATCATCCGCACGTCTCTGGCCGAACGCTTCGAACCTGTGGCCGTCGGCGAGCTGAAGTACATCGTGATCCCGTTCACCGAATCGTTCGCGAAGTGTACGGCGATCGACGACACGGCCGCCACCGCCGGTCCTCCTCCAGCCAGCTCCGATATCAAGCCGCCACGGAGGAAGCGGGAGGTTCACCCCGTTTACCCGGCCGAAGCCCAGCGAGCGCGCATTCAGGGCACGGTTGCAATAGACGCGAATCTGACGACAGCGGGATGTATAGCGGCCGGCCGCGTCGTCCAAAGTGTTCGAGGGCTGGATGTCGCTTCGTTGTGGGCGATCGCCCAATGGGAGTACGAACCGGCCCGCGTCAACGGCAAGCCTGTGCCCGTCGTTGTGAAAGTCACGATTCCTTTCACTCTTCGGTAGCGTTCCTCATCTCTCGGGAGCTTCTCTGCAATGTCAATCCGCAAGTCGGTCTGGACGGTGGTGGTCGTTGCTGCCGTGGGGCTGGGGACGGGCAGTTGCGGCGCGACCGCAAAGCGGCCCGCGCCTCCGCCGGCACCGGCCACCGCGGGCGAAAAACCGCTCCGGACGCACGAGAACCTCAACGCGACGCTCTGGATGCAGACGTCGGTCGAGTATCGCGCGTCGGCGCTGCAGGCGTATCACACCGCGCGTCTGGCGCTCGACGCGGCGCTCGCGGATCCGCGCTGGACGGCGGCGGTCGAACAGACCGGAGACCCCGGTTCGAAGCCGCCGGCCATCGTGCTCGATCTCGACGAGACCGTGCTCGACAACTCGCCGTTCGAGGCGCGCATGATCGCCGAGTCGACGCTCGACAGACCGGTACCGTACGACGAGACGGTCTGGCGACGCTGGGTCGCGGAAAAGAAAGCGACGGCCGTTCCTGGCGCCGCCGAGTTCCTGCGCTACGCGGCGAGCCGCCACGTCACGCCGATGTACGTCACCAATCGCAACATCGACGGGGCGGATCCTCAGAAGGACAAAGGCGCCGGAGAGCGGGACACGATCGCGGTGCTGCGAACGCTGAACATCCCGGTCGATGGCAAGGGCGACACGCTGCTGATGCGAGGCGAGAACGGCTGGGACTCGTCGGACAAAGGCACGCGCCGCGCGGCGGTCGCGGAGAAGTACCGGATTCTGCTCCTCGTCGGCGACAACTTCGAGGACTTCATCAGCGTAAAGGACACATCGCTGGCCGGACGCGATACGCTCGCCGACAAGTACGGCGACTGGTGGGGCTCGAAATGGATCGTGCTGCCGAATCCGACCTACGGATCGTGGGAAGGCGCGATCACGCTCGGCGCGCCGCAGAACGACCCCGCCGCCGCGCTCGCGCGCAAGTACGCCGCGCTGCGGCTCGCGCGGTAGCGCGCGCTGACGCGCCCGCGTGTGCGCTAGTCCGCGCGCAGCGACACCATGGGGTCGACTTGCGCTGCGCGGCGGGCTGGCAGGTAGCTCGCGAGGAGGCCGATGACGATCATCAACACGGCGGCGGCGGCGAACGTGGGCACGTCGATCGCCTGGACCTCGTAGAGCAGCGTGCCGAGCGCACGCGTCGAGAGCAGCGCCGCGACGAGCCCGACGACCACACCAATTCCGACGACCCGGGCCCCTTGCCCCATTACCATGCGGCTCACCTGTTCCGAGCGCGCGCCGAGCGCCATCCGCACGCCGATTTCGCGCGTCCGTTCGGCAACCAAATAGGACAGCACGCCGTAGAGGCCGACCGTCCCGAGCACCAGCGCCAGCGCCGACACGACCCCGAGCGTCAGCATCGTGAACGAGAGCTGGACCATCGAGTCGCGCGCGAGGCCGGCCATCGTGAACACGCGATACATCGGCGCTTCGGGCGCGACCTCGTGGACGAGCGCGCGCACATCGGCCGCGATCGTTTCCGCTCTGGGCGTCTTCACCACGTACGCGGGCGACGAGACGGCCCAACTCATGGGCTTTGGGCCCGCCAGCGGGAAGTACACCAGCGCCTGCGGCCGATCGCGGAAGCGGTCCTGCATCACGTCGCGGACGACGCCCACAACGGTGAACCAGTCCGGCAGCCCCTGCCGCCGGAGCCGCTTGCCGATGGCAGTGTCGTTCGGCCACAACGTGTTCGCGACCGACTGGCTGACGATGACGTTCGGCAGCGCCGACAAGTGGTCGTTGTCGTCGAACGGCCGCCCGGCGAGGAGCGGGATCCCCATCGCCTTGAAGTAATCGCCGGCCGTGAAGGTTGCGTGTACCAGCGGGCCTGACTCCACATCGCCCGCGATACCCTCGGCTTTTACGCGCACCGACGCGGTGCTCTCGTTGAGCGGAATGTTCTCGACGAGCCCGACCGTCTGCACGCCAGGCAGCGCGCGCAGCCGCTGCATGAAATCAAGGTCGAACCGCGCGTAAGCCGGACCGTCGGGAAGGCGCGGACCTTCCGGCGCAATCTGAAACGTGAAGAGGTCGCTCGTCGAGTAGCCGGGATCGACATGGCGAAGCTTGGCAAAACTTCGCACGAGCAGGCCCGAACCGATGATGAGCACCAGCGCGAGCGCCGTCTGGCCGACGACGAGGCCGTCGCGGA
>JAICLH010000040.1 GCA_025927495.1 Gemmatimonadaceae bacterium
ATCACCACGGCGCGGTCGGCGATGTCGTGGCCGCCGTCGAGCAACCCGGACACCAGCAGAGTGCGCTGATCCGCGTATCGCAGAATCACGCGCGGACGCTGGTCGGGCGGAATCAGATCGAGCATGTTGCGCATCTGATCGTCCGTGATCGGTTGCGCCTGCCATGGTTCCACCCGCGGCTCCACGGGCGCCTGCTCGTCCGGCGTGAGCGGCGGGCGTCCCTGCACGGTCTCGGGTTCATCGGCGGTACCGCGGCCGGTTTCGCGCATGACGCTCTCCTCGCCTAACCGGCGCCGGCGGCCGCGGGCGCCGTAGAAATTGCTCACGCCGTAGCTCTCGCCGTCGTCGCTGTAGACGGCCAGGCTGTCCTCGATGCCGTAGGCGATCGGACTCGCGGAGTCCACGAGCCGCGTCCGCAGCAAGCTGCCCACGACCTCCTGCGTGCGCGGGCTCTCGCTGCTCACGCCGTTGGCGAGGCCCACCTGCATCGCGAGATCCGAGATGTCGCCGGCGGTGACGAGCAGTCCGCCGTTCTTCACGAACGTCTGCAGGTGCTCGATGCCGGCGTAGCCGAGTCCGGGGCGGATGTCGTCGGTGGAGTCGAGGCGGCCGATGTTGGGCGTTTCCGGCGTGGTCTTCCACGGCATCGGGTTGCGCCACATCGGCATGCCGGCGATGATCCCGGTGATGCTGTAGCCGGCCGGCGGGAACACGATCACGTCGTACCTGGCGTTCAAGTCGGCGGTGGCCGCGACGGCCTGTGTGCTGATGTAGTCGTAGGGCACGTGTTGGGCATCGAACGCGAGGCGCCACCATCCTTCGGTCTGCGTGCCCTCCCACGGATGCACGATCGCGATGCGCGGCGCGCGCGCGGGGTGCGTTTTGACGTTCGGCGCCGCGCCCAGGGCATAGAGCTCGATGCCTAACGCAGTGGCGGCCTTGTCGAATTCGTCGCGGCTCGCGCCACTCACGAGCATCGCGCCCCGCGCGAAGTGGCGTCCCCCCGCATCGAACGGCTCCTCGGCCACGCGCATGTCGGCGGACTTGAGCTGGTAGCGCAGCGTGATCAGCGCATTGTCACCAGTGTTGTCGATGGCGAACGTCGAGCCGGAGCCGCGAATACCGCCGGGCGCGGCGACGTCTCCGGTAACGCCCGTCATCGGCGCACGTAGCACGGTGCTGTCCATGACCCGGACGCACTGCACACCGAATCCCTCGGGGAACGTCCACCCCGTGTCGTCATACGGATGCTTCTGCGGATCGTCCGGCGACCAGTACTGGTAGTCGAGGATCGCGTCCGCGATGCGCGAGTATGGCTGGTCCATGCGGATGATGTAGCTGCCGGCGGGGAACGTGCGCGAGACGGTCCGGGGAGCCGAGGCGCTCGTGTCGGCGCCATGCGTACGACCGCCGCGTTGGGCATGCGCGCCGGCCGCCGCGCCGTGCGGCACGGGCACCTGGACCGTGAACGCCGCGGTCGCGCGGGAGACTTCCACGTGCTGGCGCTGCATCACCCGCATCAACGCGGCCTGGGCGCCTAACCGGGGGTCGTCCGCCGGCAGCACGTACGCGGCGGGCCCTTCGGTTTTCGCCTTGAGGATGGAGCGCTTGGCTTTGGTGTAAAAGTTCTGGAGGAAGAGCTGGCGGTTGTCCGCGAAATACTCGAGCGACACGAGCAGGCCCGTCTGCTCGTAGTTGTTGTTATCGCGGAGCGACCACTTGACGCGCGGCAGGGGCGGGTCCTGCCGATACCACGTCTTGGCCGTTTCGTCGGATGAGAGCGTGCGCTCGAGCGTCTCGGCCGTGCCTCCGTTGCCGAACGTCTCGTAGAGCCTGCTGATGCCGTTGTGCAGCGCGGCGATGAACATCAAATAGCCGGGCGACCACGTGTCGAAATCGCCGTGCGCGAATACGCCGGGCATGCCGAAGCGCGTCATCTCCTGCACGTTGTTCCAGCCGATCATCTGCCACTCGTTCGCCAGCAGCGGATCGATCCACGCGTTGTACGGCTCGTCGCCGATGGTGTTGTCGTAGAGATACGGCACCGACTCGTGCAGATCGTGCAGCACCTGTGCGTTCCACGCGACGTAGGTGTTCATCACGTTCTGCGTCAGCTTGAGCGTCACGCCCATCGCGTCGCGATTGTTGTCGTGCGCCACGTAGTGGCCCCAGTAGATGAGCGGGAGCGGCGTATCGGTCGGGTGCGCCATGTGCCAGCGCACGATGTCGACTAACCGGTCGCGGCCATCGACTTCGACGATCGGTGTGATGAGGGTGATGAGGTGGTCGCGGATGTTGGCGATGTACGGACTGTCGTCGACCGCGAGGCGGTACGCGAGCTCCATGAGCGCGGTGGGCGCGCCGGACTCCGTCGAGTGGATGGTGCCGGTGATGTAGTAGACCGGCACCGTCTCGGGGATGAGCTTGGCCGCCGTGGAGTCGTTCATGCCGATCGTGCGCGGGTCGGCGAGCTGGGCGAGGTTCGCCTTGTTGCGATCGAGGTTCTTCCAGATCTCCTCGGACGCGATGCCGACGACGATCATCTCACGGCCTTCTTCGGTTTTGCCAATGGACCACACGCGCACGCGCGGGCTCGCTTTGGCGAGCAGGCGCATGTACTCGTACACCTGCGCCGAATATGGCAGGTTGTCGCGCGCGCCCGCAATGTCGCCTAACACCGCCTTGGGCGTGGGCACCGTGCTCGACGCGGGCAGGTAGTCGACGAGCGGCGACGTGAAGAACGGCTCCGTGGTGTATTCCGTGATCTTCGCCGTGTACGCGGAGTCGATCGGCTGGCGCGGGTCGCGGCCTGGCGTTAGGCGTCGCGTCTCGCTCTGGGCGCGCGCGGGGGCAATACCGGCGACGATGGCGATCGTGCACGCGACGAGACAGGCGCAGGTGGAACGGCGCTGCATGACGAGCCTCGGCAAAAGGTCGGGAACGAAAGGCGAGGTCGAACGGGTCGGGCGCCGGAAACTGCACACCGGCGCAGCCGGGCGCCAGCGGGCGTCGGGATCAGAACGCCGTGCCGAGCGCGAGGTGGATCTGGAACCGCCGGTACCACTGTGTCGGGATATCGGCGATCGGCGTCCCGGCGACGATGGCGTCCAGCACCTTTTGCGGATCGCGCACGTCGTCGAGCGACGGATTGAGCTTGTAGCCGATCGACACGCGCACGGCGCCGATCACCGTGTTGTAGTCGACGCCGGTGCCGACCGACGTGAAGAAACGGTCGTCGCCGGGCAGGCTGAAGCTGGTCTTGAAGCGTGCATCGGGAGTCCACACGCGGCCGCCGTCCACGAACACGTGCGTGCCCCAGTTGTCGCCTAACCCGGGAAACGGCAGCCGGAGCTCGAACGTCCCTGCCACGCGGGCGAGGCCGCCGATCGGCACGTAGCCGCTGGCGACCGCGGTGGTATCGGTGCCGTGCACGTTGAATCGCAGATCGGGAAACTTGGGGCCGAGGAGGCCGCTGCTCCAGCCGCGCACGTCGGCGGCGCCGCCGGCGGTGAACGCCACGTCGCGCAGCTCGAGGAACTTGAGCGTCGAATCGCTGCCGCCTAACGAGAGGCTCTTGCCGCGCGGGTACAACCGGCCGGCGCTGAAGCGCACGGCGATGCCGACGCGCCGATTGATCGGATGATACGCGGCGCCGGTGACGTCGACGCGCGTGTACTCCGCCGTGTTGAGCGCGCTGCCGGCCGTGAGCTGGACGCTCGGCCGGAGGACGAACCCCTGGCGAGGCTCGGTCACGTTGTCCAAGGTGCCGAGCGTCGCATCGAACGTGAGCGTGCTCCGGCGGATGGTCGTGTGCAACGCGCTGAGCAGCGCGTTCTGCGCCAGCAGCGTGAGAAAGTCGATCCGCCCCGACGAGAAGTCGCCGTTGCGATACCGCAGCACGTGCCGCGAGGAGTAGCTGTACTTGCCCGACAGCAGAAGGATCGGGCCTAACCGATAGAGCAGCGTTGCGTCCGAGCCGATCGCCCACGAGCGGTCCCGGAAATCATCGCGGTACTCGGCGAACGGGCTGAGGAGCGCCGACAGCTCGGGGATGAGCACGTACGGCTGCTTGAGCGTCGCCACCCCGCGCACGAATCGTTCGGGATTCTGGTCGACAGCCAGCCACGCCGTCGAGGTGCCTAACGACGTGGTGAGCGTGCGCGCGTCGTTGGTGAAGTTGCGGTGCGTCCATACGAGCTGCGCGGTGGCGCCGTCCTGCGACGAATAGCCGGTCTCTCCGGTGAGCACGTGCACAAGCTGCTCGGTCACGGCGACATTGATGCCGACGGCTGTGTCGGGCTGTTGCCCTGGCGCGAGCTCCACGCGGGCCTCGCGAATGAGGTCCAGCCCTTGAACGGCGCGACGCCCCTTCGACAGCTCGGACGCGGTATACCAGTTGCCGACGCGGAATGGCAGCTCGCGTTTGATGATGTGGTCGCTGAGCAGGTCGTTCCCGGTGACGTCGATACGCGCGATGCGCGCGCGCGGTCCCGGTCTCAACCGCATCTCGAATGTCGCGGTATCGGCGGCGGTGTCGACCAGCGTCCGCGACCACACCGTGCTGAACGCGTAACCCAGATTCCGCATGGCGGTACGGGCGCGGCGCTCGGCGGTGGAGGCCTCGATCGAACCGAAGCGATGGTTTTGCGCGGGCGCCACGGCGCGGTGCGCCGCGCGGACCACCTCGCGTGGGAGCGCTTTGGTCGAGTCCACACCCGCGCTGTCGCCGTTCTCGAGGCGCACGGTCCGCAAGAGCGTCGGCTTGCCTTCGTCGATCACGAACACGACTGCGACGCGGCGCTTGCTCGTGTCGGGTTTCACCTCGAACCCGACGTCTGTGTGCAGGATGCCGCGCTGCTCGTAGTAGTCGCGGATGCGGACCGCGTCGCGCTCGAGCTCGAGCGGGTCGAAGTTCGGCATCGGCGGCCGCTCGCGCCGGAAGAGGAAGTCGAGCACCTTGCCGAAGATCCCCTCCGGCAACGGCGCGGTGGTCGCGATGTGTTGGCGAATGTCGTCCACGTCCAACGTGTGATCGTGCACCCAATGGAAGTCGATCGATTGCACCCGCGTTCCCGCGGGCAGGATCATCGGCGCTCGCTGCGCGGCCGCTGGACGCGGCGCGGCGATCGACCACAGCGGCGCGGCCGCGAGCGCGAGCAGCAATCTGCGGAGCCGCACCGTTAGTACGAGTATCGGGAGCGCAACAGGAAGCGCATGTCGGCGACGCCTCCCTCGAGGCGCATGAGCAACCACTTGAACGCGTTGTACTCCACCTGTGCCTCGGGATACATGGTGCGATTCAGTTCCGCGGTCGATGCCGCCTGTCCGAAACCGAGCGGTTGGGCGAAGCCGAGATAGATGCGCGGCGACACGTAGCGGCCCGCGACTAACGTCGCGCCGCGCACGGCGTCCTGCCGAATCTCGACCACGTCGAGCTGCAGCTGGTCCTGGCCCACGCCTTCGATCACGCCTTGCAACTGACTTACGGCAACCGACGTTCCCGCTTGTAAGGCGAGGTTCGACGAGCCCGTCGAGTTACCGCCGATCCCGAGCCCGGCGGCTTCGGGATGGCCGGTCGCGATGTACGACACGATGTCCGAGTTGCTCATCTGCGGATCCGAGCTGAGCACCAGCCGAATGCGATCCGGCGTGCCGGTCACATCGAGATTGATCGTCACCTCGGCGGCATTCGGATCTCCGGTCGATGGCACGACGTACTGCGTCTGGATGTTCATGCGCAGTCGTTGCGGTGGTCCGTTGAACGTGAGCTCTCCTTCGCTCACGGTGAAACGTCGCCCGAATTGCGCGACGTAGCTGCGTCCTTCGACGGGCTCGAGCGTGCCGTACAAGCGCAATGGTCCACCCGGGTCCTTGCGCGCGGTCACGGTGCCGCTCAGCTCGACCTGCAACTGCGGATTGGCGCGACGGCGCACCCACGCATCGCGATCCGTGGTGACTTTGAGATTGAGCGCCAGCTTGTCGAAGAATGGTCGTTCCTGTTTGCCGCCGGGCCGCACCGCTTCGACGCCGAAGCGCGCGGCGATCGAGTGGAGCTCCGCTTCCGTGAGCGACACGGGTTTCGCGTTGCCGCCCGAGCCCGTTGCCGAGAGGTCGAGTGTGCCCTGGTCGACGGTGAGCGCGCCGGAGACAGCCGGCGCTTTCGTCGTCCCCTGGAACGCGACATCGCCGGACGCGGCGACCTGATACGCCGTCGACCAGACCGCGCGGAAGTTGTGCATTGAGGCGTGCAGATCGAACTGGCCGAGCGTGAGCTGGCGGAGGATGAGGCCGCCCGTTAGGCGGACGGTGCCATCGCCCGAGCGCAACTGGGCGGTGTCGATCGTGAGACGGTCGTCGGCCAGGTGGGCGACCACGGTGCCCTTCTCGTACGTGACGCCCATGGCGGGCAGGCCTAACGTAAGCCCGTGCAGCGCGAGCTTCCCGCTCAGTTGCGGCGCGTTGGCCACGCCGCCCACCCGGGCGTCGATGGCGAGTGCGCCCCGCGCTCGATCGATGGTCCGCGCGTCGAGGAACGGCTCGATGGTTTTCAGGTCGAAGCCCGCTGCCGCGATGCGCAGGTTCATCGCACCGTTCTCGACCACGGAAATGGGCGCGCCACCCGCGGCGAACGACAACTGGATGGGCAGGTCGCCCGTGATACGGAGCGCATGGCCATCGAGTGGCGTCACGGCGGCGTCGAGGTGGAGCTGCCTTGCGGTCCAGTCGACGACCGCATGGACGGTGCCCGAGTCCGCGTTGGCCTTGGGCAGGACGATGACCGCGTCGGCATGCAGCCGGGGCGCGCTCGCCGTGCCGTCGAGCGTCGCCTTGCCGACGAGCCTGGCGCCGGCGAGCGCGTGGCGGCCTAACGCACGGGCCAGCGGCGAGAGCGACACGGAGTCGGCGAGCACGGTCATGCGCTCGGTGCCCGACCGACCCACCGATCCGTCGATGGCGATGCGGCGGCCGGTGTTCGATGCGAGAACGAAGTCCTTGATGGCGTAGCGGGCGCCGTACGTGATGGGAACGGGATGCGTTAGGCGCCAGTGATACTTCGTGTGGTCGATCGTCAGCGAGTCCAGGCGGAGCGCGCTCCGGACGGAGTCGGGCGCCGCCGCGGCGACCAGCGACGCGGTGGTTCCGTCGTCGAGCGTCGCCGCCACCGATACCCGCGCCAGGCTGTCGGCGTAGGCGAGCTTCACGCTCAGTTCGCGGGCAGCCAGGCCCGCAAAGTTGCCGTCCGACGCGCGTACGGTTCCTGTCGTCCCCGCGAGGCGGCGCAGTCCGGGCACCGCGGCGGCGATGTCGGCGTCGAGCGCGTCGACGCGATTCGTGTTGTAGGCGATCCCGCGTGCTCGCGCGACGACGTGCACTTGCGGCGTGTCGGCGGTGCCCGTCACGGTGAGCGCGAGGCGCGCGCTGTCCGCGCCCAGCACATTGAGGCCGAGGACCTGGGCGACCGGCGTGAGGTCACGGGTGTCGAGCACGAGCTGCAGATTGGATGGCGGCGCGTGCGCGCCGCGGGCGGCAGCGACGGCGGCGCTGCCTGTTCCGGTGAGCGTTCCGAGCACGCTGCGCACGTCCAGCGTGTCGATGGCCACGCGTCCTTGCGTTAGGCGTAGCGCCACGATGCCCGAGTCGCGCGGCAGCGTGATGGTGTCGACGCTGGCCAGCATGATCGCGGTGTCCGGCGCGGCCTCGGCCAGCCGCCAATTGGCGCGGGCGCGGAGGCGGAGGTTGGCTTCGGCGAGGATCCGCGCCAGCGAGACCTTCTGTGTGTCGCCGGGCGCGACCAGGCGGCCGTCGATGGCGCCGCTGCCTCGGCCGTCGGGCGCGGCGACGCCGGCGGCGACGTGGAGCGTTCCGGTGTCGAGGGCCACGCCTAACTTCACGCTGTCGATGGCGATGCCGCGCACGACGGACGGCGCGAGCGCGAGCGCGAGTCTCCAGTGCGCGGAATCGGGGTCGAGTCCATCGATGTGCGCGGTCACCGTGACGTCGAGCTTGGTGTGCAGGTCAGGCCGCCCGGTGAACCCGGCGAGGTCGAGGCCGCGGACGGTGCCCGTGTCGACCGTGAAACTCGGCCGCGATGCGAAAGGGCGCGCGGCGCCGCCTAACGCAAGCGTGGCGTCCGGGCCCGCGGCGGACGCATGCCAGGTGGCGGTCCCGTTGCCGATCGCGACGGTCGCCGACGCCGAATCGATGCGCTGCGAGCCGGCGCGCGAGCGCGCGAGCGTGAGGCGCGCCGTGCCTCGAAGAGTTTTCGTGGGCGCCGCGCCGGCACGCCACGCCGCGCGTCCCGTGAGTGCGCCCGTGAGATCGGTGGACAGCGCCGTGTCGCCGGCGAGCCGCCCGGCGTCCACGTGCGCGAAGGCGAGACGGCGCACGACCACCGCGGGATGTGCGCCGCCCGGCGTGACCGACGCATCCATCGTGATGGTGCCGGTGTCGAGCGCCGCGGTGGCGGCGACGGTGGCCACACCGCCGCGCATCGCGAGCGACGCATCGGCGCGGCGCACGCGAATCGCGCCGTAAGTGGAGGACGCGAGATGGATCCGCGCCTGGCCGAGCGCGCTGGCAAGCGAGGTGCCGCGGCCGCTGGCCGTGAAGCGCCCGGTGAGCGCGCTCGCGCTGGTATCGCCTGTCACGCGCGCGAAGTTGACGCGCGTGAGCGTTCCGTTAGTCACGCGCCACGCGAGCGGCGCGCCGAGCGTCACGTCACCGGTCGCCGCCGCGGTACCGCCGGCAATGGCGGCGTGCAGTGCGAACGCGATCCGTTTGGCATGGAGGGTCGCGTGTACATCGGCCGAGTCGAGCGCGGCGGGGTGCGTGCCGACCGTGACCACGTGTGCGCGAATGTCGTGCGCGCGCGTCGTGTCGAACGGTGCGAGCGTCGCGGCCGCCGCGAGCCGCCACGGCCGCAGCGTGCCGCGCAGCGTGGCGCGAATTACGCCGGTCGTCATCACCGCGCGCGCGGACAGGTTGCGCACGGTGTAGGAGCCGTAGCGCACGGTGGGCGCGAGGTCCAGCGCGGCAGTGCCGTTCGCCGTGCGCAGCATGGCGCCACGCACGCGCACCGCCAGCGTGCCGGTCACCGTGCCCGTGTCGGTGGCGGACGCAAGCAGCGCCTTCGGCTCGACATCGCGCAACCGCACGTCGAGCGAGTCGAACACGTTGCTGGCGGCGGTCGTGATGACGCCGCCGATCGTCGCGTGTCCACCGCGCGCCAGCTCGGCGGCGGCAGCCACCTGGACGGTGTCGCTCGCGCCGCGCGCCTCGACGTGGAGGGTGGCCGACTCGTGCGGTGCGAGGCCGGCGACGAGCAGGGACAGGTCGGCGAACCGCACCGGTTGGGCATCGAGCACCACGTTCACGTTGCGGAGATGCGGGTGAGCGCTGTCGGGCAGCGTGAATGATCCGTGCGCGCTGATCGCGCTGCCACCGCCGCGCGCCGCGAAGCGCGCGAACTGAAGGCGGCCGTCGGCGAGCGACCCCGTGGCGTCGAGCGCGAGCGGCGGCAGCCCGGGGGTCGCCGGGTCGATGTGCGCGTGCAGCGTGTCGAGCCGGAGTGCGGTCGACGTGCCTAACTGAACGTCGCGGGCGTTCACCAGGAGGTCGCCCAAACGGAAGGGCGCGTGGCGGCGGCCCGTT
The DNA here is from genome assembly GCA_025927495.1 of Gemmatimonadaceae bacterium. Classification (GTDB taxonomy): domain Bacteria; phylum Gemmatimonadota; class Gemmatimonadetes; order Gemmatimonadales; family Gemmatimonadaceae; genus JADGGM01. Next base: position 9,652 of record JAICLH010000040.1, read on the forward strand.
GCCGTGTCGGCGCGCGGAATGGCGATGAGCGCCGCGCGCCGGATCGAGACGCGGCCGATGGCGAAGAGCGTCCGCGCTGCTGGGTTAGGCGGCGGCACCGGCGGCGGGTGCGTCGCGAACGGCGTGAGCAGATCCCATGCGCCGGTGCGCGATTGGGTCGCCGTGGCGGACAGTCCTGCCACATCGAGCGACGCGAGCTGGCCACTGCGCACGACTTCGAAGGGCGATGCGTAGCGCGCGCGAATCGTGTCGATCGAGATCGCCGGCGACCGCCCCGTCGGCTCCAAGCGGATACCCGTGAGCGTGAGGCCGCTCCACCAGTCACCGGTCACACCCCGCACCGTGATCACGCGTCCCGGATACGGATTGACGAGCGCGAGCAACCGCGTCGCCGCCCAGCCCGCAATCGCACGGTTCTGTAGGGCGAGGAGCGCCGTGACTGGCACGATAACCACGAGAATCACGATCGTGGCGACCACGCCGAGTGCGACGCGATGCAGAAGATGACCCCGATGCATGTCGGGTCGATCCGGTGATGCGGGCGCTTGGGACGGGTGTTCCACCTTGCCGGATCAAGCACGGCCCGTGCCAGCACCCGACCGTCGCTACTCCGAATCGCAGCTCTGCATGCGTTTTTCGAAATGGCGGCGCTCGGTGGCGTTGCGCGCGAGGTGAACGGCGGCCTCGAAGTGGGATCGCGCGGCGTCGCGCTGTCCGCGGCGGAGCTCGAGCTCGCCGAACGCCGCACGATAGAACGGATATGCCGCCAATCGCTCGGCACCGGCAATGCGCTCGAGCGCATCGATGCCCGGGTCCGCCCCGGCGTGTTGGGCAACCGCGATCGCACGATTGAGCGCGACGACCGGCGATGGTGCGAGCCCCATCAAGCGGTCGTACAACTCGACGATGGTGCGCCAGTCCGTGCGCGCGACACTCGGCGCCTGGACGTGGGCCGCCGCGATCGCGGCCTCGAGGTGGTACACGCTGATCTCGCTGCCGCGCGCAGATTGCTCGAGCAGAGCGATGCCGTGCGCTATCAGCGCGGTGTCCCAGGTCGATCGATCCTGGTCGACGAGCGCGCTCAGATCGCCGGCGCCGTCGAGCCGGCCCGGGAGGCGCGCCGCGTGCAAGCTCATGAGCGCCGCGAGCGCGTGCGTCGATGGCGTGCCCGTACGCGCATCGCCGGCGAGGAGCTCCGTTAGGCGGATGGCCTCGCGGCACAGCTCGGTGCGCACCACCGAGTCGGCCGCGGCGCTGTGGTATCCTTCGTTGAACAACAGATACAGCGCGCGCTGCACGACGGGGAGGCGCGACGCCACGTCATCGTCCGTGAGGTCGAACAAGCGCTGCGAGGTGGCGAGCGACTGCTTGCCGCGTGCAATGCGTTTCTCGACCGCCGCGCGTCCGGCCAGAAACGCACCGGCGATTTCCTGCGCGCCGAATCCGCACAGGATGTTGAGCACGAGCGCGATCTGTACTTCTTCCTTGAGCCGCGGGTCGCAACACGAAAACATCATGCGCAACTGTTCGTCGCGGATGATCTCGGTGGCGAACGCTTCGTCGACGATCGGAGCGAGCGTCCACTCGCTCTCGAAGAGTCGCGAAACTTCCGGCGCAAAGGTGGCGGCCGTGCGCTCCCGGCGAATGACATCGAGCGCGCGATTTTTGGCCGTGGCCATGAGCCACGCGGACGGATTGTCCGGCACGCCGCGGACCTTCCACACTTCGAGCGCGCGACAGAACGCGTCCTGGACCACGTCTTCGGCCAACGACAGATTGTGCACGCCGAAGATGCGTGTGAGTGCGGCGACCATGCGCGCCGATTCGCGGCGGAACAGGTGCTCGTCGAGCTGCACGTGGCTCCATGGCACGCCGCGCCGTGCGTTGGGCATCGGCGCGGCGCGGGCTGTCGTTAGAAGTTCATTGCCATGACGGGTCGCACCTCGACGGCGCCATCGCCCTCGAGAATCGGACACCCCTTGGCGAGCTCTGCCGCCTGTGAGATGTCGCGGGCTTGGACGATCATGAAGCCGGCCACGAGGTCTTTGACCTCGGCGAACGGGCCATCGGTGATCACCTTGCTCTTTCCGCGCACCAGCTTGCCTTCGTTCTCGAGTGGCTGGCCTCTGTTCTTGAGATGACCCTTCGTTTCCAGGTCGCGCATCCAGGCGAGCCAGCGTTGCATGCTCTGTTGGGCGATCTCCGGGGTTCCCATTGCGGCGCGGCGTGCTTCCGCCGTGGTGCGAAACAGGTAGATGTAGTCGCTCATGGACCGTGCCTCTCGTGTGAGTGAAGACGGCGGCAACCGGCATGGGGCCGCGTCGCGCTACACGGGATCGACGTTCGGGCGCGTCACCGCCGGACATTTTTCGTTCAGCTTGCAATATCGCTCGTGCACCGGCGGGTGTCGCGTCAGCGGAGCGTGCGGTTCAGCCGTAGTCATGGAGTCGGTTTCACGATGCGCCGGCGCTCGGCGCCAACCTTTCGATCCGAGTCTCGATTTCATGCGTCATGCGCTCCATCTCGTTCTCGGTGCCGGCGCGGTGCTGGCATCGGCCGGTTCCACCGCCGCGGCCGCGCAAGCCGCGCGCGGTGTCGCGCGCGATACCGCGAATCCGGCGATCACGGAACTGGTTTCGCGCCTAACGCTGGACCGGTACACGGCCACGGTGAAAGGCCTCACGCAGTTCGGCGACCGGCGACAGGGCACCGATCGGAATCGCGCGGCGGTGGACTGGATCGAAGCGCAGCTCAAGAGCTACGGGTGCACGAACACGGAACGAATCACGTACGACTACCAAGCGCCGCCGCCGCGCGCGCGCCCGACGCCGGAACAGCTCGCGGCGTTCCAGCGCGCGCGTGACCGCGGCGAAGGGCAGGGTGGATCTCGCATTCGTGGGCACCGCGGTCCGACCGGCGTGAACAACGACTCCCTCAACCAGCCGGACGCGGCGATCCGCGCGCTCGATGCGCAGCCGAGTACGCCGGGACAGCGTCAGGAAGTGTACTGCACGAAGGTGGGTACCGCGCATCCCGACGAGATGTACATCGTGGGCGGCCACATGGATGGCATCGGCTGGGGGCAAGCGGCGAACGACGACGGCTCGGGCACTGCGTTAGTCATGGAGTTGGCGCGCGTGTTCAGCATGCCGGACGTGCACACGGACGTCTCGATCCGCTTCATCCTGTGGAACAACGAGGAGACAGGCCTCAACGGATCGCGCGCGTACGTCGCGCAGCGCTCGGCGCTGCAGGGGAAAGAGGACCCCGCCGGATCCGGGCAGTATCCCGAGCCCAAATGGCTGGGCATGATCCAGCACGACATGATGATGTTCGATCACGGGATGCCTAACGCTGACGGCACGGTGCGCAAGACCCAGCGTCCGGAGGCCGACGTCAACATCGAGTTCCAGTCGGCGTCCAAGTTCGCCGCCGGCGCGGAGCAATTGGCGTGGACGTTCCGCGATGCCAACGAGAAGTACGCCACGGACTATCCGGCCGCCGTCGGGCCGCACATGACCAACACCGACTCGGCGCCGTTCCAGGATTTGGTCCCGGCCATCAGCGTGCGCGAGAATGAACGGGGGATGCAGATCGGTGCCGGGTGGGATCCGAATTGGCACCAGCCGACGGACGTGTTCTCGACGTACACGGATGACGATTTCCGATTAGGGCTCAACGCGGCGCAGACGACGTTGGGCGCGATCGCGACGTTAGCAGGAGCACGCCTGTCGCATTGACGCAGGGCGAGCGTACGTGCACGCACAGCCTTTCATCGCTTACGTCGCGGGCCTATCATTGCGAGACCCGCGGTTCGTCAGCCGGCAACGTACTCATCCCGCATGATACGCAACATGGTGCCTGGTTTGCTCACTCGTCGACTGATCCCTCATCGCGTCACGCGACCGCACACGCCGGGCGCTCTCGCGGCATGACCGTCCGGACGCGGCGGGTGCTCTTCGCGGGTTGCTCCTGCCTGTGGCGATGCTGACCCGGCGGTTCGTGCGCGCAACTGTTGGCCTGGACGCGATCGATTCCACGACTTGAATCCCTCCATGCGCAGCCTGAGCCATCTGTTCGACAACAATCGCGCCTGGGCCGCCGAGGTGACGCGGCAGGACCCCGGCTTCTTCACGCGCCTGTCCGGTCAACAGGCGCCGCACTACCTCTGGATCGGCTGCTCCGACAGCCGCGTGCCGGCAAACCAGATTGTCGTGCTGCCGCCGGGCGAGATGTTCGTCCACCGCAACATCGCCAACGTGGTGGTGCACTCGGACCTCAATTGCCTGTCGGTGATGCAGTTCGCGGTGGAATATCTACGTGTCGAGCACATCATCGTGTGCGGGCACTACGGCTGTGGCGGCGTGTCGGCCGCGCTGCGTGACGACAAGTTAGGCGTGGTGGACAACTGGCTGCGGCACGTGCAGGACGTGCGCTGGAAGCACAGCGCCGCCCTCGATGCATTGCCTGACGATGGCGCGCGGCTCCGCCGCCTGTGCGAGCTCAACGTGGTGGAGCAGGTGGTGAACGCCGCGCAGACCACCGTCGTGCGCGACGCATGGGCCCGCGGCCAATCGCTGTCGGTGCACGGATGGGTCTATGGTCTCGAGGACGGCTTGCTTCGCGACCTCGGCCTGTGCGTCGCCGCCGAATCGGAGCTGCCCCGCCGACAATGAGCGCGGCGCCGCCGGTGGTCGAAGGAGCGACAGCGAGCGCTTCCCTCATTCCCATTCTCCGCTTCACCTGCGCTCAGAACCTCGGACGCAGGTCTCCTACTCCCGGAGCGCAGTGACCGGGTCCACTCGCACCGCACGCCACGCCGGGACTGCGCACGCGACCGCCGAGATCGCGAACAAGCCCGCCGCCGCGCCGCCCAACATCCACGGGTCCGTTGGGCCGATCAGGCCTTTCGAAAAGCGTCAGCTATGCGCCGTCGGGCACCGGGACGCGATCGCCGGACGCCAGCGACGCTGGCCCCGTGCCTAACATCGCGATCGTGAGCGCGCCCGCCAGCAGCGTCAACTCGAGCTCGATGCCCCTCGGGGAGAAAAATCCGCCGTGCAGTTTCACGAACAGGATCACGATCAACATCTCGATCGCCAGCAAGCACGCCGGCCAGCGCGCCCACACGCCGAAGAAAATCGCCAAGCCACCGATGAACTCGACGATGATGGCGACCCATGCGGCGATCACCGGCAGCGGAATACCCATGTGCGTCATGGCCATCGCGGTCGCGCCCGCGCCATACACGAAGACCTTCTGTCCACCGTGCATGGCGAACACCAATCCGATCACGAGACGGATCGGGAGAATTCCCCAACCGACACCGGAACGGTTCATTGAGTCGATCATCGTGCACCTCGTGGAGTCGAGCGGGTTGCGCCGGATGCAGCTGTGCTCGCGATGATATGGACGGACGCCGGGGAAGGCCAGCCTTACGGGAGAATCGTGAGTGTGAGTGTGGCGCTCAGTCCCCCGTGCGTCGCGGTAACATCAGCGTGCCCGGCGGAGAGACCATGCGCCGTTCCATCTGCCGCAACGCGGACCACGGCGGTGTCGCTCGTGGCCCACGCGACGCTGGCCGCGGGAATGTTTTGAATGGTGCAACCCGAGCCGCCGACGCCAGGGCCCAGAACGCCTTGCTGCGCCAAGAGCGTCACGCTGTCGCCGACGGCGAATGTGGCCGACTTGCCGTTCGCAATGACGAGAAAAATCTTGCCGCCGCACACGCTGTTGGGCGAGAGCGCGCCAGAGTTGCAGGCGGCGCCGCCCAAGGCGACGCAGGTTGCGACGATCGCGTACCAGATGCGGCCTCGCATGCGGTCATCTCCAGGGGATCCGCTCGGTGCTGCACGACACCTCGATACTACTATGTTATGATGTCTGTTTGGCCGGCAAAAGTTCGACCCTCACCGGCCTGGGTGTCGGGCGGCCTCACTCGCTCCGCATTGCGACCAACGGATCGACGCGCGAGGCTCGGCGGGCCGGCACGGCGCACGCCGCCGCCGCGACGCCGAGCAGCACCGCGGCCACCGCGGCAAACGTCACCGGATCGATCGGCGTGACGCCGAACAGGAGGCTGGCGATGAGCCGCGTGAGCGCCAGCGACGCCACGATGCCGACGGCCACGCCCGATGCCGCGAGCGCGAGGCCGGGCCGCAGCACGTGGGCCATCACGTTGGCCCCCGACGCGCCGAGCGCAATGCGAATGCCCAACTCGCGCGAGCGCTGGCTCACCGTGTACGAGATCACGCCGTAGATACCGACGGCTGCGAGCACCAGCGCGATGATCGCGAACGATGCAATGAGCGACATGTAGAATCGTGGCCGCGCGACCGACAGGTTCACGATCTCACCCAGCTGACGCAGGCGGTCGAGCGGCAAGTCGGGATCGACGGCGCGCATGGCGCCGCGGATTTGGGATTCCACTGCGTTAGGCGATCCGCTGGTGCGCACGACGACCGAGAAGGTGTTGATCGTCGGTTGGTCGATCGCCACGTAGGTCTCGGCCTCCGCGGCGGTGGCGAGGTTGAACCGATGCACGTCGCCCACCACGCCGATCACTTCGCCACCCATCGTCACCGTCGTCGTATCGCCGCCCGCCGCCGATGCGGTATCCTGGGACCACCCGATCTCGATGTGCTGCCCGAGGGGACTCCGTCCGGGGAAATACCGTTTGGCCAGCGTTTCGTCGATCAACGAGACGATCGGCGCGCCACTTCCATCATGTTCGGAGAAATCCCGTCCGGCGATGAGCGGGATCCCCATCGTCTTGAAATAATCCGGGCTGACGATCGTGATGAACGTCCGCTTGCGCTCGGCGGGCCGTTCCTGGGGCGTGCCGACGACGTGCACGCTCGTGCGCATGGTGAACCCGCCTACCGGAAGGCCCGCCACGACCGCGGCCGAGCTCACGCCGGGGATGGCGCGCATGTGCGCGAGAATGTCCGACGTGAGCGTCCGCAGCGAGTGGCGATCCGCGTACTTCGAGGGCGGCGCCGAGACGCCGAACGTGAGGACGCGGTCGGGGTGAAACCCGGGATCCACGGCCATGAGGCGCGAGAAGCTGCGGATGAGGAGGCCGGCGCCGACGAGCAGCAACACGGCCAGGGCCAGTTCCGCCACGACCAGTCCGCCGCGCGCGCGCTGGCTGGCGCGCGCCCCGCTCGATCCGCGCCCGCTCTCCTTGAGCATGGCCGTCAGGCTGCCGCGCGCCGCCGCGATGGCGGGGGCGATGCCGAACAACAGGCCGGTGCCAAACGACACGAGCGCCGTGAAAGCCAGCACGACGCCGTTCACGCGCACCTCGTTCAGCCGCGGCAGGTCGCTCGGGCCGAGCCGGACGAGCAGCGCCACGCCCCACAGCGCGAGCAATACTCCGAGCACGCCGCCGGCGAGCGAGACCAGCACGCTCTCGACGAGCAACTGCCGAACGATCTGCCAACGCCCGGCGCCAAGCGCCGTGCGGACGGCAATCTCCGTCTGGCGCGTGGACGCACGCACCAACTGGAGATTCGCGACGTTGGCGCAGGCGATGAGGAGCACGAAGCCGACCGCGGCGAGAAGCGTCAACAACGCCGGTCGGACGTTGCCGACGAGGGTGTCCTGCAGGGGCTTCACCGTGCCGCCGATACCGGCGTTCGACTCGGGATACTGCAGCTCGAGGCGTCGCGTCACGGTCGCCATTTCGCGAGCGGCGCGGTCCACGGTGGCCCCGGGCGCCAAGCGGCCTACGACGTCGAGCCAGTGCGAACCCCGGGCGTCCGGCGTCAAGTCATCGGTGGCACTGAATACCAGCGGCACCCACACGTCCGGCTTGCCGGGGAACGTGAGCGAGGGCGGTGCCACGCCGACGATCGTGCGCGGCGTGCCGTCGAGCATCATCGTGCGGCCCAACACGTGCGGGTCGGCGTCGTACCGCGTGCGCCAGAGCCGGTCGCTCAGGATCGCTACCTGCGGCGCCTGCGGTCGGTCTTCGTTAGGCGCGAAGCCGCGGCCGAGCTCCGGCCGCACGTCCAGGACGCGCCAGAAGTCGGCGCCCACGCGCGACAGCGTGACTTGCTGTGGATCGCCGTCGCCGGTGAGGTTGGCAGCGGCGTCCGCGTACGCGGCGAGCGACGAGAATGTCGTGAGCTGTGTGCGAAAGTCGAGGTAGTCGAGGGCCGAGGTGGATCCCATCTTTTCGTCACGGCCGACGTTGGCCACGGCCATGACGCGATCCGGCGCTCCTAACGGAAGCGGCGCGAGCAGGACGCCGTTGACCACCGAGAACACCGCGGTGATGGCACCGATCGCGAGCGCGAGCGTGAACGTCGCCACGATCAGGAATCCGGGCGCGCGAGTGAGGCGGCGCGCCGCGTACCGAACGTCGTTCCACATGGCAGTCATGACACGAGGATGGAGGGACGGATGTCGAGCCGTCGAACGGCCGAGCCTCTGGAAAACACATGCCACGTTTCGCGCGGCGCAAGTCGTTGGCGACGTTGGATTTATCGATCAGGGACATCACGAGCGTCCGCCGCTCGGTGTCCGCTTTCGACATCGTGTGTGCGAAAACGAACAGCACGTTGACCGATGCACTTCAGCGGTGCATCGTCCGCGCAGGTCGGGTCCGATGGTGAGCACACGGCTGCATTCACGGTCGACACGGAGGGCGTCATGGCGGGGAAGAAGCGCGGGGCGACTCGGAAGGCGACTCGGAAGCGGAAGGCCACCACGGCCAAGCGGCGTACCTCCGCGACGAAGTCCAAGCGCAAGATGCCGGCTGGGAAGTCGCGTGCACCGGCGCAGGCGAAGCGCAAGACACCGGCGGCGTCCAGACGCGGCATGACGCCCAAGCCGGTGCCGCGCGCACCGGCGGCGCGGACGATGCCCAGGCGCATCATCGCCGTGGTGGGCGCGACCGGCGCGCAGGGCGGCGGCCTGGTCCGCGCCATTTTGCGGGACCCCGAAGGCGGATTCGCGGTTCGCGCGATCACACGCAACCCGGACTCGCCCGCCGGCCGCGACCTAACTAAGTTAGGCGCCGAGGTGGTCATGGCCGACGTCGAAGACCGGGCGAGCCTCGAGCGCGCGTTCAAGGGCGCATACGGCGCGTACTGCGTCACGTTCTTCTGGGCGCACATGTCGCCGGAGCGCGAGAAGGCGGAAGCGAGCGCGATGGCGCAGGCGGCGAAACGCGCCGGCATCCAGCACGCGGTCTGGTCGACGCTCGAAGACACGCGCCAGTTCGTCCCGTTAGGCGATACGCGCATCCCGACGCTCATGGGGCACTACAAAGTCCCGCACTTCGACGCCAAGGCCGAGGCCGACGCCTATTTCGGAACGCTCGGCGTCCCGACGACGTATCTCATCACCTCGTTCTACTGGGAGAACTTCATCCACTTCGGGATGGGCCTCAAGCCGGGCGCCGACGGCGTGTTGGAGCTGAAGCTTCCGATGGGCACCGCGAAGCTGGCGGGCATCGCCGCGGAAGACATCGGCAAGTGCGCGTACGGCATCTTCAAGCGCGGGGCGCCGTACATCGGCCGGCGCCTCGGCATCGCGGGCGGATTCCTGACGGGCGCCCAGATGGCCGCGACACTGGGTCAATCGTTAGGCAGGCCGGTGCGCTATGTGGCCGTGCCGCCCGACGTCTACCGGTCCCTCGGCTTCCCGGGCGCCGACGAGCTGGGTAACATGTTCCAGATCGACGCCGAGTTCCAGGACCGGTTCATGGCGGCGCGCGACCTGCGCGAAGCCAAGGCGCTCGACCCGGCGCTGCAGAGCTTCGACGCCTGGGCGCGCGCGCACAAGGACCAGATCCCGACCTCCTAACGGAGCGTCTCCGTGGCGGGGGGCCGCCGGGGCGGGGGCCCCGCCGCCGAGAACCCCGGGCGCCGCCGACAACAACCCGCAACCCGGCGACCCA
>JAICLH010000300.1 GCA_025927495.1 Gemmatimonadaceae bacterium
GGGATCTTCGGGCTTTCGGGGCCTACGTGCCTAGCCGGTAGGCCGTGCGGCACTCAGTGGCTGCCGTTGTCAGCAAGCTCTCCTTCGGCTCCACGTCGTCCACGCCGACAACCCTCGCAGGTGTCCAACGGTCGCTCGTCATCGCCGCTGGAGCCACGATGCGGCGCGCCGACGGCGGTCCACGCAGATCCCAAAGGCCCGAAGGCCGCGAAGCTTAGTTCCTTGGCTTAGAGCATCACCCGTCCTCGCCCCCATCGCTGGTGAGGCGACGGGCCCCGCAGGGACAGCCCCCCTTCGTGCTCAGCGGCCGGAAAGACGTGTCGACGGGGAGCCGCTTCCGCGCGAAGCGGGGCGGCCCCGTCCTCGCCCCCATCGCTGGTGAGGCCGCTCGGACAGCTCCGCCCGCGCCGGTCGCTGCTCGATCAGGACAGGCGGCGCTCCGCCCACCACCACGCGGCGAGCGCGGTGCCGAAGAAAGCGACGCCGACGAGATACGTCGAGAGCGATGGCGTAGGCGGCGCAGGGGTACGCGCACCCGCGCGCGCCAGGAATTCCAGTGCACTCGATGCGCCCGATGCGATAGAGGCCACATTGAGCAGCGCCGCAACACCCCCGATCACTATCAGCAGGCCCAACGCGAGCAGCGCGTTGAACACGCGGTCGACCTGCTGCTCGGACTTCCAGCGTTCGCTGCGGATGCGCGACGCGACGGCCGCGGTGAAGCGCGCGGGCGCAGGAGGCGCCGGACGCGCTGCCAGCCGCGTTTCGATACGGCGCGCGCCGGCCAGCGCCGACGCGCAGCGCACGCAGCGTTCCACGTGGTCCCGAAACGCGTCGCTGGCCGGCTCCCCGGCGGCAACCGCTTCGATTTGATCGTCGACCTGCGCGCACGTCATCGCTGAACCAGACCGATGGTCACGATTCCTCGAGCAGCTCGCGGAGCTGCCGTTTCGCCCGGTGCAGATGCGTCTTCACCGTCCCGAGTGGAATGCCCAGCGCCTCGGCGAGCGCCTCGTACTGCACCCCCTGCAAATGGTGCGCGGCGATCAGCACGCGATACTGTTCCGGCAACCTGGCGATGGCTTTCTCGAGCCGATCGTGCAGCTCCATGTCGCCAAACGCCGAATCGTCCCGGCGCAGCTCGATCGGCCGCCCGCCGCGGTCATCGTCCAGCGAAACCTCGCGAGGACGCCGGGTATTCGCCTGCGAGCAGACGTTCATGACGATGCGATAAATCCACGTCGACAGTCTGGCCTCTCCGCGAAAATACGGCAGGCCGCGGTGGACCTTGAGAAAGACGTCTTGTGCCAGGTCTTCCACCTGCGACCGGTCGCGCGCGAGACGCCAGACCATCCCGTACACCAGGTCCTTGTAGGCGTCGACGAGCTCCGCGAACGCGCGCTCGTCGCCCGTCCGGCAACGCTGGATGAGCGCGCGTTCGGCGGCCTGCTCCATCTCAATCGGATTGCGCCCGGACGGCCATCGGGATGATTAGAGCGCCGGCGCAGACGGATTGTTTCACACCCGCTGCTGAAACAATGCCGCTCGCCGGGCAGTCTAATTGACACTGACGGCCAGGAGGGCTCGTGAACGATTTCACTGTAGGGATCCTCATCCTGTTGGTTGTGACCAGCGCAGTGTCGCTCATCGCGATCAGCTTGCTGGGGCGTCAGCGGCTCCGGGAACTCGCGATCAAGGAGCGCATTGCCATGATCGAGCGCGGGTTGCTGCCGGCACCGGAAGCCGATCCGGCTCGATTCGAGCGAGCGATGCTCCTGGCGTATGCCGTGAGACGCGACTCGAACCCGAAGAGCGCGCGCTACCGGACCCTGGGAGTGATGCTGATGGGACTCGGCGGGGCGTTGTTCCTGCTCATCGCCTTTGCCGCCGGCGCGCCGGACGTGGCATTCGGTATCGCCGGGGGCATCTTCGTGCTCGGCATCGCCGCGTACATCAACGGGTCTCTGATTGCGCGGGACGTAGCGGCATCGGCGCCTGTCACGCCCACCCCCACCCCTGCGTCCCCGCTCACGCCTCCCCCACCCGACAATATCGCGCCATAGCTGAACCTTTTTACTCGCCTGTATCACGCGCTACTCACTTTCCACGTCACACGAGGTAACCGACTCCACAATGGGCCGCCATCTGGCGCCTTTTTGTGCGTCCCCGCGCCGTGCTCGCGCTGGCATCACGGTTGCTTTTTAACGAGGCGTCCGGTCGCTACGGTGGCCGGGCCCGCCGCCCAGGTGTTCTGCCAGGGCAACCGCCCCGCCACCACACCCTGCCAACAGGCTGCAGGGAGCGTCTTCGGACCTCCCTGTCCTGCCATCCTGACAACGCCAAACGAGTGGAATGGACACGCACTCTACTGTCAACTGGTAACTGGTGACTATCGATGGCGAAGAGTACTTCTCTCTGGCGTGATACGACCACCGCTCCTGACACTCCTCCGCTGACCGCTGATGCGAGCGCCGACATCTGCATTGTGGGTGCGGGCATCGCCGGCTTGACGACGGCGTTTCTGCTCGCGCGCGAAGGCCGCGGCGTGCTCGTGATCGATACCCAGGGCATCGGAGCAGGACAGACAGGGGTCACGACCGCGCATCTGTCGAACGAGATCGACGACACGTACAAAGAAATCGTCCGGCTGCACGGTCCCGA
>JAICLH010000069.1 GCA_025927495.1 Gemmatimonadaceae bacterium
CGGAGATGGACGGGCATCGCGTGTTCAAGGCGGCGGCGACGAGGCTCCCCGAGGTCGTGCGCGAGCTGCTCGCCAAGACCGGCCACGCCGTCGAGGACCTGAAGCTCGTGCGACAACTGATGTCCTTCCGCTCCCCCAGGCGGCGTAGCCCGCCGCTTCCCCCAGCGCAGCGCTTCCCCAAGCGAGCGCCAGCGAGCGCTTCCCCATTCCCTCGGTAGCTTCGATCAAACGCACTCACGGTCCACTCCGGGAGCGGTTGTTGGGCGGTTGCATGGGGGGCATCATACGCCATGCGGATCGTGCTCACGGTGGCCGGATCGGACTCTGGTGGCGGCGCCGGCATCCAGGCGGACCTGAAGACGTTTCACCGGTTCGGGGTGTTCGGCACCTCGGCCATCACCGCGGTGACCGCGCAGAACACGTCCGGCGTCCGCGAATGGATGGCGCTGCCGCCCGGGCTCGTGGCGGCACAGATCGAGGCCGTGGCGAGCGACCTGCGGCCAGACGCGGTGAAGAGTGGGATGTTAGGCAACACCGCCGTGATCGCAGCGGTCGCGGCAGCCCTCGAGGCCCATCAGCTCCATCCGTACGTGCTCGATCCGGTGATGGTCGCGTCGTCGGGGGACGAGCTGCTGGAACGCGACGCGGTGGGTGCGCTGCGCTCGGCGCTCCTGCCCAGGTGCGATCTGATCACGCCTAACGCCCAAGAGGCGATGGTCTTGACGGGCGACGACGTGGCGACCGTCGCCGATCAGGAGCGCGCGGCCCGGCGGCTGGTGGGCGAGGGTGCCCGCGCGGCGCTGGTGAAGGGAGGCCACGTAGCCGGCGACGACGTGGTCGACGTGTTGTTCGACGGCGCTGCCGGCACGCTTCGGTCGTTTCGCCACCGGCGGATCGATTCGCGCCACACGCACGGGACGGGGTGCACGCTGTCGGCGGCCATCGCGGCGCACCTTGCGTTAGGAGTGCCGCTCGAGCGGGCGGTGGAGACCTCGCTGGACTACGTGCACCGCGCGATCGCGGGCGCGCCGGGCCTGGGCGCCGGGCGCGGGCCGCTCAACCACTTCGCCTAACGCGACGCGCCCGCCGGGCCGGCCACGCGGGCGACGAACCCGCGGACGAGGCGGTCGACATGGTCGGCGGCCCGCGCGCCGGCGGCGAGCACCTCGTCGTGGTGGAGCGGCGGCCCGAGCCCCGCGGCGGGATTCGTGATCAAGGACACGCCCGCCACGCGCATGCCGAGCGCCCGAGCGGCGATCACTTCCGGTACGGTCGACATGCCGACGGCATCGGCGCCCAATCGTTCCAGCATGCGGATCTCGGCCGGCGTCTCGTACGAGGGACCGAGCACGGCGGCGTAGACGCCCTCGGTGACAGGCACGCGGGCATCGGCGGCCGCGGCGCGCAGCGCGGCAGCCAGGTCCGCGTCGTAGGGCGCGGACATGTCGGGGAATCGCGTTTCGTGCGGCGCCACGGGACCGTGTAGCGGATTCCGCCACATCAGGTTGATGTGGTCGCGGATGATCATCAGTTCGCCAGGCTGGAAGGAGCGGCGGATGCCGCCCGCGGCGTTGCTCACGAACAGGACGCGCGCGCCTAACGCATGAGCCACGCGGACCGGCAGCGCGACGATCGCGGGATCGTCGCCCTCGTACACGTGCCGGCGGCCCGCGAACACGAGCACCTCGACGCCGTCGAGCGGGCCGGCGATGACGCGTCCGGCGTGTCCGCGGATCCCCGCCGGCGGGAATCCCGGCACCTCGGCGAACGCGAGGTCGAGCGCCGCCGTGATGCGCGCGGCCGGTCCGCCCAAGCCGGAGCCCAGGATGAGCGCCAGCCGCGGCGTCCGGCCGCCCAACTTAGCGCCTAACGATTCGGCGGCGGCCCCGACGGCATCGGCGGCGCTCACGGGCACGCGGCGAGCCGCGCGATCTCACGGTCGGCTTCGGCGAGCATCGCGACACGGTCCGGCCACGGCACGAACGCGCTGGCAAATCCGTTGCGCGCGATGGCGGCGAGCTCGGCGAAGGTGAAATCCAGGTGCCGCGCCGCGTGGAGATATTCGTCGGTGAGCGTGGTGCCGCTCATGAGACGATTGTCCGTATTGAGCACCACGTTGAGGCCGCGGTCGAAGTACTGCCTAACCGGGTGCGAATCGTAGCCCGATACGGCGCGCGTCTGCACGTTGCTGGTGATGCAGACCTCGAGCGCGATCCGCCGGTCGTTCACGAAGCGCGTCAGCCGGTCGTCCTCGATGAGGCGCGTGGCGTGGCCGAGGCGATCGGCAAAACAATCGTGCACGGCCTGCCGCACGGAGCCGGGGCCGTCGCCCTCTCCTGCGTGGACGGTAAGCGCGAGATCATGCTCGTGCGCCAGTGCGAACGCGGCGGCGTGGTCGCGCGCTGGATGGTCTCGTTCCGCGCCTGCGAGATCGAAGCCGACCACGCCGCGATCGCGGTAGGCGACGGCGAGCCGGGCCAGCTCGAGCGACACCTCGGGCGAGAGCTGGCGGAGTCCGCACAGAATGACGCGTCCACGCGTGCCGTGATCGCGCTCGCCGCGGGCGATGCCGCGCAGCACGGCGTCCACCGTTTCGCCTAACGCAAGGCCGGCGCGGATGTTGAGCACGGGCGCGTAGCGCATTTCGATGTAGCGCACGCCGTCGTGCGCCGCATCCTCGATCAGCTCGTACGCCACGCGCTCGAGCGCGTCGGCGTGCTGGAGCACCGACAGCGTCGTGCCGAAGCGCGCGAGGTAATCCTCGAGGTCGTGCGCGTCGCGCACCACCATGTGCTCGGCGAGGGCGTCGGCGTCGGCCGCCGGCATGGGCTGCTTGTACTCGCGACCCAGCTCGAGCAGCGTGGACGGTCGGATGCTGCCGTCGAGGTGGCAGTGGAGCTCCGCTTTGGGCAGCGCCCGCAGCAGCTCCCTTGTGATCGTGGGCACGTCAGTGCAGCAGGTCGGCGTCGTCGGCCGCACGGTCGCGCGCCGCGACCACACGCACGATGGCGCCCGGGTAGAGC
Organism: Gemmatimonadaceae bacterium; assembly: GCA_025927495.1. Taxonomy (GTDB): domain Bacteria; phylum Gemmatimonadota; class Gemmatimonadetes; order Gemmatimonadales; family Gemmatimonadaceae; genus JADGGM01. The sequence continues at coordinate 3,024 of JAICLH010000069.1, forward strand.
GGCGTGTCCGGGGGCATCGCGAGGCCGCGGCTGTCGGTGAGGGCGCGGGCGCCCTGCACCACGTCGCCGGCGGCATCGGCGTTCCACGCGCGCACCGCGTCGAGCGCGGTGGCCGCCGGTGCGACGTCCACGCGGGCGCCGTTCACAAAGACGACGACTGGGTCGGTCATGGCTTGGCGATCGTGATGCGGGTGTCGTTAGGCGCGGCTACCGGCTGTGGCCGCGACGACAGGTAGGCGACCAGCGTTCCGAGGTCGTCGGTCGCAAGCGTCTCGTCGGCCGTGGCTGCCTCGGCCAGGATGCGTCCCTCGGTACCGGTCGCCATGAAGCCGTTGAGGACGATCGTGTATCGCGCGTCGTCGCGCAACGCCTGGCCGTTGGCCAAGCGCACGGACACGAGGCGCGCTTCGCCGTCAGACCGGTTGAACGTCAGGGTGACGCCCGACACGTGAGACCGCGGCGCGCCGTCGGCCGCGACGACCGTCGCGAGATAGGCGCGGAGCGCGCGGCCCGGGACGGTGAGGCGGCGGAGCACATCGCCGAACGGCTGGACGGCGAAAAGCGCGCCCCAAGTCACCTCGCCTGCCCGCAGGTCCTGTCGGATGCCGCCGTTGTTGACGGCGGCGACGTCGGCGTGGCCGGCCCACCGTTGGGCATCGGCGATCATGTTGCCTAACGGATATTGGCCGCGGGCGCGGACGAGCGGCGCGGCGAGCCGGGCTACCGGTCGCCGCTCGCGGCCGGCCACGCGCGCGTCGGCCGCGCGGACGATCGAGTCGGCGGCGGCGGGCGGGTCGCCGGTCGGGCGGGCATCGAGCACGGCCTGCCAGAGCACCGAATCGCGCGCGGCGGTGGGCGCGATCGCGAGATCCACCACCGCGACGGCGCGCCCCGACGACCGTGCCTGCACGACGGGCACGCGGCCGACGCGGGTGTCGACGAGCGAGTGCGTGTGGCCCGAGACGATCGCGTTCACGGGCTCCGTTAGGCGGGAAGCGAGGTCGATCACCTCGCCGTGGCATGCGGTCCGGCCGCCGTCGTCGCAGAAGGCGCCGCTGTGTGCGAGCACGATCACCGCGTCGACGCCGCGCGCGCGGAGCGAGCGCGCCAACGAGTCGATGATCGGCGCCGGGTCGTCGAAGCGCAGGCCGCGGACGCGCGCCGGCATGATGCTGTGATACGTTTCCGGGCCGATCACGCCGATGATCCCGATGCGCAGCCTGCCGCGGTCGAGAATCGTGTCGTCTCGAGCCCACGATGGCGCGCGCCCGCTCAGATCGCGCACATTGGCGGCGAGGAGCCCGAATCGCGCCTCGCGCATGCGCGCGCGCAGCGTGTCCATCCCCCAATCGAACTCGTGGTTGCCGATCGCCGCCGCGGCGTATCCGAGCTCATTGTACAGCGCGACGACCGGCGCGCCGTACGCGAGGTTGGAAGGCGCCGATCCCTGGAACAGGTCGCCCGCATCCACGAGCAGCGTGGCACAGTTAGGCGGCCGACAGCCGGCGGACGCGCGCGCGATCGTCGCAGCCATCGCGTCGGCGCCGCCGCGCCGGGCGCCGTGCTCCTCGACGGGGTCGAGCGCGCCGTGGAAATCGTTGGTCGAGATGACGCGGAGGCGGAAGAATCGAGGCGTGGAATCGTGTGGCAGCGTGACGTGCACCGGAAGCCGCGGCGGCTCCTTGCGTACGCGCACCGCGTCGATCGAGTCGGTCTGCGCCGGGGCAGCGACGCTGGCAGCCAGCACGAGCAGCGCGAAACCACAATTCAGTAACGCACGCATGGTCCTGAAGTTAATACCCGGTCCCGATCGGTAGGCTCGGTGTGTCGTGACCGCTCTGGCGCCCTGCGCGGCTTCCAACGATTCTTCGGTACAGCACCGTGACAGACCCGCCACTTTTCCTGGACCCTGCCAGACGACCAGCATTCAAGTCGAGCGAACGATGAAGTCGTTGGTCATTGGCATTGCGGGCGGTTCCGGTTCCGGGAAATCCACGCTGGCGCGGAACGTTGCCGCGGCGTCGCCGGTGCGGGTCGTTACGCTGGACATGGATGGCTACTACCGCAACTTCACGCACCTCTCGGACGAGGAACGGCAACGCGCCAACTGGGACCATCCAGACGCGTTCGATCTCGACCTCCTCGCGCGTCACGTGCGCGAGCTCGCGGCAGGCCATCGCATCGACAAACCGGTGTATGATTTCGTGAGGCATCTGCGCGCATCCGCCACCGTATCGGTCGATCCTGCGCCCGTGGTCATCATCGATGGCATCCTGCTCCTGGCCGACGCGCGCGTTCGCGATTTGTGTGACATCAAGGTCTTCGTGGATGCGGATGCGGACGTCCGATTGATGCGGCGCATTCGCCGCGACATCCGCGAGCGGGGTCGTCCGATCGATGAAATCCTGGAGCAGTACGCAACGACAGTCCGCCCGATGCACGTGGAATTCGTCGAGCCGTCCAAGCGCTATGCCGACCTGATCGTGCCACACGCAACCGACAACGTTTTCGCGGTGGAGATGATCGTGGCCACAATACAGGATAGCCTGCGCGCGGAGGGTGCGCTCCAATGACCGCGACCGCCGTCACGCCCGCGTCGGGCGAACGCGTGCTCGTCGTGGACGACGAACCGGATATCGTCGGACTTGTCGCCTACCACCTCGCCAAGACCGGGTATCGCGTGTCCACGGCGTCGACCGGCGCGGACGCGTTGAGCATGGCGCGCGATGAGCATCCGGCGCTGATCGTGCTCGACCTGATGCTGCCTGGGATGTCGGGATTCGAGGTGTTGGAGCAGCTGCGCGCATCGGACGGCACGCGGCACGTGGCGGTGCTGCTGCTCACTGCCCGCCGCGAGGAGGCGGACCGCATCCGCGGCCTTCTGTTAGGCGCGGATGACTACCTCACCAAGCCGTTCAGTCCGCAAGAGCTCGTGCTGCGCGTGGGCGCGATCCTGCGGCGCGTATCCGCGGGCGGCAACTCGGCCGCCGACCGGCTGGTGATTGGACCGATTGCAATCGATCGGGCGGCGCACCGCGTGAGCGTGGAGGCGCAGGATGTCGAGCTCACGCCCACCGAGTACCGGCTGCTCCTCACGCTGGCCGAGCGGCGCGGGCGCGTGCAGGGTCGCTCGCATCTGCTCGAGACCGTGTGGGACGCCGCACCCGACATTCAGACGCGCACCGTCGACATGCACATCCAACGGCTCCGCGCCAAACTCGGCGCCGCATCGGACCTGATCGAGACGGTGCGCGGCTTCGGGTATCGGTTGCGGACACCGCGCGCGCTCACGTGAGACTCGCGCGCCGTCTGTTCGCGGGCTTCGCGCTCGTGATCACGGTGCTGGCGATTCTCGTGGTCGTGATCAGCGGCCAGCGGCTTGCCGGAGAGCTGACGGCGCGCGAGACCGAGCAGCTGCGACACGAAGCGCAGCTCGTGGCGGCACAATGGGCCGGGCAGCCGTCGGCCGATCCGGAAACCCTCGCGCACACGGCTGGTGCAGCGCTCGGCCACCGCGTCACGTTGATCGCGCCCAACGGGCGGGTGATTGGCGACTCCGAGTTCGCGGATGACGCTCTTCCCCACCTCGAGAATCACTCGACGCGGCCGGAGGTGATCGCGGCGCGCGCGACCGGGACGGGCGTGGCGACGCGCTCGAGCCCGTCGCGCGGAGACGCGGAGCTGTACGTGGCGGTGCGGGCCGCGCCCGGCATCGCGCGCGTGTCGGTGAGCACGGCGCAGTTAGGCGAGATCGTGTCGAGCGCGCGCGGCGACGTGGTGCTGGCGGCGCTCATCGCGCTCGCGGCGGCGCTGGCGCTCACGTTCGCGTTCTCGCGCGCGGTCACGCAGCCGATCGTCGAACTGCGCGATGTGGCGCGGTCGCTGGCCGGCGGCGATCTGGCGCGGCGGCCGTCGTTGAGCGCGCCGGGCGAGGTCGGAGAGTTAGGCACTGCCATGCATCGCATGGCCGAGCAGCTCGCGGCGCGGCTGCGCGAGCTGCAGGCGGAGGAGGGGCTGCTGTCGGCCGCCATCGAGTCGCTGCACGAAGGCCTGTTGGCGGTGGATGCGCACCGCCGCATCGTGCGCCTCAACGACGGCGCGCGACGCCTCCTGCGCCTCGACCGGCCGGTGCCGTTCTCAGTGGACCTGCTGCCGCGCGACGCCCTGCTGCGCGAGGCCTTGGCGGCGGCGTTGGGCGGCGAGCCGAGCGGCCCGAGCGAGACCGTGGTGCACGACCGCACGCTGTCGATCACGGCGCGCCCGTTAGGCGATGGCGGCGCCGTGCTGGCGCTGCTCGACCTGACGGCCACGCGGCGCCTGGAATCGGTGCGCCGCGACTTCGTCGCAAACGTCTCGCACGAGCTCAAGACGCCGCTCACCGTGATCGGCGGCTTCGCCGAAACGATCGTGACCGACGACCTGCCGGCCGAGCAGCGCGCGCAGTTCGCCGACGCGATCCGCGCCAACGCCGAGCGCATGCGCCGCATCGTCGACGACCTGCTCGACCTGTCGCGCATCGAATCCGGCGGCTGGCGGCCCAACCCGACGCCGGTGGACGTGGCGGCCGTCGCCGAGGACATCTTGTCGGCGGCGCGGCGCGCGCACGGCGACCACGCCGTGACACTCGACATCGCGGTCGACCCGCGCGCGCCGACGGTGTACGCGGACCCCACCGCCGTGTGGCAGGTGATCACCAACCTCGTGGACAACGCCGTGCGCTACACGCCCGCCGGCGGCACCGTCACCGTGTTCACCACGCGTGTGGAAGGCGACCTGCTTGGGGGCACGTGGGTCGGCGTGCGCGATTCCGGCATCGGCATCGCACCCGAGCATTTGCCGCGCATTTTTGAAAGATTTTACCGCGTCGACCCGGGCCGGTCGCGCGACGCGGGCGGCACCGGTCTCGGGCTCGCCATCGTGCGGCATCTCGTGGAGGCGCATGCGGGTCGCGTCGACGCCGAGAGTGCGCCCGGGCGCGGCACCACGGTGCGCGCGTTTTTCCCCGCCGGCCCCGCGGCGACGTTGGATGCCGATACGCGCCAGGGCGCGCACCCCTTCGCTGTTACAGGCCCGTGACGGGAGCGACTCCGGGAGCGTGATCCGGACCTGGCATGCATTCACGACCCTGGAGCGGAGTGAATGCATGCGATGGTCCACGCCGGTCGCCGTCGAAGCCCACCCCCACAGCGCGACGCTCTACCTGAGCGGCCGCGTCTCCGTGGCGGCCCTGATCGGCGCGTTCCAGCAGTGCGAGGCGCTGCCTAACGGAGTGTGGCTGCTGCGCGTGGACGCGTCGGCGGCCGAGCCGCTGGATGACGCGGCCCACGCCGTGTTGATGCACGGATTGCGGCGCTGGCGCGCGGCCCGCGGCGGGGTCTCGCAGTCGAGCCCCGCCCACTTTTTGTGCCGCCTGCGCGACGCCCGCGACCGAGCACGGCGTGACCCGACCGTGACACGGTCACGGTCGTTGCGTTACGCCGTCGATGCACCGTTCCACACACCAACTTGAGAGGAGCTACTCGTGAGTCACAGGTTCACGCGTGCCGCAGCCGTCGGCCTCACGGCCGTCGCGATCAGTGTTTCGGCCGCCCTCGCCCAGGGGGCCGACCTCACCGGGGCCGGTTCCAGCTTCGCGTACCCGATCTACTCCAAGTGGGCATCGATCTACGCCGAGAAAACCGGCGTCAAAATCAATTATCAGTCGATCGGCTCGAGCGGCGGTATCCGCCAGCTCTCCGATCAAACGGTCGATTTCGGCGCGTCGGATGGTCCGATGACCGACGAGCAGATGTCGAAGGCCAAGGGCGGCCCGATCCTCCACATTCCGACGGTGTTAGGCGCCGTCGCCATGACGTACAACCTGCCCGATGTGAAGGAGCCGCTCCGCCTCACGGGCGACGTGCTCGCGAACATCTATCTGGGCAAAGTCACCAAGTGGGACGACGCGTCCATCAAGAGTCTCAACCCGGGCGCCAAGCTCCCGGGGTCGGACATTGTGGTGGTGCACCGGTCGGATGGCAGCGGCACGTCGTACATTTTCACCGACTATCTGTCCACCGTGAGCCCGACGTGGGCGAGCGGGCCGGGCAAGGCGCAGTCGATCAACTGGCCCGTTGGGTTAGGCGGTAAGGGCAGCGAAGGCGTGGCCGGCCAGGTGAAGCAGACGCCGGGCGCGATCGGCTACGTGGAACTGTCGTACGCCAAGGAGAATCATCTCCCGACGGCGTTGATCAAGAACTCCGCCGGTGCATGGGTCGCCCCGACCATCGAGGGCGTGACCGAAGCCGCCGCGGGCGCGGCCGCGAAGCTGCCCGAGAACTCCGACTTCCGCATCTCGATCGTGAACGCGCCGGGCAAGGCGGCGTATCCGATTTCGTCGTTCACCTGGGTGTTGTTGTACAAGAATCCGGCCGATGCGAAGAAGGGCAAGCAGCTCGTCGACTTCCTCCGTTGGGCGATTCACGACGGGGAGAAGGAAGCGCCGTCGCTCGACTATGCGCCGCTGCCGCCGTCGATGGTCAGCATGCTCGACAAGCGACTCAACGAGGTCAGCCTCGCGTCGCACTGAGCGCTCCTCCTCATCCCGCACTTCACACACTACCACTACGCCATGACCACGTTTCGCTCGTTGCTCGCCGTAATCGCGGCGACGCTGCTGGTCGCTCCCGCAACACGCGCCCAGCAATATCAGAAGGACTCGACCGCGCAGAAGGACACGACGACGAAGCCGAAGACGCCGGCGCTCGATTTCTCCGGCTGGCTGTTCGGCAACTACCAATACGAAACCGACGCCGCGTCCCAGGCTGCGAACGGCGGCAGCCACGCGAACAAGTTCGACATCGAGCGCGCCTACCTCACGTTCAAGATGCCGGCGGGCAAGCGGATGAGCGTCCGCATCACGACGGACATCCAGCAAGGCCAGGCCGACCCGAATGCGTACCAGGGCTGGCTCGTCAGGCTCAAGTATGCCTACCTGCAGTGGGACTATGCGCTGCCGGATTCCAACGGGTTCTCGGCGCTGGCGCGCTTCGGGATGCTGCACACCGTCATCATCGACCACGAGGAAGGCTTCTGGCCGCGGTGGGTCTCCAAGGTCTCGACCGACCGGCTGAGCTTCTTCTCGTCGGCCGACCTCGGCGCGGCGACGCAGCTGACGCTGCCGCACAAGTTAGGCGAAGTCTACGGTACCATCACCAACGGCGCGGGCTACCAGGCGCCCGAGGCGAACAGCTTCAAGGACTTCGCGCTGCGCGTCTCCCTGACGCCGTTCGGCCAGACGAACAGCTACTTCAAGACGTTCACGATCTCGCCGTGGGGATACGTCGGGAACAACGCCAGCTCGTTCGTGAACGACCCGACGAACCCGATCGCGAGCGGCCTCGCCAAGAACCGGTACGGGGTGTTCGTCGGCATCAAGGACCGCCGCGCTCAGTTAGGCGCGGAGTGGGCGGAGAAGAACGATGACTCAGACGCGGGCAGCGTGGATGCGCTCGATCGGGTCGTGACCACCACGACGGGCCGGTTGTACGACGGCTTGGCGGTGTTGCGCCCCTTGGAGTGGAGCCCCGGCCACGGGAAGGTGCCGTCGATCGGACTCCTCGCGCGCTACGACCACTTCAAGCCGAGCACGTCCGCGAATGGATACCAGGAGTTCCTGGTCGGCGGCATTTTCTGGGATACGACGCCCAAGACCTCGTTCTCCCTCGATTACCAGAAGACCACGCCGAAGGGCGGGCTGTCTGGCAATCCGACGGAGCAGTGGTTCCTCCACTGGCAGGTGCTGTTCTAACGACGAGGGAAGCGGCGGCTGGCGCCGCCTCGGGGAAGCGCCCGGCTTGGGGAATCACTTCGTTTGGGGAAATGGGGCGCCCGGTAAGGCGCGTGCTCCACGAGCAGACCACTGATTGATCTTCCTCTCCCATTCCCCAAGCGAACTGCTTCCCGAAGCAAAGCGCTTCCCCAAGGCGGCGCCAGCGCCGCTTCCCTCGTTCGTCGTGACTATCTCGTTACAGCCTCCCCGCTCAACCGACTGCCGGCTCCGTGCAGTTTTCCGAGGTGAAGATCCCTCCCAAAACGACTGCACGGAGTTCTTGCATCGTGACCTTTCGCAAGACATCCCCGATTGTGTTCGTCGCCAGTGCTCTGGTCGCTTGCGGCGGGGGCGGAGCTTCGGGCCGCACCGCGTCGAGCGACAGCGCCGGGGCAACCTCGTCGACAGCGGGCGTCGACCTCACGGGCGCCGGCGCGACGTTCCCGTATCCGATCTACAGCAAGTGGTTTTCGGACTACGCGAAGGAGACGAGCATCCGCATCAACTATCAGTCGATCGGGTCTGGCGGCGGCATTCGCCAACTGACTGAGCGCACGGTCGATTTCGGCGCATCGGACGCGCCGATGTCCGACGCGGAGCTGTCGAAGGCGAAGGGCCCGGTACTGCACTTCCCGACCGTCATCGGCGCCGTCGCGGTGACGTACAATCTGCCGTCGCTGCAGGCGCCGCTCCGCCTAACGGGCGACATGCTGGCCGACATGTTCCTCGGCCACATCACGAAGTGGAACGACAGCCGCATCGCGGTGCTCAACCCCGGTGTCGCGCTCCCGTCTACCGATGTGCTGGTCGTCCACCGAGCCGAGGCCAGCGGAACGACGTACATCTTTTCCGACTATCTGTCGACCGTGAGTCCGGATTGGGCCAAGGCGCCCGGCAAGGGCAAGGAATTGTCCTGGCCGGTGGGGATCGGCGCGAAGGGCAACGAAGGCGTCGCCGGCCAGGTGAAGCAGACGCCGGGAGCCATCGCCTACGTGGAGCTCGCGTACGCGAAGCAGAACACGTTGCCGACGGCACAGATCAGGAACGCGTCGGGCGCGTTCGTGGCGCCGTCGATCGAGTCGGCGACGGCCGCCGCTGCCGGCATCGCCGGCCAACTGCCGAACAATACCGATTATCGGATCTCGATCGTGAACGCGCCCGGCGCGGGGGCCTACCCCATCGCGTCGTTCACATGGCTTCTGGTGTACCGCGCGCAAATCGACGCGACGAAGGCCAGGAAGTTGAAGGACTTCCTCCACTGGTATCTGCACTCGGGCGAGGGTTCGGCCGCGTCGCTGGACTACGCGCCGCTGCCCGATGCGATGAAGGCGCGCCTCGACGCGCGCGTGGACTCCGTGATCGTTGGCGGCGGGGCATGAGCAGCTCCTCGATGTCTCCGACCGTCCTGACGGCCGATCCTGGCGCGGGGACGGTTGTTCGCATCCACGGGCGACACATCGGCGATCGGATCTACCGCGGGGCCATCACGTTCTTCGCGGTGTGCGTGCCGCTGCTGGTGGCGCTCGTCGCGTGGGAAATCGCGGTGGCCGGCTGGCCGACGTTCCGGCACTTCGGGCTCTCGTTTCTGACTTCGAGCGACTGGGATCCGGTCAAGGACCGGTTCGGCGCCGCGCCGGCGATCTACGGGACTCTGGTGTCGTCGGCCATTGCGTTAGTCATCGCGACGCCGCTGGCGGTGGGCGTGTCGGTGTTCCTCTCCGAGTTCGCGCCACGGTGGATGCGGCAGCCGGTGGGATTCCTGGTGGATCTCTTGGCCGCGATACCGAGCGTGGTGTACGGCCTGTGGGGGATCTTCGTGCTGCTGCCGCTGCTGCGCGATCCGGTGATGCCCTTTCTGCGCGACACGCTCGAGTTGGGCAGCACGCCGTTCTTCACCGGGCCGGCGTACGGACCGAGCATGCTGGCGGCGGGGCTCATTCTCGCGATCATGGTGCTGCCGTACATCGCGTCGGTGTCGCGCGAGGTGCTCCTCGCCGTCCCGCGCGCCCAACGCGAGGCGGCGCTGGCGTTAGGCGCGACGCGATGGGAAGCGATCTGGCGCGCCGTGCTGCCCTACGCCAAATCCGGCATCGTCGGCGGCATCATCCTCGGGCTCGGCCGCGCGTTGGGCGAGACCATGGCGGTGACGATGCTCATCGGCAACCGCCAGGAGATCTCGGCGTCGCTGCTCGCGCCCGGCTACACGATGGCGTCACTCATCGCCAACGAATTCAGCGAAGCGAGCAGCGACGCCCACCTGTCCGCCCTCATGGCCGTCGGATTCACGCTCCTCATAATCACGATCGTCGTCAACGCGATCGCCCGCTGGCTGGTGTGGCGCGTGGGCGGCGGCGCTGCCTCGAAAGCGCTATGACCGCGGGCGTCATTCGCACCCAACGGCCGAGCGCGCGGCAGCGCGCCGTGGGCGAGCGGGCGCGCAAGAGTCTCGGACGCCGCCGCGCCGTGAACGGCGTCATGCTCGGCGTCCTCGCGACGGCTGCGGTGATCACGGTCCTGCCGCTGCTCTTCATTCTGGGCCATCTCGTCACCAAGGGCGCCACGTCGCTCGACCTGGCGTTCTTCACGCACATGCCCACGCCGGTCGGCGAAGCAGGCGGCGGCATGGCGAACGCGATCGTCGGCACGCTGATCATCATTGGACTCGCGATGCTGTTCGGGCTCCCGGTGGGCGTCGGCGCGGGCCTCTATCTCGCCGAAAACCGGGGCGCGTGGCTGGCCAATAGCGTCCGCTTCCTGTCCGACGTCTTGAACGGCCTGCCGTCGATCGTCATGGGCATCTTCGCGTGGCAGTTCCTCGTCCGGCCGATGGGCCACTTCTCGGCGCTGTCGGGCGGGGTCGCGTTAGGCGTAATGATGATCCCGATGATCGCGCGTACCACCGAGGAGATGGTGCGCACGGTCCCGACGTCGCTGCGCGAAGCGGCCCTGGCGTTAGGCTACGCACGCTGGCGCACCGGCCTCACGATCGTGCTCCGCACCGCGAGCGCCGGCATCGTGACCGGCGTGCTCGTCTCGCTCGCGCGCGTCGCGGGCGAAACCGCGCCGCTCCTGTTCACCGCCTTCGGCAACCAGTTCTGGTCCACGTCGGTCACGCAGCCGATCGCCGCGCTGCCCCTCCAAATCTTCAACTATGCAATCAGTCCCTACGACGACTGGCACCGGCTCGCCTGGGCGGGTGCCCTGGTCCTCATCGCGCTCATCCTCGTCATCAGCATCGTCGCCCGCGTCGCTACCCGGGCACGCTTCGACATGGGAAGTGGCGATTGAGGTGAAGAGCGAGCTCGCCGGTCTCGCAGACCCCCGACCCGCGAACGCAGCCCCCGCGGTGACGCCCGAGCGCACGCGTCTCGCGGCCGAGTCGCTGGATGCGTGGTTCGGCTCGATCCACGCGGTGCACGACATCTCGCTGCCCGTTCGGGAAGGCAGCGTCATGGCGATCATTGGTCCGTCGGGCTGCGGCAAGTCGACGTTCCTCCGCTGCCTCAACCGCATGCACGAGACGGTGTCAACGGGTCGCGTGTCGGGCCGCGTGCTGCTCGATGGCGCCGACATCTACGACGGCGGCGTGAATCCCATCGCGGTGCGCAAGCACATCGGCATGGTGTTCCAGCGCCCAACGCCCTTCCCCACGATGTCGATCCGCGACAACGTGGCCGCCGGTTTACGCGTGATGGATGGTCACGTCTCGCGGCGCGAGACCGATGCGATCGTCGAGAGCGCACTGCGACGCGCCGCGCTTTGGGGCGAAGTGAAGGATCGTCTCGGCGCGAGCGCGCTTGCACTCTCCGGTGGACAGCAGCAGCGCCTGTGCATCGCGCGCGCGCTCGCGACAAGTCCACGCGTGCTGCTCCTCGACGAGCCCACCGCATCGCTCGACCCGGCGAGCACGCAAAGCATCGAGCAACTCGTGCGCGAGCTGCGCGGCGATGTCACGATCATCATCGTGACGCACAACATGCAGCAAGCGGCGCGCATTTCGGATCGCACGGCGTTCTTCCTCGCCGGAGACCTCGTCGAGGTGGCGCCGACGGAGTCGCTCTTCACATCACCGTCGGATCCGCGCACCGAGGCGTACATCACCGGGCGGTTCGGATGAGCCACGCAATTGCGACGCCGCGCCCAACCCTTGCAACGCCGCAGAGCGCGAAGCCCGCTCCGCCGGCGCTCGACACGACGCTCGGTTTCACCGGGCTGATCGAGGTTCGCGACTTCTCGTTCTATTACGGACCGAAGCGTGCCCTGACGAACATCTCGCTGCGCGTCGCGCCGCGCACGATCATGGCGTTCATCGGTCCGTCGGGTTGCGGCAAGTCGACGCTGCTCCGTTCGATCAACCGCCTCAACGCGCTCATTCCGGGAGCGCGCCACGAGGGCGAGATCTTGCTCGACGGCACGGACATCCACGGCGCCGACACCGACATCGTCACGCTTCGCCAGCGCGTGGGCATGGTGTTCCAACGCTGGAACCCATTCCCGAAGTCGATCTACGACAACGTCGCGTTCGGGCCGCGCATCAAAGGTCTCGCGCGGCGCGGCGAGATCGACGATCTCGTCGAGAGCTCGCTCAGACGGGCCGCGCTCTGGGACGAAGTGAAAGATCGCCTGCGCGCGAGCGCACTCGGATTGTCGGGCGGCCAGCAGCAACGCCTCTGCATCGCGCGCGCGCTGGCCAACGATCCCGAGGTGTTACTGCTCGACGAGCCCGCGTCGGCGCTCGACCCGATCAGCACGCAGAAAGTCGAGGAGCTGTTGCACCATCTCAAGCAGGAGCTCACGATCCTGATCGTCACG
>JAICLH010000224.1 GCA_025927495.1 Gemmatimonadaceae bacterium
CCCGATCACGACGGCCCAGAGGATCAACCATGACAGCAGGAGCGTGCCGAAGATGCGCCACTTGAACCCCTGCGACAGGTCGCGCGAGCGATGGAACGCGTCCATCGTATCCGTTCCCTCGAGCAAGAGCGCGGGCACGACGGCAAAGTAGCGAAGGTAGACGTAGATCGCGCCGATCAGGATCGCGAACGCGCCGAAGAAAAGGGCGATGCCTAACAAAAAGGCGGCGCCGATGAGCGGCAACGCCCGGGAGAACGTTGTCGCGAGCGCGCGACCGGGATCGACCGTGCCCGTGAGGTAGGCATCCGACGCCGCGACGATGAGGGCGCCCTTGAAGACGTACGACCAGAGTAAGGTCAGCGGGATCAGAAGCCCCGCCGTGGAGTTGATGCCGATCTGCGGACCGAAGGGCTTGACGCCCGCAAGAAGGCTCATGAATCCACTGAGCCACAACACAACCAGATACGGAAGAATCGCCATCGCCGCGAGCATGACGAAGGTGGGATAGTGACGGCGAAAGAGCTGGATCGAGACGTCGATGATTTCGAACGCCGATCGTTCTCGAAGCTGAGGAGCTGCCGCTGTCGTCATGGGATCCACGCCGAACGGGGATGTCTAACGGGGGCGAATATGATGTAGGACGAGAGGCTTGACTGGCAAGCTACGCCCCGGCCCCGCTACAACCGATTGCGTGTCACGCCTGCCGACGCATTGACTGCGCAGAGCCGTACGCCATTATTACTGACCGTTCAGTTATTTAATTCCTCGCATTACGACCCCGAATACGCAGCAAGCGGGCTCATCGTGGAACTATCTGACTGACGGGTCGGTTATTTGAGAAAAGGATCCTGAGACGACAATGATAGCCGCTTCCCCCGACGAACCGCGCTGGCGCCGACTGCCCGAAGCTAGACCGCGCCAGATTCTGGACGCCGCCATAGATGTGTTCGGCGAATCCGGTCTGGCAGCTGCGCGACTCGAGGACATCGCCAGGCGGGCTGGTGTGTCCAAGGGCACCATCTATCTCTACTTCTCCAACAAAGAGACGCTCTTCTGCGAGATGATTCGCCAACTCGTTGGCGACACGATCATCCAGGCTCAAGAGCGGGCAGTCGCCACCAGTGCATCGGCGATGGATCAATTGACCGATTACGCGCATTCGGTGTGGCAACACATCCGGACGCCGATGTTCGAAAAGCTGCATCGGTTGTCCATCGGCGAGTTGCGCAACTTCCCCGCCCTGCTCGAGTTCTTTCAGCGCGAAGTTCCCGGTCGAAACATCCAGGCGATCGCGAGCATTCTCCGTCACGGAATTGCCACGGGAGAGTTTCGCGAGATGGACGAGATGGAAAGCGCCCGGATGTTTCAGGCACTGATCCTGAGTCACGGGATTTGGTGTGCGCAGAAGGAACGGAATGCCCTCGTCGCGCATCTGACCGACGAGGAGGTGCTGACGCAGCTCCTCGATTTTTTCCTGGGCGCGGTACAAAAGGACGCTGGTTCGCGTCCGGTCTCGCCTGCCTCTTCCGCGGCAAACAAGGCATGAGTGTGCACGAATACAGGCGCCGGCTGGCCGCTGCCATGCTGGCGATATCGGCTATCGCGATCTCCGGATGGGCGCCAGCGGCGACAGCGCAGAACATGGATCGGGACACCGTGCTGTCCCGACCGCTGTCGTTAGGCGACGCGGCGCGTCTCGCGGCGCACCAGAGCGCCACGGCCGAGGAAGCACGGTTTCAGGCCGCGCAGTCCGCGGCGCAAGTGACGCAGGCGAGAAGCGATCTGTTGCCCAACGTGTCCGCGTACGCCTTGGAGCACGGCGTCACGATCAACACGGCGACGTTCGGCTTCGCGCTGCCAGGCCTCGATCCCGGTGGCGAGCTACTCGGTCCGGTGAAGACCATCGACGTTCGCGGCAAGCTATCGCAAACCATCTTCGATTGGGCCGCGTTGAACCGCGTGCGCAGCGCCAAGTCGACGGCCGTCGCCAGCAACGCCACCGCATCGGATGTCGCGGAGCAGGCAGCGGTGACCGCGTCGCTCGCCTACTTGCGGGCGCAGCGTGCCGATGCACAGCTCGCGGCGCGCGCAGCGGACTCGGTGCTCGCCGATTCGCTGCTCGGCATCGCGAACGATCAACTCTCGGCAGGTGTGGGCGTGGCGCTCGACGTGACCCGCGCGCAGGCACAGCTGGCTTTGGTGCGCGCGCAGCTCATTGCGGCCCGGAACGAGCGCGATCGCTCGCGACTCGACCTGCTCCGCTCGCTCGGGCTGCCGCTGGACGCCCGCGTGGATCTGGCCGACACGCTCTCGCGCCTCACCCTGTCGGACACAATGCCTAACGAACAGGCGGCGATCACCCTGGCGCTCACGAATCGTCCGGACCTTCGCGCGGCCGACCAGCGGCTCCTGGCCGCGCGGCAGACCTCCGGCGCGATCCGCGCCGAACGCTTGCCGTCGCTCAGCGCCTTCGGGGACGAGGGATGGCTCGGCACGAACAGCGGCAACAAGCTGAACACGTATCAGTGGGGCGTGCAGGTGACGGTGCCCGTCTTCGACGGCCTGCGTCGTGAAGGACGCATCGAGGAATCGGAAGCGCGCGTCAGCGAGATCGACGTGCGCCGGCGCGACCTCAGACAGCAGGCCGCCATCGAGGTGCGCGGTGCGTTGCTGGATCTCGGGTCCGCGCGCGAGGCCGTGGACGCGGCACGTGAACAGCTACGGTTGACGGAACAGGAAGTGGCGCAGGCGCGCGATCGATTCCGCGCCGGCGTGTCGGGCAATGCGGACGTCATCACGGCGTCGCTCACCCTGAACACGTCGCGCACGCAGCTGGTGGACGCGCTCGCGTCGTACCAATCGGCGCGTGTCGGACTGGCCCGCGCCGTGGGATCGGTCACCGCGCTCCCGTAGGCGGCCGAACGCATAGCACACGCTCGATCGACGACCGGACGATCAGTACCTCTGACGATGGATAGCACATATGGCGACGATGGTGGATGAACTAACCCAGGAACATTCCGACACGACGCCGGCGAAACCGAAGCAGCCGCCGGCCGAGCCGTCGAGGAAAAAATACGTGGTGCCGATCATCGCGATCGTGGCGCTCGTGGCGCTGGGCTGGGGCCTCAAATCGTACCTCTACGCGCGCGTCCACGAGAGCACCGACGACGCGCAGGTCGATGGCCACATCATTCCGGTGCTGGCGAAGGTGGGCGGCTACGTGAGCTCGGTGCGCGTGCAGGACAACGACTCGGTACACGCCGGCGACACATTGGCGACGATCGACGACAACGAGTACAAGGTGAAGGTGGCACAGGCCGAAGCAGACCTCACCGCGGCGCGCTTCACGGTGGGATCGGCGAGTGCGCCGGGACAGGCGCGCGCGGCCGTGACGTCGGCGACGAGCCAGTACGCTGCACAGGGTGCGCAGATCGCGGCGGCGCGCGCGCAGGCGGAGCAGGCGCAGTCCGATCTCACGCGCATGAAAACGCTGGCGGCCAAACAAATCGTTTCGAGCCAGCAGCTGGACGCGGCACAGGCAGCGGCCGACGCTGCGAACGCGAACCTGGAGGCGGTGCAGCGCCAGGCCGCGGCCGGCAACGCGGGCGTGACGAGCGCGCAGGCTGGCGTACGCGTGGCGCAGGCGCGCACCGAAGCAGCGCAGGCCGAGCTCGACGACGCGCGCCTGCAGTTGAGCTACACCGTGATCACGGCGCCGGTGAGCGGCACCGTGTCCAAGAAGCTCGTTGAGTTAGGCCAGTTGTTACAGGCGGGTCAAACGCTGATGTCGGTGGTGGCCGATACCGGTGTGTGGATCACGGCCAACTTCAAGGAAACCCAGCTGGCCAACATGCGCGTTGGGCAGCCGGTCGAGATCGACGTCGACGCGTATCCGGGATGCACCGCAGAAGGAAAGGTGCAGAGCTTGAGCGCGGCCACCGGTGCCCGATTCGCGCTGCTCCCGCCCGACAACGCGACCGGCAACTTCACCAAGGTGGTGCAGCGCGTGCCGGTCCGGGTGATGGTGACGAAGGGCTGCGGGCCGGAGCGACCGCTGCGCCAGGGGTTGTCGGCGGTGGCGCACGTGAAGACGGGATGATGCTCTGCGCCTAACGACACCACTCGACGCCATTTCACACCAGTAGCACATCCATGGCCGTTACCTGACGCAGGGCATGATGGCGAAGGGCGCATCGCTCCTTGTCGCCAAGCAGCAAGCGCTGGCGTTGCTCGACGCGCAGGTGATGGCGCAGGCGAGCGTGCTCGCCTTCTCCCGCATCTACTTGCTGAGCGGTCTGCTCCTTTGCACGGCCCTTCCCCTGCTGTTCCTGTTCAAGACCGGCAAAGGGTCGGGGCTCCGCGGGGCCCGTGCACTGATCGGCGGACGCCGGCGCACGCCTGTTGGTCGGGCGACCCGTCGCTCCTAAGTTTGGGGTGAAGGACGGGTTCCATGCGCGTTCCATCATTCCACCCTGTCGCGCTCATGTCCGATCTACCGTCGCGTGCCGATGCGCTCGCGCTGATGCAGGAATTCACGCTCAGCGAATCGTTACGAAAGCACATGCTCGCGGTGGAAGCCGCGATGCGCGCGTATGCGTCGCACTACGGAGAGGATCCGGAACGGTGGGGCCTTGCCGGCCTCATGCACGATTTCGACTACGAGCGCTATCCGAACGACGCGCATGCCCCCGACGCCGAGCACCCGGCGGAGGGCGTGCGCATGCTGCGATCGCGCGGCTATCCCGACGATGTCGTCACGGCCATCATGGGACACGCGCCCTACACCGGCGTCGCGCGCGCCACGCGGATGGCGCGCGCGTTGTTCGCGGTGGACGAGCTGACCGGGCTCATCACCGCGACCGCGCTCGTCAAGCCGTCGCGCTCCGTGCACGAGGTGGACGCGCGATCCGTGCGCAAGAAGATGAAGGACAAGGCATTCGCGCGGGGCGTTAGTCGCGACGATGTCGTGCGCGGCGCGGAGGAATTGGACGTCGAGCTCGATACGCACATCCAGTTCGTGATCGACGCGATGCGCGCGAACGCGGACGCCATCGGGTTGGCTGGCCTACCGGGGGGCTAAATGGCCCGCTTCAACGGTTCCCGTGCGGAGCGCGTTACTCAGATGGACGTCTGCCGGGACGAGCATGTACGCAGCACTGTCTCTTCATACCGCCCAACACGTGCCTGAGCCGTCGACGGAATGGTCGGCTCGCACGCGCGAGCGGGACCTGATTGTTGCGGCACAACACGGTGATCGCGATGCGTTCGCGGAGCTGGTGACAGCGCATCAGCGACGCGCGTACGCGGTGGCGCGCGCAATCACGGCCACTCATGAAGATGCGGAGGACGCAGTGCAAGAGGGGTTCTTGCACGCGTATCGCGCGCTCGATCGGTTTCGACCCGAGCAGGCGTTCGGAGCATGGCTCCATCGCATCGTGGCTAACGCGGCGCTCGACATCGGGCGCCGTCGTCGCGTGCGCGATGCGGACGCCTTGTCTGACTCGGTGGCGCTGCCGTTTCGCGATCCGGCGGAGCAGGACGAGCTTCGCCGGCGCCTCACGGCAGGGCTCGAGGAGCTGTCGCAACGGCAACGGTCGGTGATCGTCCTGCACGACGTCGAAGGATTTACGCACGGCGAAATCGGCAGCATGCTGGGGATACCGGAAGGGACAGCCCGTTCGGATCTCCACCACGCGCGAGCCGCGCTTCGTCGAACGCTGGGAGACCTCTGGAGTCAACGATGAGCATCGAACCTCGCATCGGGCCCAACGGACGAGATGATGATCTGACCCGCGCACTGCGGAGTCTCTACGCCGCGCCGACGGACGACGCATACTGGGCCTCCCTCGCCGGGCGCATCATGGCGCGCTTGGGCGGCGACGCCGCGGTCGAGCAATGGTGGCAGCCCTTGGCGCGATTCGCGCGCATCGGGCTCGTGGCGGCGGCCGTGGCGCTTCTGGCGGCGCGGGGGGGGGGGGGGGGCGCGCCCGGCCCCCCCGTCGGGGGGCCCCCCGGGCCCCACGGCTCACCGTCGCGAGGCCCCGGGAACCATGACGCGGCGACTGGGCGCG
>JAICLH010000025.1 GCA_025927495.1 Gemmatimonadaceae bacterium
CGGCAAGTTGCCGCGCGCCATCATCACGTTCGCTTCCGCGATCCGCGCCTTGAGCACGTTGGCCACGTCGCCGGTGAACGCCGCAATCTCAGCCGCCGCCGCGTACGCACCGCGCGCCTCGCTCCACTGCGCCAACACGCGCATGCACGCGCCTAACTGCATGTTGGCCGCGATCGCCACGTCGGTGTCCGCCGCCGGCTCCGCGTTCTGCAGCACCGTGCGGTACACGTCGGCTGCCAACGCCCACTTGGCATCGAACTGCAAGGCGCGCGCGTACGCCATGAGGCGCGGCGCCACGACCGCTACACGGGCATGACGGGCCAGCTGCATCGAGTCCACGAGACTCGTCAGCAGCGCCCGCACACTACTCCCCGCATCGATCGCTGAGATCGATTCACGCACGCAACGCAGACCCCACGAGTCCAACGACACCGCACTCCCACCCTCCATCACCCAGTCGTCGAACAAACGCAGCGTCAAAAGCCCGGCGCTCGTCGTGCGCCATTCCGCACACGACTCGTTCTCACAGCGCGCCAGTGCTTCGAAGAATGCGTAATGAGGGAGCTTCACCTGTGAGCGTCCCATTCACTTACCTCCCATCCGTCGGTCGTTCTGCCAAGAGCGAGGCCCAACTTGCTTCCGAGTATCGGCTGAAGCAAGCACAGTTTTAGGACATTGAGGGGTCATTTTAGGACAAATTTCTGAGCCCTGGCCGCAATCAACTCGAAAACTCGCAGCTTTTGCGACACTGTATAAAAAGACGACAGCGTGATAGCCCTCGACTTTGTCTGCCGATAACCCCTTCTCGGTGCGCGTGCTGCTCAGTGCTCTCGACCACTCAATCCATTCGTCGCACCACCGACGGTCGTCGAGCTGTCTCCTGTCTGACGACCGGACGCGACATAGCGGCTACCACTTCTATCGAGTTGGTCCAACAACCGTTCTAACGCGTCGCCAAATACCTCGACACGCGGCAAGCGAAGCGGATCGAACTTGGGGTCGAACGGGCTTCGAGCCGGACCACCAGTCACCTCTAGTATCGCGTCGAAGCGATATGTGATCAGTCGTCCCGTGCGCGGGTTGCGCCATGACCCGGCGTGGGCCAGTTCGTGATTCTTGGGCCAAATACCGAGAGGAAGCGCGAATGTGCGGACGCGGTAGCCGGTGACGGCGGAGTCGATCGCCATCGCCCCGCGCGCGATTTGCTCCTGCACGACCTCGTCGGAGTACTTCGAAAGGTTGGCGTGCCACAGCGTGTGGTCGCACAACTCGAAGCCGTGGTCGGCCAAGAATCGAACCTTGATGCCGCGCCACGCCGTCTTCTGGCCATCGATGCCGCGCTCCCCAAAGAAAGCGTGGCCGGCGGCTGCGCCCGGCAGCATGCAGAAAGTGGCCTTGTTCGCCCAGTCCGGATGTGTGCGGTGAAACTCGAGCCAGATGCCGATCGCGCTGTTCGGGTCGACCTCGAGCGTGCCGTCGTGGTCGATGTAGCGGAACTGTGATGGCGACGCGTCGTCGAACGTGAACACCACCGGCGACATGCCGGCCGGCAGCGCGATTTTCCGGTCGATCAACTCGGCAACCGTTATCGGGCGGTAGCCTCTCTCATAGAGAAGCTCGAGTTGCCGCTTGAAATGTCCGCGCTCGACGGTCCACCGAGCATCGGAGTCACCAATGACGTGATACTCGAGGATGGGAATCCTGCCCAGTTCGTTGGCTGGACGTGGTGGTTTTGCGTGATGGTGCGTGCCAGGAGCCGTGCCGCCCGCTACTGCCGAAACGACAATGAGCGCGAGGCGAAGTGCCGAATACATGGTAGGGCTGATCCGTGGGGGCGCGAAGGATATTCGCTGCCGTCAAAGAAGTCTACGGTGAGGCGTGTTGCCTGGAAACCGCAAACTCTGGCTGTCGTAGTGAACAGTGGACGCGGGCCGGGCCCGCCTGTCGGTGCTGCAAGGTATGAAGATCAAGTCCCGTGTGAAGCAACTGTGGGGGGCGTTCTTCGCTCGTACGTCAGGCGAGGGCGGTTCGGACGAACCGCAATGGCTGCGGCGCCATTGGCGCGCCTTCACTCTGGCGAACGTCGTTGCGCTCGCCATCGTGGTCGGCGACACGTGGCTTTACACGTGTGGGTTCGACGGCTGCCCGTCGGGCGCGGAGATCCGGGCGTACCAGCCACCTGAAGGCAGTCGGGTGTTGGACCGCTCGGGACGCCTCATTGGCCGCCTCGAGGACGTGCGTCGCATCGACGTGCCGCTCACGCGCATTCCTCGCTTCGTACGCGAGGCGTTCGTCGCGACCGAAGATCGTCGATTCTACCATCACAACGGTCTCGACTGGCATGCCTTCCTGCGCGCGGCGGTTCGCGACGCTGCAGCGTTAGGCGCGCGGGAAGGCTTCAGCACGATCACGATGCAGGTCGCGCGCAACAGCTTCGCGTCCGTTGGGGCCGGCCGAACGCTGCGCCGGAAACTGCTCGAGCTCCGCATGGCGCGACTGCTCGAGCGGAATCTCACCAAGGATCAGATTCTCGCGCTGTATCTCAACGTCATCTACCTGGGCAACGGGACGTACGGCGTCGAGGCGACGAGTCGCGATCTGTTCGGCACGAGCGTCTCGCGGCTGACGCTGGCCGAAGGCGCGCTGCTGGCTGCCCTGCCGAAGGGGCCGTCGGTGTACACGCCGCGACACGATCCCGACCGCGCGCGCACACGCCGCGACTTGGTGCTGTCGCTCATGGTGCGCGAGGGCTATGTGAGCGCCGCGCGCGCGGCCGCCGCGGCGCGCGAGCCGATCGAGGTGGCCGAGACCGAGTGGCGTCCCGAGGAGACGGGGTCATGGGTGGTGGGCGCGGCGCGGGCGGTACTGGACTCGGCGTTAGGCCGCGACGCCGAGGCGCACGGCGACGTGACCATCTACACCACGATCGACGCCCGTGCCCAACGGGCGGCGGAGCGCGCGGTGCGGAATCAGGCCGCGTCGATCGCCGACCAGGTGGGCGAGGACGGCAGCGATCACGTGGAAGGCGCGCTCGTCGCGCTCGATCCGCGGACCGGCGACATCCGGGCTCTGGTGGGCGGGCGGCGCTATCAGAACGGCGCCTTCGATCGCGCGCTCGCGGCGCACCGGCAGCCCGGTTCGGCGTTCAAACCGTTCGTCTATGCTGCGGCGTTAGGCGCGGGCTACACGCCGGCGACGCTGGTGGACGACGCGCCGGTCGAGGTCGAACAGGACGGACGCGATTGGACGCCGGCCAATTTCGGCGACGAGTATGAAGGCCGGATCACGATGCGCCGCGCCATCGAGCACTCGTCGAATGCCGCCGCCGTACGCTTCGGGCACGCGGTGGGTGAGGCGCACATCGTGTCGCTGGCGCGCGCCACCGGCATCACGAGCCGGCTGGCTCCCGTTCCGTCGATCGCGTTAGGCGCCTTGGAAGTGACGCCGCTGGAGCTGGTGACGGCCTACGCACCCTTCGCCAACGGCGGCAACCGGGTCCAGCCGCGCCTGGTGCGCCGCATCGAAGGGCCCGGCGGGAAAGTCTTGTGGTCCAACGACGCGACGGCGCCCGTGCCGGCGCTCGACCCACGCGATGCGTTTCAGCTGACATCGATGCTGGAGTCGGTGGTGAACGACGGGACGGGGCGCGAGGTCCGGTCCCTGGGCGCGCGCGGACCGATCGCGGGCAAGACCGGGACGACGAACAACGGCGCGGACGTGTGGTTCATTGGCTACACGCCCTCGCTGGTCGCGGGCGTCTGGTTCGGCTACGACACGCCGCGCTCGTTAGGCGACGGGGCGACCGGCGGCCGCCTGGCGGCGCCCGCGTGGGCGGAGTTCTACGAGCGCGGGTGGCCGCAGGGCGCCCGCGACGCGCCATGGCGGCCGCCGTCCGGGCTCGTCTCGCGGCTCATCGATGCCGATAACGGCGACCTCGCCACGGCATGGTGCCCGCACACCCAGCTCGAATGGTTCCGAGTGGGCACGGAGCCGACGATGTACTGCCCGGACCATGGCGGCCCGTCGTTAGGCGCACGCATCATCGGCGCCATCAGGGAGATCTTCCACTACTGACCGCGGCCTGAGCACGCCGCGAGTGTCGTCGCGATGAACGGAACCAACGTTTTCTGGAACCGCACGGTCATCGGTTGACGTTTGTCGTGCAGTGGACGTTAAGACCTCGAGGCCGGTTAGGTTTCAGCACATGGCAGGATCAGCTCGCCGTCTCCCCCCGGAGCGGAGCACCTCCCCGACGTGGGGTCAGCGCCTGGACGCGCTCCGGTACGTACCGCCGCTGCTGCGCATGGTGTGGACGACCCATCGCGGGTTCACGGCTACGATGGCGGTGCTGCGCGTCGTCCGTGCGTTCATTCCGGTGGCGACGCTCTGGATCGGCAAGCTCATCATTGATGCGGTCATCGCGCTGCGGCGCGACCAGTCCCATCTGTCGTCCCTGTGGAAGCTCGTGGCGTTGGAGATCGCGATTGTCGTCGCGGGTGAGGTGCTGGCCCGCGCGTCCGCGTTGGTCGAGAGTCTGTTGGGCGACCTCTTCTCCAACTACACGAGCGTGCGATTGATGGAACACGCGGCGACGCTGGACCTGCAACAATTCGAGGATCCGGCGTTCTACGACCAACTCGAGCGGGCGCGCCGGCAGACCGTGGGCCGCATCGGGCTGCTGGCCGAGCTCCTGTCGATGTCGCAGGACACGCTCACGCTGGCTTCGTTAGGCACCGCGCTGCTCGTATTCAGTCCGTGGCTCGTGCTACTGCTCGCGGCGGCTGTCCTGCCCTCGTTCATCGGCGAGACGCACTACGCGTCGCTCGAGTACTCGTTGCTGTACCGCTGGACCCCCGAGCGACGACAGCTCGACTATTTGCGCTATCTGGCGGCGAGCGACACGAACGCCAAGGAAATTCAGATGTTCGGGCTCGCGCAGTGGCTCATCGACCGCTATCGCGTGCTCGCCGACCGCTTCTACGAAGAGAACAAACAGCTTTCGATCCGCAAAGGCATCGTGAGCACGGCGCTCTCTGTCCTCGGGATGCTTGGCTACTATGGCGCGTACGTGATCATCCTGCTGCGGGCGGTGGGCGGGGTCATCTCGATCGGTACGCTGACGTTCCTCGCCGGATCGTTCGGCCGCAGCCGCGATATCATCCAGCGGCTGCTCATTTCGGCGAGCGACATCTACGAGCAGAGCCTCTATCTCAAGGACATGTTCGACTTCTTCGACATGCGACCCAACATGGTGTCGCGGCCCGGAGCGCCGCTGGTGCCGGAGCCGATCCGGCAGGGCTTCGTGTTCGAGGATGTGGGTTTCCAGTACCCGGGCAGCGACCGGTGGGCCGTTAGGCACGTGAGTTTCACGCTCCGGCCGGGCGAGCGTCTCGCCTTCGTCGGCGAGAACGGCGCCGGCAAGACGACGGTGACCAAGCTGATGGCGCGCTTGTACGACCCGACCGAAGGCCGAATCCTGCTCGATGGGCTCGATCTCAAAGAGTACGACCTGCCGTCCGTGCGGCGCGCGATCGGCGTAATCTTTCAGGACTTCGTGCGCTTCGATATGCGCTTCGACGAGAACATTGGCGTTGGGCACATCGATCGCGTGCGCGATTATCTCGATCGCGTCGGCTCGAACGACGTGGCGATCGAATCGGTGCCGCCCGAGTGGGCGTTCGACTCGAGTCCCGCGACGCTCAGACGCCGGCGCGAGAACGGACACGCAATCGAGCCGGTGCCGGAGGTCCTCTCCACCGCGGCCGAGCAGTCGTTGGCGTCGGTGTTGCTGCCGCGATTCAACGAGGGGTACCGGCAGATGCTCGGCCGGCGCTTCGATGGCGGCGTCGATTTATCGGGCGGCGAGTGGCAGAAGGTTGCGCTGGCGCGCGCGTACATGCGCGACGCGAAGCTCCTCATTCTCGATGAGCCGACGGCGTCGCTCGATGCGCGTGCGGAATACGAGGTGTTCGTGCGATTCTCCGAGCTCGTCGCGGGTCGAATGGCGGTGCTCATTTCGCACCGCTTCTCGACCGTACGGATGGCGGATCGCATCATCGTCTTGCAGCACGGGCAGATCGTCGAGGAAGGCTCGCATGCCGAGCTTGTAGCGCGCGGGGGAGCATATGCCGAACTGTTTCGGCTGCAAGCGGCTGGATACCAATAACGGCCGGGCTGTGAACTGAACGGGTTGCCCGGAGATGTCGGGCAGCGTTCTTGCTCGCGCTGTGTCGCATGCATCGCCACGAGCACGACGAAAACAGCGCGCCCAATCAGGCGCGGACCGTCAAACCGACGGATCCAAATGCGCACCTCGCGCAGGGCGTGGAGGGCGCGGAACCTCCGTTAGAGGCCGAGGGCGCACAGGATGGTCGTCGTGACACGACGGCGGCGGGCTTCCGATCCATCTACGAGACGCTCCACTTCGGCGTCAAGGAGATGGGACCGCGGCGCGCGACGCGCACGCTGCTCAAGCTGAATCAGAAGGACGGCTTCGACTGTCCGAGCTGCGCGTGGCCCGATCCCGATGGTCACCGGAAGCGCGCCGAGTTTTGCGAGAACGGCGCCAAGGCGGTGGCGGCCGAAGCGACCACGAGGCGACTGACGCCCGACATTCTCGCCCAACACAGCATTCCATCGCTGCTCGACCGCCGCGACGTGGAGCTGGACGGCATGGGCCGTCTCACGCATCCGATGGTTCGGCGTCGCGGATCGGATCGGTACGAGGCGATCGATTGGGCGGACGCGTTCGCGATGATCGGGGACCACCTGCGTGCGCTCGACTCGCCTAACGAAGCGGTGTTCTATACGTCGGGACGCGCGAGCAACGAAGCGGCGTTCCTCTACGGGTTGTTCGCGCGCCAGTTCGGCACGAACAATCTTCCGGACTGCTCGAACATGTGCCACGAGTCCAGCGGCACCGGATTGAGCGAGGTCATCGGATTCGGGAAGGCGACGGTTCGCATCGACGACTTCGCGGCGGCCGACGCGATTTTCATCATCGGGCAAAACCCCGGCACGTGTCATCCGCGTATGCTCACCGAGCTGCAGAAGGCCGTGCAGAATGGATGCCGCATCGTGAGCATCAATCCGCTCATGGAGTCCGGGCTCATGCGGTTCGAAAATCCGCAGAAGCCGCTCAATCTGCTGGGAGCCGCGACGCGCCTGGCGTGTCTGTTCGTTCCCGTGCGGATCAACGGCGATGTGGCGGTGCTCAAAGGGATCATGAAGGAGATGCTCGAGGCGGACGAGCGCACCGGCGGACGCGTGCTCGCGCACGACTACATCGCGCATCACACCGAGGGCTTCGAGGCATTTGCATCCGACATTCGCAACGAGTCCTGGGACCGCATCGTGGAAGAGAGCGGCGTATCGCGCGAGATGATCCGCGAAGCTGCGGATGTTGCGATGACGTCGGAGCGAATGATCTGTTCTTGGGCGATGGGCATTACGCAGCACAAGAGCGGCGTGGCGAACGTCCAGACGATCGTGAACTTCGCGCTGCTGCGCGGCCACATGGGACGGCGCGGCGCGGGAGTCGCCCCGATTCGCGGGCACAGCAACGTGCAGGGCGACCGCACGGTGGGCATCTGGGAGAAGATGAGTCCGGAGTATCTCGCGTGTCTGGCGAGCGAGTTTCGTTTCCAGCCGCCCGAGAAACACGGCTACGACACGGTGTGCGCGATCGAGGCGATGCACCGCGGGCAGGTCAAGGTGTTTGTCGGGTTAGGCGGAAACTTTCTCGCGGCGTCGCCCGATACGAACTATACGTCGGAAGCGCTCCAGCGCTGCGCGCTGACGGTACAGATTTCGACGAAGCTCAATCGCGGCCACCTGGTGACCGGCGAGCAGGCGCTCATCCTGCCGTGCCTCGGCCGCACGGA
Organism: Gemmatimonadaceae bacterium; assembly: GCA_025927495.1. Taxonomy (GTDB): domain Bacteria; phylum Gemmatimonadota; class Gemmatimonadetes; order Gemmatimonadales; family Gemmatimonadaceae; genus JADGGM01. Next base: position 7,884 of record JAICLH010000025.1, read on the forward strand.
AATCGACGTGCGCCCAGACGGGGAGCAGTTCGTTTCGGTCGAGGACACCACCGGCGTGGTGCACATGTCGAAGGGCGTGCTCGAACCGGCGTCCGAGTGGCTCCTGAGCGAGCCGGCGATCATCGGGCGCATGGCGACGGCCACGTTAGGCGAACGCACGACGGTCGACTGGAATGCGCTCACCGACAACTACGATCGGATCCGGGAGCACATCGAGCACGTCGTGCCGGGATTCACGCAGTACAACACGCGCGTGCGGCAGCCCGGCGGCTTCTACCTGCCTAACGCGCCGTACCAGGGCAGGTTCAACACGCCGTCGCGGCGCGCCCGATTCACGGTCCATCCGATCCCGCACCACGAGCTGGCGCCGGACCAACTGCTGCTCACGACCATCCGCAGCCACGACCAGTTCAACACCACGGTCTACGCGGAGAACGACCGCTACCGCGGCATCTCGAATGGCCGTCGCGTCGTGTTCCTCAATCAGGCCGACATGGATCGGTTGGGCTTCGTGCGCGACCAGTGGGTCGACATCGTGAGCCACTTCGAGTCGGAGACTCGCCGGGCGGCGCGCTTCAAAGTAGTGCCTTATCAGATCCCGCCGCGATGCGCGGCAGCCTACTTTCCCGAGACCAATGTGCTCGTTCCGATTCGCAGCGTGGCCGACAAGAGCAACCAGCCCGCGTCGAAGTCGATCATCGTCAGCCTCGAGGCGGCGCCCTTACGACCCGACTGACGTCGGCGTACACTGCTCGATGAGCGACACGATCTCATCGAGCGTCGTGCGGGCGTGATCGCGCGCGTACCACGCGCGAATGTGGCGGTAGCGCTCCGCGGACGGCATCGCGAGACCCACGTCGATCACCCAGCGCTGGAGCTCGCGCGGCCGCGGTCCCCACCAGCCGCACTCCGCGAACTGGTCATCCAAGACCATCACCACAGGAATCGAGCGGGAGCCGTTGGTGAGGTGCGCGTCCATGATGTCCGGATTGGCGTCGCGCCCCAAGAGCCTAACGTCCAAACGGTCGGCCTGCTCGGCCAGACGCACGACGGGCGGGACGACGTTGACCGCATCGCCGCACCAGTCTTCGACCAACACGAGCAGATGTCGCGGGCAGCGCACCGCGTTGACGCGGTCAACCGGGGCCGGCGGGATGGTGGCCAATCGGTAGATGTCCCGCCACAGATCCTGATTTTTCTGCGCGGCGGCGACGTACTGCTCGAAGGTGAAAGCGCTCTCGAACCGCGCCTTCCAGTCTACCATGCGGGAGGCCGCTACTCCTGCCGCGCCGCGGAGGCGGTGTCGTCCCGCAAGACGTAGCCAGAACCGCGGACGGTATGGATGAGGGGATGCTCGCGATCTTCCTCGAGCTTCTTGCGCAGGTAGTTGATGTAGACGTCGACCACGTTGGTCAGTGGATCGACCTGTTGGCGCCACACGTGTTCGCTGATCATCTGCCGCGACACGGTGCGGCCCATGTTGCGCATGAGGTACTCGAGTAGCGCGTACTCTTTCTGGGTGAGCTCGATTTCCTTGCCGCCGCGCTCCACGCGCCGGGAAATCGGATCGAGCGACAGGTCGCGCACGCGCATCACTGCGCTTTCCGCTGTCAGGCTGGACCGGCGCAAAAGCGCCTTCACGCGGGCCAAGAGCTCGGCGAACTCGAAGGGTTTGGGCAGGTAGTCGTCGGCGCCTGCGTCCAGACCGCTCACCTTGTCGGACACAGACGTCCGGGCCGTGAGCATGAGCATCGGTGCGCGGAATCCACGGGCACGCAGCTCGCGAGCGACCTCGACGCCGTTTTTTCGCGGGAGACCAATGTCGAGGATGACGAGATCTGGCGAATGATCGAGCGCTTCGAGCAGGCCGGCTTCGCCGTCCTGCGCGCTGCGAACCGTGAATCCCTCGCCGCCGAGGATGCGTTGTAGTACCGACAGGAGGTCGCGATCGTCTTCGACGACGAGAACTGACGGAACTCCATCCGAGTGCTCGGTCATAGTGCTTACATATAGCCTCGTGGCCACCCAAAACCAAGCAGCCGGCTTGAACGGTGATGCGCGCCGACTATTCTTCCGCCCGCACGAACGTGATGCGCGACACACAGTCCGGCGCACTCGAGAGTTGCACGGGTCGTGGCGTTCCGCCGCATCCGTCGCGATCCGCAACACCCATGTCGCTCGATCGAAACAGGAATCACGTGGTGCGCGTTACGTGAGGGTGCGTGAGTTACTCGGAACTTTCGTACGTGCACTGTGTTGGATCGTAAGACGAGGGTCGATTGAGGAACGGCCCCGCTCTTGCCTTAACATGCTCATCGAGTGGTCGAGGTTCGAGTGCATCGGTGCGTTGGCGCATCCACTTCGAGGCTCACGCTCACTGGAGGGACGATGGACTTCCTCGTGATGCTCGAGGAATGCTCCGACTCGACGCCCGTGTTGGCGCGAGTGGATTCCGTGCCGGCGCAGATGACGCCCGAGCACCGGCAGCGGGATGTGGTGACGCTGTACGGTACGCCGCGCACTGAATCGCTTGCGCTCGCGATCGCGGCGGCGATGGAGAGTCGTCGGACGACGGATGATGACTCAGAAGCATTCCGCCACCTCGGGGTGTGGCCCGAGCGTGGGGCTGTGGGAGACACAGCCTGGCGCGACGAGACGACCGGCGAACTCGTCACGCGAGACCTGAACATTCCGCTCGATGTGCTGCGGGGCGTTGCGCACCAGTTGCTGGGCCAATGCGGATCCGCGCTGCAGCGTCTCGTTGCGGGACTGTCGATGCCGGACTGGCCGGAAGGAGCGTGGCGTGCGATCAGCATCACGTTGGAACCGGTGACCGAACCGGCGCGTGGCGCGCTGAACAAGATCGACGAGCTCCTCGATGCGCTCCGAGAGTCGGATGGACTAACCTACGAGTACGAGGGTGACTAACGCACCATTCTGCGTCAGACCGTAGTGGCCGCCTCGCGCGGCTCGGGGTCGTCCTTCGGGACGACCCCGTTGCGTTTTATCGGGCTCGATGCGCGCCTCGCTGCCGCTTGTCCGGGGTTCCCTTGACGGCGCCCGCCGCACTACGCAGGGTAGGGCTGGGGGTGGACCATGACGAGTTCATCGGGGCGCCGACCCGCCCGCCGTTCCTCCGGGGTCGAGCGCCTCTTCGAGGATGACGCGGGCCGGCTTTGGAGTGCCGGTCGTACCTTCACACCTCAAGGGGGTGAGGCGGTTTTGTTCACGTGCATCGGCAACTCTCGCGAAGCGCCGCGCGCGATCGCATGCCCGGCGGAGTTTCATCTGGTTGACGCGACGGTGGACGAGCTCCGTGGACTCCTCGGACGGGCACCGCGGATCGGCGTGCTCTAGGACGAGTCGGCTCCCTTGCTACGCCCCGGGACCGTGGGCTAGCATAGCGAAGGAGGGAGATCGTGACCGGGACGAGCCCGGCGCGCCATCACCATGACCGCTTCCGGCATCGCCGGCGCGGTGAGGGACCGACAGCGGAGGAGCCTACCATGCGGGAGTACAGCAGCTCGGAGATCCGCAACGTGGCGGTCGTTGGACACGGAGCGAGCGGGAAGACCACCTTGGTCGACGCGCTCGCTTTTGTTTCCGGATCCAGCAAGCGTCACGGTTCGGTACGTGATGGTACGGCGCTGACGGATTTTGCGCCCGAAGAGGTCGAGCGAAAGTACTCGATCAACCTCGGCTGCGCGTATGCGGAGTGGATGGATGCGAAAATCAACCTGATCGATGCGCCGGGATATCTCGATTTCCATGGTGACGCCATCTCCGCGCTCGCCGCGGCGGACGGCGCGCTCGTGGTAGTGAGCGCGACGGCGGGCGTCGAGGTCGGCACCGAGAAAATGTTCCGTGAGGCTGTCGAGAGAAAAGACCCGGTGCTCTTTGTCGTGTCGCTGCTCGACAAGGAAAACGCGAGCTTCGACCGGGTGTACGACTCGATCAAGAGCCGCCTAACGACCAAGGTGATCCCGGTCGAGATCCCGGTGGGCGAAGGCACGGCCTTCAACGGCATCATCAACCTGTTCTCGCGCAAACTGCACAGTTACAAGAAGGGCACGAAATCGGGCGAATACGATGAGGTGGACGTGCCCGAGGACCATCGGGCGCAGTTCGACAGGTACTATCAGGAATTGATCGAAACCATCGCGGCGACCGACGACTCGATGCTCGAGCGATATCTCGAAGGCTCGGAGATCACCCGCGACGAAGCGATCGCGGCGATGAAGGAAGGGATGAAGAAGGGCGAGCTGTTCCCCCTCTTTTGCGTGTCGGCGGAGCTGACATATGGCACGCGCGCGCTGCTCACGAAAATCGTCGAGCTCATGCCTTCTGCGTACGAAATGGAAGAGCTCCACGCTTTCACCGGCTCCGTTGGCGATCGCACGATCGAGATTCACGCCCGCGACGAACAACCGTTCGCCGCATCCGTGTTCAAGACCCTGACCGAGCCGCACGTTGGCGACGTCTCGTTCTTCCGCATCTTCTCCGGGACGGTGGCGAACGGACAGGAGGTGTACAACGCCAGCCGCAACATCTCGGAGAAGCTCGGACACTTGAGCGTGTCGCAGGGCAAGGACCGGACAGAGGTACCGCGGCTCCATGCCGGCGACATCGGCTGCGTGGCCAAGCTCAAGAACACGCACACGAACGACACGCTTTCCACGCGCGAGCAACCGATCCGTCTGCCGGACATCCGCGTGCCTGAACCGTTAGTCACGTTCGCCGTTCATGCGACGGCCCGCGGCGACGAAGAAAAAGTGCAGCAGGGCCTGCACCGTCTGCATGACGAGGACCCGACCTTCACCACCCATTACGATCCCGAGACGCACGAGACGATCGTCGCCGGCGTCGGTGAACGCCATCTCGAGGTATCGATGGCGAAGCTCAAACGGAAATTCGGCGTCACCGCCGAGCTGACGAAGCCGCGCATTGCTTACCGCGAGACAATTCGCGGAAAAGGCGAAGGGCAGGGTCGTCACAAGAAGCAGACAGGCGGTCGGGGCCAGTTCGGCGATTGCTGGGTGCGCATCATGCCGCTTCCGCGCGGCGAGGGCTACGTGTTCGACGACCAGATCGTCGGCGGCGCGATTCCGTCCAAATTCATTCCGGCGGTCGACAAGGGGATTCAAGAGGCGGCTGCACGCGGGGTGCTCGCGGGATATCCGATGGTCGACTTCCGGGTCGAATGCTTCGACGGATCGTACCACTCGGTCGACTCGAACGAAATGTCGTTCAAGATGGCGGGCATTCTCGCGTTTCGCGTCGTCGCGCCGAAATGCAAGCCGGTGCTGCTCGAGCCACTGGACGAGCTGGAAGTCCGAACGCCGGACGGCTTCCTTGGCGACGTGATGGGCGACGTTTCCGCGCGCCGGGGCCAGATCCTCGGCTCGCAGCCCGCGGCGGACGGGTTAGGCACCGTCGTGAAGGCGGTGGTGCCGCAGGCGGAGATGCACCTCTACGCGACGCACCTCAACTCGATGACGCACGGCTACGCGACCTTCAGCCGCCGCTTCCGTGGCTACGAGGAGGTCCCCGCCGAAGCCGCGCAGCGCATCATCGCCGACTCGGCCAAGCCCGAGGAGTTGGTGGAAGCGTAAGGCGCGGTGGACCGCGCCTTACGCAAGCGGTCACCCGTTGACCGACTTTCTGCGCCGCGCCGGCTGCTTCCGGCGCGGCGTTTTGCCGATCTCGATCGGCACGATGTCCGGCGAATCCGCGTCGGACCCACACGCTGCAGCCGGAACCGGAATGCGCGGCTGCTTGTACACGAAGCGTTTCCCTTCGTAGTTCCGGAACACGACCTCGTCATCGGTGATCTCCTCGACGTATTCGGGCAGAAGCGGCACCTTCCCGCCGCCGCCCGGGGAGTCGATCACGAAGTGCGGCACCGCCAGCCCGGACGTCCAACCGCGCAGCGCCCGCACGATCTCCAGCCCCTTCTGCACGGTGGTGCGGAAGTGTTCGCCGCCCGCCACCTGGTCGGCCATGTAGATATAGTAGGGCCGCACGCGCGCCTTGAGCAGGCGCTGCATGAGCTCCTTCATGACCCCGACGTCATCGTTCACGCCGCGAAGCAGCACCGTTTGGCAGCCTAACGGAACGCCCGCGTCGGCCAACCGACCCAGTGCCTCGACTACCTTCGGCGTCAGCTCGCTCGGGTGGTTGAAGTGCGTGTTCATGTACACGGGGTGATACTTCCGCACCATCTCGCAGAACTCGGGCGTGATGCGCTCCGGCAAGTGCGAGGTGACGCGGCTGCCGATGCGGATGATCTCCACGTGCGGAATGGCGCGAAGGTTCTCCAGCAGGTACTCGAGGCGCCGGTCCGACAGCATCATGGGATCGCCGCCGCTCATCACAATGTCGCGAATCTCGGGATGGGCGCGGATGTAGGCGAAGGCGGACTCGTACTGATTGAGCGGAATCTTTTCCGGGTCGCCCACTTTACGGCGGCGCGTGCAGAACCGGCAGTACGTGGCACAGACCGGGCTCACCAGGAACAACACGCGGTCCGGATACCGGTGTGTAATGTTAGGCACCGGCGAGTCGGCGTCCTCATCGAGCGAGTCGATGATTCCGTCGCGCACATCGAGCTCCTGCACGGTGGGAACGTACTGGTTCCACATCGGGTCGCCGACGGCGGTGATCTGCTCGAGCGCAGCCGGCGTGATGCGCATCTGGAAGTTGTCGAAGGCGGGCCTGAGCGCCTCTACGTCAATGACATCACGGCCGAACCGGTCGGCCAAGTGCTCCAAGGTGGCGATGCTGTCTTCCTTCAGGATGCGTTGCCACTCACTCATGGTGATTCTGCTCCCCGCCGAAATGGCGAGCGTGAGATGATCGTGATGGTGCGTCGTGGTCGATGGAATACAGGCGGAGATGCGTGCGCACGTTGCGTGAGCCTTCGATCGACCTCGGGGGAGTGAGGACGCATCGCAACCGGACGATGGCTCGGGACGTCGCGAGGGCGACGCACGGCTGGTACGGCGACGGTGCAGAGGGAAGGGATTCGACTCGCATTCCGGGGTGAAGGCGCCGAGGAGCGAGTCTGGAGGCGAGAGGACTCGATGCCGCACTCGCGACCGGCGAACAACGCCGGATCGCGCGCATCGAGTCCCGTCTACCTCGGGGAACGTCCACGGTCAGCGCTGACCAACCGCGACGAGCTGCAGCGCCGCAGCGTCACTGACCTCGGGTATGACACCAGACAACCGTTGGGCCAAGGCCCACCGTTCATCGACATTCATGGCGCTGCGCGACATCGCGTCGTCGCACACGGCGCGTATCAGCGCGCCGTAGTCGAGACCGGCCGCAGCAGCCATGCGCGCGAGTCCCGCATCGCCCGCGATGTCGGGATTCGCGTTCACCTCGAGGATCCACGGCTGTCCGTCTTGATCGATGCGCATGTCGACGCGGCCGTAGCCGGTTCCGCCGACGAGCCGCCACGCATCGAGCGCGACCTCCTTGATCTTGTCGCTCAGAGAATCGGGAAGATCTGCGGGGCACATCGGTACAGCGCCGACGTCCTCGTCGCTCCCGGCGACCCACTTCGATCGATACGAAACGATGCGCCACATACGCTTTGGCAGCCCATCGAACCGAATCTCCGAAACCGGCAGCACCGTGTTACCGACGATGCCGACGTTCACTTCGCGTCCGTCGATGTAGCGTTGGACGAGCACTTCGTCCCAGCCCTCGTGCATCGCTTCGACGCGCGCGGCGAGCGCACGATTGGTGCGAACCACCGAACGTTGCTCGACGCCGACGGACGCATCTTCGGCGGCGGGTTTGCAGATCGCCGGAAAGCCGACAGCCGGCACGGGCGCGCCGCGGTGCACGACCGCGAACGCCGGAACCGGCAAGCCCGCGCGCTCGAGAAACGCGTTCACGACGTGCTTGCGGAGGCAGAGACCCGCTGTCCACGACGAGCACCCGGTGAACGGTACGGCGAGCACCTCGAGCGCGGAGATGACAGCCGGCTCGAGTGCGGCGACGCCGTCCAGACCTTCGCACATGTTGAACACGAGGTCGAACTTGCCGCGGCGCATGCGCTCGACCCAGCGTCCGTCCGGTTGGGCAGGGAATCGCGTCACCTGATGGCCGTCGGCAACGAGCACGGCCTCGATCGCTTCGAGCGTCTCGAGGATCGCGAGGTCTGCCGACTTGCCGAGCGCCGATGGTCCATCGAATAACAGGGCTATCTTCATGCGCTCCTCCAACTCGTGATGAGCGTCAGTCGCCGAGATGCGCCGGGAAGGGCGCGTCGGTATGACGCGCAGCTTCCGCAATCGACGCGGTCTCGCATGCGACCTCAGCTCGAGGCCGCGGCACGTGCGACGCTCGTCCGGCGTCGACGTGCAGCGTTGCTCGGCAGGGACACGCCCTGCCGATCCGCGGCATGTCGCACGCACGTCTGAATGAGCTCGTCGTAGCTCATCCCGGCGGCGCGCGCAGCCTTGGGAAAACACGAGTTGTCTGCGGGATCAGGAAGAATCCCGGGAAGCGGGTTCACCTCGACCACGTTGGGCACGCCTGCAGCGTCCAGTCGCACATCGATCCGCGACCAATCGCGACAGCCGAGCACGTGGTAGGCGGCGAGCACGACCCGTTCGATCGTGCATCGCAACGCTTCATCAATCCGCGCAGGGCATTCAAAAATCTCGAGCGGTTGCTCGGGCCGGTCCCACAGCCACTTCGCTTCGAATCCGTAGACCGGCAGCGATCCGCTTGGTAATACATCAAAGTTCATTCCGACAATCGGCAACACGTGCGCATCGCCGCCGTTGCCCAACACAGCGCAGGTGAATTCCGCGCCGGTTAAAAATTCCTCGATCAACACGGGTTGCCGATACCGATCGAGCAAAAATGCGACCTGCTCGCGCATCTCGCTCGGCGTGCGGCAATAGTTCCGTTCGGTAATTCCCTTCGACGAGCCCTCGTGCACCGGTTTGACAAATACCGGAAACCGGAGCGCACCCGAGTGGCTGCTTGCGTCGTGCACCAGCTGGAATGGCGCGGTCGGAATGCCGTGATACGCGAGACATTCTTTCGCGCGCGCCTTATCCAAACACAACGACAGCGTGAACGGATCGGATCCCGAGTACGGAATCCCGAAAAACTCACACATGGCAGGGACGTGCGATTCGCGGTTCACGCCGCGAAGACCTTCCGCCATGTTGAAGACAATGTCCGGCCGCTCAGCCCGGAGCCGCTCGGGGAAGTTCACGCTCGCTTCGAGTCGTATGACTTCGCCTAAGCTCGAGAGCGCGTGCTCGACCGCGCTGATCGTCTCGTTGCTGTCCCACTCGGCGAACTCGTCGTCGGAGCTGCTCCGACGGGACGTGACCGGCGGTTGAATGGCGCCCGCGACGCGCGGGGCAGAATCGTTTCGCGAGAGCCGTTTCCGAGACGAACTGGGAGGCTCTTCCTCGGCGCGGGGCTCATCATCGCCTGTCCGCGCTTCCTCGTCGTCCGGTTTCTGATTGTAGGCGAATCCGATTCGCGCCATTCGAGCCACTCACGTCGACGGAAAAAAAATCGCATCACGTGTGCGCGCAAAATAAGAAACGCGAAATCCTTGCGCAATGCGTTTCTTTCATCCGCGCGTCATCGTGACGCGCGCGACTCACACCTTGTGGTAGGCGACGCGCGCCGCCTCACGACGATCGGCGGCTTCGTAGATCTCGAAATCGGAAAAAAGAGCCGGCGCCTCGACCGAGAGCACGCGCAGCACGGCGACGGCCGTGCGACGGATTTCCAACTCGGCGCCTTCGCTCGAGCGCAGCTCCAGCATCGTGCGCCAGGCGCGCGCGTTGGCTGTCACGACGATTTTCGTCTCGGTGGAGTTTGGAAGGACACCGCGTGCGCCCTCGCGCGCCATCTTCCGGCGGTGGACTTTGTCCGCGACCCACGCGTAGCGCTTCATCAGCTCCTCGACCAGCATCACGTAGGTGCGCTGCGCCGATTCGATCTGCTCGCGCCACTCGGTCTCGAGCCGTTCGTCCCCGATGATCGCCGGCGGCACGACGAAGTTTGCCTCGGATTCGTCCACGTAGCGCTGCGAGAGCTGCGAGTAGGCGAAGCCTGCACGGTGGCGCACCAGCTCGTGCGTGAGCGAACGGCTCACGCCCTCGAGAAGCAGCGAATACGTGGCGTGCTCGAGAACGCTGCCGTGTCCCTGTCGCTTGATGTTCTCGATGTACTCGCGCGTCGCCCGGCTCGCTGGGTTTCGCTGACTCATGTAGCAAAGACGTCCGGCGAATTCCGAGAGTCGCTCGCCGTCGGTCGATTCGCCGATCCAGTTCACGGGCAAGTGCGATGGCTCGGCGAACGTGGGACGCGCGAGCAGCGTGATGGTCGGCTCGTGGATGTAGACGGGCATCGCGATGCGACTGGAGTGTTGCCGGCGGACGGAGCGAGCGCAGGAAACTTAGTCAGGCAGGTGAGTCGCCGAAACCATGTCGAGGCGCGACGTGTCGTACGCTCGCTCGCGCTCGACTGCATCGAGCGCCGCGCGCGCGGGCGCCGGCAGCGACGTGAGCGACGGATCGTACTTGATCTCGCCGAGCGCGTGTTGTTCGGCGACGGGCACCTTCACGCCGGGATTCAAAATGCAATCCGGGTCAAATGCGTTCTTGATCTGGGCAAAGAGCTCGAGAAGGGACGCAGGCCATACGCGCGAGAGAAGCGGCGTGCGCAGTCGTCCGTCACCGTGCTCGCCGCTCAGTGTGCCGCCGAGCGACGCCGTGAGCGCCACGACATCGTCCAACAGACGTTCAACGCGCGCGCGCCAGTCCGCCTCCCTCACGTCGACGAGTGGATTCACGTGTACGTGCGCGTCGCCCGCGTGACCGAAGATGACTCCGCGAATGCCCGTGGAGTCGAGTGCTCGGCGGACGCCGCGTACGTAGTCGGGCAATCGTTCGGGCGGCACGGCGCCGTCCTCGATGAACTGCATCGACTTGAGCGCGGGGTCGAGACGGTTGAGAATCGGACTGGCGGCGTGGCGCAGGGACCAGAGGTCGTGTTCCGTCGCAGCGTCGAGCGCCAGTCGCACGGAGGACGCGCCGGATTCCTCGAACGCCTCTTGGAGCGATCGCGCAGTTGCGTTCGCCGATGACGCGCTGTCGCCTTCGACTTCGGCGAGCAGCACGGCTTCGACGTGGGCGTCGAAACGAATTGTGCCAGCCTCGGCGACGACGTCGAGGAAGGTTCGATCGAGGAGCTCGCACGCCGACGCACCCGCGTCTCTCGCGCGGACGGCGGCGCCTACAGCGTGCTCGAGACTCGTGAACGTTGCGAGCAGACTGGACGTTGCACCCGGCACCGGCGCGAGTGCTAACTCGACGCCGACGAACAGCGCGAGGGTGCCCTCGCTGCCTACGAGCAGGTCGATGAGCTCACCGCTCTGCGTGAAATCGCGCAATGCGTAGCCCGATGAATCCTTGAGGACGCCCGCGTGGGCGGCCGCGATCTCGCGCGACCTCGTCGCAATGGACGGCTGCACGTCCTCGAGAAAGCGGTTCACTGCCACGACATTTCTCGGCGGTGGTGCGCCGCGTCGGACGACCGCACGCCGGCCGTCGGCGAATACGCAATCGAGCGCGCGAACCCATCGCCGCATGGGCCCGTAGCGCAAGGTGTGCGCGCCGGCGGCGTTAGTAGCGACCATCCCGCCGATGGTGCAGAACGCGCTGCTCGACGGATCGACCGGGAGACGCAGCCCCGTGCGTTGGGCAACGGCGTCGACCGCGTCGCGGATCGCGCCCGGCCCAACGGCAACGGATCGCGCCGCGGCGTTCACGGCGTGGATGTCGCGTTGACGGCTGAGGTCGACGATGATCTCGTCACCCACTGCGCCCCCAGCCATGCCGCTGCCTGACCCGCGCGGGATCAATGCCGCGCGCGTGCCGGATGCCCAACGGACGAGCGCGACGACCTCTTCCGGCGTGCGAGGTATCGCCACGGCCTCCGGCACGGCGCGCGCAATGCCCGCGCCCTCGCTGTACGCGGCGCGGACCACCAAGTCCTTTATGAGCTGCGGCATCGCCGTGTCGATCGAGCGACCGATTGACCTAGAGACCGAGGTCGTTCACGCGCGGCGGATCGACCGTGTAATCATAGAAGCCCTTGCCGGATTTTCGACCAAACATGCCGGCGAGGACCATGCGCTTGAGCAGCGGCGGCGGGGCATAGCGCTTCTCGCGGTATTCGTCGAACATGATCTCGGCGATCTTGTAAGTGGTGTCGAGTCCGACGAAGTCGAGGAGCGTGAACGGGCCCATTGGATAGCCGGTGCCGAGCATCATGCCCTTGTCAATGTCCTCGACCGATGCGACGCCGTGCTCCAGCTGGTTGATCGCATCCACCAGATACGGCACGAGCAGCAGGTTGACGACGAACCCGGAATTGTCTTTGGCCGCAATGGGTTCTTTGCCTAACTGACGGGCGAATGCGTACGCGGTGTCGAACGTGGCGTCGCTCGTCGTGACCGTGCGCACCACCTCGACGAGCTTCATCACAGGAACGGGGTTGAAGAAGTGCAGTCCAACCACCTGACCGGGGCGTGTCGTGGCGGCGGCCATGGCCGCGATCGTGAGGCTCGAGGTATTCGAGGCGAAGATGGTGTGCGGCGGACAGAGGCCGTCCAGCTCCTTCCACATCGCGTTCTTCACTTCGATGTCCTCGACCACGGCTTCGATCACGATGTCGCAGTCGGCGAGGTCCCGCAGATTCGTCGTGAAGGACAGGCGCGACATCGCGGCGTCGCGATCGGCCTCGGTGACCTTGCCCTTACTCTTTTCTATTGCGCGCCCGAAGCTCTTTTCGATACTCGCCTTCCCGCGCTGGCACAGCGCATCGGACACCTCGCGCGATTTGGTGGTGAATCCGCTCTGTGCGCACACCTGCGCAATGCCGGAGCCCATGAGTCCGGCGCCGAGCACGCCGACGGTCTTGATGTTGGTCATGAGGACGATCGATTGAGGTGAAGATCGGGCCCGTTAGTCCGGGCGATGTGCGCGCGTGGGCAAGGTCAGCGCCAGACGTCGAGCGCCGACAGAACATTCGGACGCGGCGGCGGACTGTCACCGCGCTCCAACCGGTCGAGCAACTGCTCCAACGCCAGCTGCGCGCGGGTGACGAGCGGCGCATGGCTCCGTGCGACGAAGTACCCGCCGACAGCCGTTGCCGCCGCGGGAATGAGTGCGACCGGGACGAAAAATCCCAGCACGATGAGCGCGCCCGTACCCAACACTCCACAGCCGGCGACTATCGCGCCCGATGTCGCGCGCTCGAGCCGAACGTTGGAGAGGTCGGCCTCGAGGCGCACGAGCGCGCGCTCTGCGTCCACCGGCACCACGGTCGCGCCGACCTCGCGCGTTGGGCGCAGGTAGTATCCGCGACCGCTCACGTTCAGTAAACGCCGCATCTCGCTGAACAAACCGGGACGCGGCTCCCACAGCATGCGGTCGGCCAAGCGACGCTTCACCTGCATCGACTCCTCGCGCTGCAGCCACACGTCCAGTCGCTCGAGGATCGCCGGGGCCGTTCCCTTGATCGTGCGCGACGCGTGGACGTGCGCCGGTCCGAATAATTGCGCGGCCAAGCCACGCTCTTCAGGGATCTGCGCCCGACTTCGCTCTTCGGCCAGCGCCTGTTTCAGATGCTCCGGCGACAGCCCGACTTCGCGCGCGACCTCGATCAGTTGGTCTTCGTTGAGGATCGCGTCGTTGGGATCGGCGTCTGCCGCCTGCAACTCGGCCGCGCGCGCCAACACCCGCTCCATCGCCGCGCGATCGAGCGGCTGTTGTCGTGCGGGCAGCCCGCTCTCATCCGCCATGCATCACTCAGCTGCCGCTCAGATCCGAGTTGAGCTGACTCGTGAGTTGATCGGCAATCGTTTGCCGAAGCGGAAATGCCTTCTCGATCGCTGCGACCTCGGCGCCCGGCGTATAGGAAATATGCGCCGCATCGAGATAGTACCGCGCATATCCGATCGCAAGCTCGGGCGCGATCTTCTGTAGGAGCTGCAGCCCGCCCCGGACCGCCGCCGGGCTGGTGTAGCGATCGGCGACGCCTTCCTTCTTTTCGGCCGGCGTGGTGTTGTCGTTCACCGCTGCGTTAGACACGGGCGAAACGGCCTCGTGCGCGAGCGCGTACATCGCGTCCACGGCGTGGCTCACGCTGTCCGGGAAGGTGATCGTGATCGTGGGCCCGCGGCCCGGTTCGCCTAACGTACGGCCCTCGCCATCCAACGGCAGCGACAGGAGGATCTCCCCGCGCGACTGACCCGACTTGGTCAGGAAGTGCCGAAATTTCGCGAAATACGTTTGCGTCCAGAGCGAATCCACCGCGGCCAACACGGCGGCGCGCTCAGACTGCTGTGCCCTCCACCAGGTCGCGTAGTACTTGGCGTTCTCGTCCTGCATGGCCGCCGTGAACGTCTTCAGCCACTGCCGTTCGGCCGGCGTCGAATACGACGCCTGAATGATCCCGAACACCGCGCGCGAATCCGGGTCCATCAGCTGGCGCGGCGAGTTGACGCGGCGTGCTGATTCCTCCGGACCGGCCGAGCTCTTCAGATACTGGTCGATTGCCTTCTGGGTCGTTTCCCACGAGCGGAAGTACAGGCCGAGGAACTGTCCAGCGATCAAGCGCGAGTCGGAGTCAAGCTGCGTTCGGAGCGAGTCTCGATCGGTGTCGAGCAGCGTCGTGATATTCCCGCGCTTCTTGAAAGCGACGAGTGAATCGCGGTAGCCCGGCTTGAAGTACGGAATGAGCGTCGTGTCTTGCTGCAGCAGTGCGTAACCGTGCAACCAGAGATCGACTTGGTAGCGGGTGCTGATACGCCACGTCAGATCGGGACGCACCGCGAGTGGCTCGGCGGTAGCCGCCGGATTGTTCTGCGATGAAGAGCAAGCGATGGCGACGGACGTCAACAACCACAGCGCAACGACACGGGAGGAAGACGCTGAGATTCGGCTCACGGGAATGGATCCGATGCTAGAGTGGCATGACGCGCCATTGGAGCGCGCATCATACAAAGGCCTCGATGACCAAAGCGATTCCCTGTCCACCACCGATGCACGCGGAGCCGAGTCCATAGCGCTTCCCGGCGGCCCGCAACGCGTGAATCAAATGCGCCGAGATTCGCGCGCCCGAAGCGGCCAGCGGATGGCTCATGGCGATCGCGCCGCCATGCACGTTGAACTTGTCGCGCGGAATCTCCAGCTCGCGCTCGACGGCGCACACTTGCGGCGCGAACGCTTCGTTCACTTCGATCAAATCCATGTCGTCGAGTGACATGCCTGCCTTACGGAGCGCGATGCGCGAGGCCGGAACGGGCCCGATACCCATGACGGTCGGATCGAC
>JAICLH010000269.1 GCA_025927495.1 Gemmatimonadaceae bacterium
CCGAAGATGAGCTCGAGCCGCGTGACGGGCGTGACGAGGTAGCCCTCGTGCAGGCCGCGCGCCTTGTCGTCGATGTAAATGATCCCGCCGCCGATCATGACCATCATGAAGATCGACATCACGATCGAACCGGGGAGCAGATACTGGATGTACGGCACGTACGGATAGAGCTCTACCGTCTCGAGCGTCGGGTCCCGCGACACCCGGTCGCTGGTCGGCGGCGGCCGGTCGTAGGCGCCTAACAGGCTGCTGAACGTGCCGGACAACGCGGCGGTCACGAAGTTGTCGGTGTTGTCCTCGATGAGCGCCACGCGCGGATCATCGTGCGCGAGCACGCGGCGCGAGAAACCGGGCGGGATGGTGAGCACGCCGTTCACGCGCCCGTTGCGCAGCGCCTCGAGCGCGTTGCCGGGATCGGTGTAGGCGACGGTCTCGAACGTCTGCGCGTTCTCGGCCACCGCGTTGGTGAGCTCGTGGAGCCTGACGGCAGGCACGCCGCCATCCTCATCCACCAGTGCCACCTTGAGGTGCTTCACGTTGCCGCCGAACGCGTAGCCCAGCACGACCAGCTGCACCACGGGCATGAGCAGCGACATGACGATCAGTGCCGGGCTGCGGCGGAAGCGCCGCAGGTCGCGCTCGATGATGGCCCAGGTCCGCTGCATATTCCTAACGCCTCATCATGAAGCGGCTGTCGGTCGGCGCAGGCTCCTGGAGCGCGTCGCGCAGCTGGTGTCCGGTGTAGTGCACGAAGACGTCGTCGAGCGATGTGCTCTGCACCGAGAGTGAGCGCACCGATACGCCGGACGCGGCGGCGGCCGACATGAGCGCGTTGGTCGTCTCCGGCCCGCTGGTGGACACGAGACGAAACACCGGCGCGTGGCCCTCGACCCGTACGACACCCGGCAGCGATGCCAGGCGAGCTCCCCAGTCCGCGGGCTCACCGGCGAAGCTCACCTCGAGGGTGTTCTCGCCCGGGATCGCGGCCTTGAGCTTCATGGGCGAGTCGAGCGCCATGAGCGTGCCGTGGTCCACGATCGCGATGCGGTCGCAGAGCTTGTCCGCCTCATCCATGTAATGCGTGGTCAGGAGTACCGTTAGGCGGCGGTCGGCCTTGATCGCGCGCAGCATCTCCCACACTCCCGTGCGCGACACCGGGTCGAGACCGGTCGTCGGCTCGTCGAGGAAGAGAATGCGCGGCTCGTGCACCAGGCCGCGCGCGATCTCCACGCGGCGCCGCATGCCGCCGGACAGATGCTTCACCGGCTTGTCCGCCCACTGGCTGAGCTCGACCGCTGCCAGCAAGTCCGCGATGAGCGCCCTGCGCCGCTCCCGCGGGACGCCGTAGAGCTTGGCGAAGATGAGCAGGTTCTCTTCGGCGGTGAGATCGAGGTCGCTCGTGAGCGCCTGCGGGATCACGCCGATCGAGCGCCGCACCTGGTCCGCGTCCTTCACAATGTCGACGCCGGCGACGACCGCCGTACCGGACGTGGGCAGAAGCAGCGTGGTGAGCATGCGGATGAGCGTCGACTTCCCGGCGCCGTTAGGCCCGAGCAGCCCGAAGGTTTCGCCATCCGCGACGGCGAACGAGATGCCATCGACCGCAGTGAAGTCACCGAAGCGCTTCACGATCTCGCGGACGTCGATGGCGATCGTCACGATGACGGTTGCCGGTCGAGCGGGAGCAGCACGTACGCGGTCATGCCGTCGGCCAGGCGCCGGTCGCGGTTGTCGATGCGGAGGCGGATTTCGAACGTCTTGATGTCGCGTTTGGTGCGGCTCACGTCGCGCTGCGTGGCGAAGCCGGCGTCGACGCCGCGGAAGAACACGGTGCCCTGGCGCTCGTCGCCCGACGGCAGCCGAACGGTGAGGTGGTCGCCTAACCGGACGCGGTCGATGTACGTTTCCTCGACGTCGGCGCGCACCCAGAGGCTGTCGGGGTTCAAGAGCGTGACCACCGGCTGTCCCGCGGCCACATATTCACCGGCCCGCGCCGCCCGCACGTCCACCACACCGCCCATCGGCGCGCGCAGCTCGGTGTAGGCGAGCCGCACATCGGCCTTGCGGGTTTGCGCTTGCGCGGCGGCTTGTGCCTCGCGCGCACCCTTGAGCGCGCTTCGCTTCGCTTGGACCTGATCTTCCGCGGCCTTTGCCATCGCCACCGCGGCGCGCTGCGCCTCGACCTGTCTGGAGGACGCTTCGAACCGGGCGAGCGCGACGGTGTATTGTGTGCGAGCGGAGTCGACTTGCTGGGAGGAGACGGCGCCCGCGCTGAGCAGCGGCCCATACCGATCGAAGACTTGCTTGGCGTTCGCCATGGTGGCAGAGTCCATAGCCGCCTGGGCGATCGCCGCGGCGAGCGTCGCTTCCGTTTGGCGAACCTGCTGGTCGGCCTGTGTTTCCTGGTAGCGCAGATCGGCGGCGGACTGGTTCACTTGTGACGCGAGCGCCTGCGCGTTCTGTGCGTAATACGTCTGATCGGCGGCGAGCTCGCCCGGCGCGAGGATGGCGAGCAGCTGGTGCGGAGTGACGGAGTCGCCCTCGGCGACGAGGAGGCGGCTGATCTGGCCGCCCACCTGCGGGCTCACGATGACGTCGTTCGTCGTGACGACGCCGGTGAGCACGAGTGATGCGGGTGGACGGGTGACGAGGTAGGCGACGAGGCCGGCGACGAGGAGCGCAGTGATTCCTCCGGCGGCGAGCTGTTTTCGGGTCATTGGCGTGTCTGGCTCCAGGCCGGCGGGAGAGAGAGCTTCGGCCGGCGTGCGGATTCAAACAACTGTATTAAACGATCGTTTGAATCTCAAGGGGTGGTCTTTGGCGGGAGGCGGTCATGAAGGCATTCTTGGCACGATGGCGCCCGGGGCACGTGATCGCCGCGTGGGTCGTCTATTGGATTGGACTCGTCGGCGTCACGCTGACGCCGACGCTACTCGCCATCTCGGGCGCGAGCGCGATGCCCAAGGATACCTCCGACGTCAACGTGTCGTTCGCCAACACGATGCTCCACATCACCGTGAAGCAGCTCGGGAAGGTGACGCACGACGCGTCGGCGTCGTTGGGCGAGATGGCGTTCTGGGTGGGTGTGCCGCCGCTCGCGGTGTACGCGCTGTGGCTGTTCACGCGGCGCCGGCCGGCCGCCACGCGCCAATCGTTAGGCGAAGGCGGCCTCGAATCGATGCCGCGGCCCGACGTGCCCGAGGCCGATCGTTCCTCCACCATCCACTCGCGAGCTCCCCATGCGTGACACCGGCCGGCGTCGTCGCGGTACCGTCGTGGCTGTCGCTGTACCGCTCCTCTTCCTCGCCGGCGCCGCCGCCACACCGGCGCGGCCGGCGGCGCGGCGCGCCGATTCCGTTCGGCGAGCGTCCGCCGACACGGGCGCGGAAGCGCCATGGCGGGCCAAAGTACGCGCCTTCGCCGATGCGCATCTGCAGCACACGGCGTGGGGCCCGGCGCACGGCCGCCGCGATTACGAGACCACCCTC
>JAICLH010000131.1 GCA_025927495.1 Gemmatimonadaceae bacterium
CACTTTGCCGGACGCGAGCGCCGCGAAGTGGTCTGAGCGTTCGCCTAACGATCAGCTCGACCGGAAGCGCAGCACCAGCTCTCCCATTTCCACGGTGTCGCCATCCTGCAGCCAGCGCACGCCCTCGGGCGTGTGCAGCGCCTGGCCGTTCACCGCGGTCGGGTTGGTCTGCGACAAGTTGATGAGCTTCCACCGGCCCCCCTCGTAGCGCAGGCGCGCCTGCTGGCGGCTCACGGTGGTCACCGGCAGACGGATGTGCGTGCGCGGCGGCCCTTCGCCGCGACCGAGCGTGTAGTCGACGTGGCCGCCGCCGTCGAGGCGCGGAAAGCGGATGGCCTCGCCGCGGTGTGGACCGCCGGTGATCTCGAGTCGCCCCGGCAGGTATCCGTTAGGCGTAATGCCGCCGCGCGGCATCTCGACGGTGCGACCGTCCGGCGGCGCGTACGGCCAGGGTTCCGCGGGCGGTGCGTCGTACGTGCGCACCGGCTCAGGCGCCGTGTACGCGTGCACGGGCTCCGCTCCTCGAAACCCCGCGGGCCTGAGCATCGGTTCGCGTCGGTCGTGTACCTCGAACACGAGGGGCGGCAGAGCCTCGATGCGATGCGCCTCGCGCTTGCGGCGCACGATCAGCGTCGCGATCACGAGCGCCAGGATGGCGCCGCCGACAAGAATCCACGTCGTCAGGTCCATGCGCCCGGTCGCCCAGGAAGGGAGTGCCTACATGGTTTAGCTACCATGACTTGTCCGAAGGGGCAAGACCCATTCCCCACACAGAAATATTCACCACGGGAGTCGCGTGGTTCCTCCTGACTCGCGGTGCGTCATTGTGACCGTTTTGCAACCGGCGCCATACGCGCTCGCGGTCGGATAAATTGATGGCGTCCTCGCTGCCGCCTCCAAGCGACGGCGCCCTAGCTTCCCGACGCCATGTGATTTCTCAATGCCCAAAGACTTTCCCGATCACCACGACGCCGAGCTCGTTCTTCGGTTGTACGAGTTACGGCGTGAACCGACGATGCGCGTATCGCGTCAACAGATGCGAGAGTTCCTGCCCAAGTCGTACGAGGAGCTCGCCGGCGTCACGAAAGCCGATCACCCGCTCAACGCGGCGTACCGCCAGACGACGACGTATTGGGAGATGGTGTTCGGCATGGCGCGCCACGGCATCATCCATTCCGACTTCCTGGCCGAAACGAGCGGCGAAGGCCTGCTGCTGTTCGCCAAAGTGAAGCCGTATCTCGAGCGCTACCGCAAGGAGATCTCGGAGCGCGCGTTCCGGAACGCGGAGTGGTTCGTGTCCGACAGCGCGACCGCGCGCGAAATTTTCGCGAATCAAACGCAGCGCATCGCCAAGCAACTGGGCGTGAAGTAGCGGCGCATAGCGGGACGACCAGAGCCACCGGCGACGTCTATATTGCGAGCATGATGACAACCCCAGCCACGCGCATCGCACACGAGCAACGCCGCGCGCGTCCCGGTACGTCGCGCGGCCAGCCGGAAAAAAAGAAAGTGAACATGAACAACGCCTGGGCCGAGGCGCGCGAGCTGATCGGGCACCACCGCGGCCAGCTCGGGCTCGGGCTCGCGTTGATGCTCGTGAACCGGCTTGCCGGTCTGGTGCTGCCAGCCAGTCCAAAAATCCTCATTGACCGAGTCATCGGCCAGCACCAGGCGTACTTGCTGACGCCGATCGCGTTGGTCGTGGTCGCCGCGACGCTCGTGCAGGCGGGCACCACCTTCGCGCTCTCGCAAGTGATGAGTGTCGCCGCCCAACGCGCGATCGCCGACATGCGCAAGCGGGTGAACGAGCACGTGCTGCGCCTGCCCGTCTCCTATTTCGACGGCACGCAAACGGGCATTCTCATCTCGCGCATCCTGAATGACGCCGAAGGCATCCGCAATCTGGTGGGCACGGGCCTCGTGCAGTTGATCGGCGGACTCGTGACCGCGGTGCTTGCGTTAGTCGTGCTCTTTTGGCTCAACTGGGCACTCACCACCATCACGCTGCTCATTCTGCTCACCTTCGCGGCCGGCATGGCGCTGGCGTTCACCAAGCTGCGCCCGATTTTCCGTGAGCGGAGCGTCATCACCGCGGACGTCACGGGCCGGCTCAGCCAGTCGTTGAGCGGCATCCGGGTGGTCAAGACGTATATCGCCGAGCGCCGGGAGCAGCTCGTGTTCGCGCGCGGCGTGCACAAGCTGCTGCGCAACATCGCGCGCACCATCACGGGCGTATCGGCGCTCACGGCGTTCACGACGATCATCGTCGGCGCGGTCGGCGTGTTGATGATCGTCGTCGGCGGCCATGCGATTCTGTCCAACAAGATGACCCTCGGCGATTTCTTCACGTACGTGTTGTTCATCGGGTTGGTGGCCGCGCCGCTCGTCCAGATCGCCTCGATCGGCACGCAGGTCAGCGAGGCCTTCGCGGGGCTCGACCGGATCCGCGAGATCCGCATGATGGCCACGGAGGACGAGCACGACGCCGAGCGCGGGCACGTGAGCGATGTCGAGGGCGACGTACGATTCGAGGATGTGAGCTTCTCGTACGCGGAGAACGTCCCGGTGCTGCGCGACATCTCGTTCCACGCGCCGGCGGGGTCGACGACGGCGCTCGTTGGCTCGAGCGGCGCTGGCAAGAGCACGCTCATCAGCCTCATCATGGCGTTCAACCACCCGCAATCGGGCCGGATCCTGATCGACGGCCGCGATCTGGCCGAGCTTCGGTTAGGCGAATATCGCTCGCACCTGGGCGTGGTGCTGCAGGACAACTTCCTCTTCGACGGCACTATCGCCGAGAACATCGGCTTCTCGAAGCCCGGGGCGTCGATGGATGAGATCATGGCTGCGGCGCGAGCGGCGCACTGCGATGAATTCATCTCCCGCTTCACCGACGCCTTCGACACGGTGGTCGGCGAGCGCGGCGTCCGTCTCTCGGGCGGCGAGCGCCAGCGCGTGGCGATTGCGCGCGCGATTCTGGCCGACCCGCGCATCCTGATTCTCGACGAAGCCACGTCGAGTCTGGACAGCGAGAGCGAAGCGCTCATTCGCGATGGTTTGCGACGGCTTCGCCGCGGCCGGACGACGTTTGTGATCGCGCACCGGCTGTCGACAATCGCCAGCGCGGACCAGATCCTGGTGCTCGAGGAGGGCCGCATCGTGGAGCGCGGCACGCAGGACGAGCTGCTCGCCGTGCACGGCCGCTACCGCCAGCTGTACGACAAGCAGTACGGATTGGAGGTGGACCGCTTCGTGAATCCGGGCGAAGACTTCACGCCGGATCAATCGTTAGGCGACGAGCTGCCGCGGGTGCGGGTGACGCCCGACCGGTCGCTCTAGGTAGGCGCTCAACCCAGCCGTTCGCCGGTCATGTCGACATCATCACACAATCCATACTTCGAGATCCGGCGCTCGCGCATCCAGGGGCGCGGCGCCTTCGCCCGCCGCCAGATTCGCAAGGGCACGCGCATCATCGAGTACACCGGTGAGCGCGTGTCGCACGAGGAGGCGGACCGGCGCTACGATGACGAGCACATGGCGCGTCATCACACGTTCTTGTTCACGCTCGACCGGAAGACGTGCATCGACGCCGCCGTCAACGGGAACGACGCGCGCTTCATCAACCATTCGTGCGATCCCAATTGCGAAGCCGTGATCGACAACGGCCACATCTGGATCGAGGCCGTGCGCACGATCCCTCCGGGCGAGGAGCTGGTGTACGACTACCAGTACGAGCGCGAAGATGACGCCGGCGTCGATGACGAGAAATTGTATCCGTGCCGGTGCGGGTCGCCGCGGTGCCGGGGCACCATTCTCGCGCCGCGCAAACGCAAGAAGAAAAACGCGGGCGCGACCCCGCGTCGCGCCCAACGCAAGGCGTGAGCGCGTTCAAGGATTATTTCTCACGACAAGCGGCCGCGTACGCGGATTTCCGGCCGACCTATCCGGATGAGCTGTTTGCCTGGCTGGCCGGCCTCGTGCCCGGCGCGACGACGGCCTGGGATTGCGCGACCGGCAACGGCCAGGCAGCGTTAGGCATTGCCCCGCACGTCGAGCGCGTGATGGCCACGGACGCCAGCGGGCCGCAGCTCGCGCACGCGCAACCACTGCCGAACGTTCATTACGTCCGCATGCGCGCCGAAGAAGCGGCGATCGCATCGGGCTCGGTGGACGTGGTGACGGTCGCCCAGGCCCTCCACTGGTTCCACGCGGCGACCTTCTTCGCCGAGGTGCATCGCGTGCTGCGGCCGCGCGGCGTGGTGGCGGCATGGTGCTATTCGCTCATCCGGATCACGCCGGCCATCGATCGCGTGATCGACGGATACTACTTCGAGACGCTGCGCGACGCATGGGCGCCGGAGCGGAAACAGGTGGACCGCGGCTATCGCGATGTGCCGTTCCCGTTCGCCGAGATCCCCGCGCCGTCGATGTCGATCGTGGCATCGTGGACGCGCGATCACGTCCTCGGCTATCTGCGCACGTGGTCCGGCACGCGGGTGCTGCAGGAACGCGAAGGGCGCGATCCCGTGCTCGAGGTCGAACAGGGAATCGCGCCCTTGTGGCCCGACGCGCACACGCCGCTCGATGTGCGGTGGCCGTTGTCGTTTCGCGTTGGGCGCGTCGCGTGAGCGACGGGCGGTGTTTTCGTTAGTCAGCCGGCTGGTCGGAGCCGCGGAACGCGACCAACACGTCGGACTCGTCGCGCCCGTTGACCAACCGATAGCGGAAGTCCTTGCCCTCGACGATCGGCGCCGTACGCAGGATCACCTGATCGCCTGCCTTCCACTGGTCGACGCGCGGGCGATCGGACAGCGCTACCTTCCACACGGTGCCGTCCTCCAGCACGACGTAGCCCGCGCCGTCGGGCACCGACTGCACGCCAATCGTACCCAGGAGATTCTCGTACCGGGTCGTGTCGTCGGTGCGTTGCGACACGAAGCTGTTGGCGTCGCGCATCACGATCGCGGATGTGCCGCGTGTTCCGCGCGCGTCAACTGTGCCCAACGAGTCGGACGCGCGCGTTGCGCTCGCGGCGCGCGACGAGTCGGTGCGCGTCGATGACGCGGCCGCGTACGACGCGCTGGATTGCGCCGATGGCGTCGCGGCCAGTGTGGCGATGGCCAACCCAAGCATGCCGGCAACCCGAAGTGTTCTCATGACTTCCTCCCGCTTGTAAGCGGCGCTCGCCGTGCGGTCACCTGGCCGGCATCGGAGCTCGGCGCCCGAGTGCTCTTTGATAAGGTACCCGGCTACGGGGAAAGGGGAGGAGGGCGTGTTACGGCCTATTTCGAGGCTTGTAACGTTTTTTTGCTCTGCCGTCTTGTTTTTTTTCGCGTTTGGCATTTCCTTAGCACTCGTTCGGCGCGCCGGCGGTTAGCTCGATCTTCGATGCCGGCGTCGGGGTCCTGGGTGGGTGGTAGCCCGCGACGAGTAGTTCCTGCCATGCGTCGCGGTGGGACAGCCGACCGTTCTTCCCGCACTCCGTTCTTCTCCGAGTACACAATGCAGCTACGACAATCCGTTGCGGCGGCTTCGCTGGCGCTCATCGTGAGTACGACGCTCGCGTCCGGTGCGCGCGCCCAGGTCTGCGAGTGCAAGTTCCCCGACTCGAACGACAACGGGCACGTTGCGGGCGCGTTCGGCGGGGGATTGTTCGCCGGGCTGGTCGCGGCGGTTCTGCACATCAAGCACTCGAAGGAAGCGTCGCTCGATCCGAGCGTGGTTCCGTTCGCGGCCGATCCAGTCGGGGTCGCGCCGATCGTCGAGACGTCGGCCGGTACGCTCGCCGACTCGACGGCGTCGCCGTTAGGCGCCGGGCCGGCCGCCGACCGCGGAGCGCCGGCCGGGACGGGCGCGGCGTCGCCGGCGCGTACGCGGCGGTACGCGGCGGGCGTAGCGCCGCGGTTGACGGCGGATGAGGCGAAGGAGGAGGGGCTCGTGCCGCCCAAGACGGCGACCATGATGCCGGCATACGCGATGATCGGGTTGGGCTCGCTGCTTCTCGGGCTGTTCCTGCTGCGCCAGCGAGCGAGCCAGCGGCGCCGGCGCTACTGAGCGGCCGGGCGCACCGGCCTCAAGCCTAACGGAAATCGTGGGGGCGGATGCCCTCGGCCCCCACGTCGATGCGCAGGGCGCGAAACATCTCGCCGCGCAGGTTGACCACGTGCTGCTCCACTTGCAGCGCGCCCCGCACGAGCAACAGCGGCGCCGTCGTGATGAGCAGGGCCTGCCGGTCGAACTGCTTCGGCGTCACCACTACGTTCACGAGTCCGGTCTCGTCTTCCAGCGTGAGGAAGACGAATCCTTTGGCCGTGCCCGGCCGTTGCCGGCAGATCACCAAACCCGCCACGGCCACGCCGCGCGATCCATCGGGCAGCGCCAAGACTTCGCGCGCCGAGCGCACTCCGTTAGGCGTGAGCAGCGGCCGGAGGTGCTTGAGCGGGTGGCCGTGGAACGAGACGCCCGTGAGGCGGTAGTCGGCGGCGGTGAGCTCGAGCGTCGACATGGCCGGCACGCTCGCCGGCACGTCGAGCTTGGGGCGGTTCGGCGCCAGCGCGCCGGCTTCGCCGCGGAACGTCTCGAGCATCCGCCAGATCGCGGCGCGGCGCCGGCGGGCATCCGGCTCGTCGGGGACGAAGCTGTCGAGCGCGCCCGCTTCGGCCACCGCGCGGAGCGCCCGGCGGTCCAATCCCGACCGCCTAACGAAGTCGGCAATGGACTGGAAGGGGCCGCCGCCCGTGAGCGCGGTCTCCAGCATGTCCCGCGACCGGGAACCGAGACCCTTGACGAGCCGGAATCCAAGTCGCACCGCCGGTGACGCCGTGGGTGGCGCCGCATCCCGCTCCAGCGTGCAATCGAACGCCGAGCGGGCGGCGTCGACGGGGCGGATGGGTACGCCGTGGCGGCGCGCGTCCTCGATGATCGTGCCGGGCGAGTAGAAGCCCATCGGTTGGGCATTGAGAATCGCGGCGGTGAACTCGGGCGCGTAGTAGTGCTTGAGGTACGCGCTCGCGTACACGAGCAGCGCGAAGCTTGCCGCGTGCGACTCGGGGAATCCGTAGTCGGCGAAGGCGTTGATCTGCTTGTAAATCCGGCGCGCGGTTTCCTCGGGAATGCCGTTGCGTTTCATGCCTTCGATGAGCCGCTCGCAGATCGCGGCCATGCGCTCGTGGCTGCGCTTGTGTCCCATCGCGCGGCGCAGGGTATCGGCTTCGCCGGGCGTGAATCCGGCGGCGGCGATCGCCACCTGCATGCCCTGCTCCTGAAACAACGGGACGCCTAACGTGCGCTCGAGGATCGGCGCGACCGACGGGTGCGGGTACGTGACTTCTTCCTCATGGGCGCGGCGCCGGAGGTACGGGTGCACCATCTCGCCCTGGATCGGTCCGGGCCGGATGATCGCGACTTCGACGACGAGGTCGTAGAAGCACCGCGGTTTGAGGCGGGGCAGCGTGTTCATCTGCGCGCGGCTCTCGACCTGGAAGACGCCGATCGTGTCGGCGCGGCAGAGGTCGTCGTACACCGCCTGGTCGGTATAGTCGAGTCGGGCGAGGTCGACCGTATGGCCGCGCGTGTCGCGGATGTAGAGCAGGCAATCCTGGATGAGCGTGAGCATCCCGAGTCCGAGGAGGTCGATCTTGACGAGGCCCATGACTTCGACGTCGTCCTTCTCCCACTGGATGACGGTGCGGGCATCCATGGCGGCGGGCTCGATGGGGACGATGTGGGAGAGCGGTTCTTCCGTTAGGACGAAGCCGCCGACGTGGATCGAGCGGTGGCGCGGGATGCGGCGCAAGCCGCGGACGATGGCCGGGAGGGCGCGGACGCGGCGGTCGGTGCCGTCGAGGGAAGCGGCGACGGCGTCGCCTGGGGGCAGGGGGAAGGGGGAAGAGGGCGGGGGGGATGCGTTAGGCGAGGCCGCCGACGAGGCGGGCGTGGGGCGTTCGTCCTCCTGGAAATGGTCGCTGTGGAGCGACAGCGCATCCGCTTGTTCCACCGAGAAGCCCAACACGCGGGCGGCGTCGCGGATCGCGGATTTCGTGCGATAGGTGATCTGTTCGCACACCATGGCGGCGTGTTCGCGGCCGTAGCGTTCGTACACGTATTGCAACACGCGCTCGCGGTCGCGGTGGGCGAAGTCGATGTCGATGTCGGGGGCGCCTTCGCGGTCTTCGCTCAGGAAGCGCTCGAAGAGCAGGCCGAGTTTGACGGGGTCGACGGCGGTGATGCCGAGGCAGAAGCAGACGACGGAATTGGCGGCGGAGCCGCGGCCCTGGCAGAGGATGCCCTCGCGGCGCGAGAAGCGGACGATGTCCCAGACGATGAGGAAGTAGCCGGCCATGCCGAGCTTCCGGATCACGTCGAGCTCGTGGGCGATCTGGGTCCGGTATTGGGAAGCGCGCGCCGGAGGCGCGCTGGGGGAAGCGGCGGCTGGCGCTGCCTGCGGGAAGCGGCCTAACGGCTTGGGGGAAGAGGGGAATGCGGGGTGGAGGCCTGATTCCCCAAGGCGGCGCCGGCCGCCGCTTCCCGAAGCGCGGCTGTGGCGCGCGCTTCCCGAAGGCGGCGGAGCCGCCGCTTCCCCCGTTTGGAGCGCCGCCGCTTCCCTGAAGGCCGGCACGCGCTCCTCCGCTCCGGCCTCGACTAACCGAGCCAGGTACTCGTCGGCGGTGACGCCGGGCGGGAGCGGGAAGGCGGGGAGCGTGGGCGTGAGCTCGTACATCCGGAACGCGCACCGCTCGGCGATGGCGAGCGTGGCACGCAGGCCCTCGGGGTACTGCTGCCACCGGCGCGCCATCTGCCGCGCGCTCTTCAGGTACCATTCTCCGTTAGGCCGGAGGCGGGTGCCCATGGCGTCGAGCGTGCGCTGGTGGCGGAGCGCGCTGAGCACGTCGTGCACGATCCGCCCGCGGGGCTCGGCATAGTGCACGTCGTTGGTCACCACCCACGGGATGTCGAGAGCGCGCGCGATCGCCATGAGCGGCGGGACCAGGCGGCGCTCGTCCTCCAGGCCGTGGTCCCAGCATTCGATGGCGACGCGTCGGTCGAAGATGTCGAGCAGCATGGCCGCAGCCTCGCACGCGCCGTCGGGGTCGCCGCGCGCCACGCGGCGCGGCACCCAGCCGCGCGGACATCCCGTGAGCGCGAAGAGCCCGGCGGCGTGTTGGGCAACGACGTCGAGCGACACGCCGGGTTGGCCGCGGCCGCTCTCCATGCGCGCGCGGGTGATGATCGTGGACAGGTTGGCGTAGCCCTCGCGCGACTCGGCGAGGAGCACGAGGTGGGAGTCGTCGGCGTCGGCCGGCGGGGCATCGTGTGTGATCGTGATCTCGGCGCCGATGATGCCGCCCAATCCCGCGTCGTCGGCCGCCTGGGCGAACGCGACGGCGCCGCCTAACTCGTCGTGGTCGGTGAGCGCGAGGGCGGAGAAGCCGAGCCGGCGCGCGCGGGCCACGAGCGCATCGGGGTGCGAGGCGCCGTCGAGCAGGGAGTACGCGGAGTGGCAGTGGAGCTCGACATAGCCGGCGTTAGGCATCGGCGCGTGCCGCTCAGTCATACCAGCCCTGCACGAACCAGGCGTCGTGCTCGCGGAACAACACGAGCTCCATGCCGTCGCCTTCACCCTGCCAGTACGTGCGGCGGTAGCCATCGTCGCGCCACCAGTCGCCCGAGATGAGCTCGGGGCCGGTCACGTGCACGAGGGCAATGCGTCGTCCCCGCCAGCGCACGGCGCGCGGCGCGTCCCCCTCGCACGCGACTTGGGCCGGCTCCGGCGTTTCGAGCAGGCGCAACGCGCTGCGCTCGGCATCCGGATTCGCGACATCGTGTGCCGCATCGGCATCGGCGTCATCGCCGGCGTCCGGCACCCACGCGCCGGCGCGTTCCGGCGCGTGCGCATCGCGCGCGACGGGTTTCACCACGCCATCGTCGCCTAACTCCGCGCGCAGGCGCGCGAGTGCGGCGTCGATGGCCTTGGGGTCGCGCCACTCGGTGGCGAGCAGGTCGCCCTGCTCGCCGGCGAGCGGCGCCGTGGCGGTGATCGACACGCGCACGCCGCACGCGGGCGCGGTGAGCGGCCACCGCTCGAGGAGCGCGCGGCAGTGGTCGAAGAGGTGCGCGGCGCGCGCCGTCGGCCGCGGGATGCGGATTTCGCGCGTCACCGTGTGCGCCCGCGCGCCGGCCTGGGGAATCGCGCTCCGGGCGTCGTCGAGCGTGAGCGTGATCGAGACGACGGCGGCCGCGCGTCCATCGGCCACGAGCGCCGACGCGAGCGTGTCCAGCGCCGCGCGCACGAGGAACAACCCGGGTTCCATCGTCGGCGTGGACGCGAGCTCGGCGTCCACGGTGCGCGGCGGGCCCAAGCGGGCGAGCACGGGGCGGCGCTCGTCCTCGCCGCGCGCGAGGCGCCACGCGGCGAGTCCTTCGTCGCCCCAGCGGCGCTCGACGTCTTCCGCCTCGAGGGCGGCGAACGCGCCGGCGTCGCGCATGCCCAGCGCGGCGAGGGTGTCGCGCATCTCGTCGTCCATGGGGACGAGCGCGAGCGGGGCGCGGGCCAGGTAGCGCGCGTCACCGCCTAACG
>JAICLH010000080.1 GCA_025927495.1 Gemmatimonadaceae bacterium
TCGGCGCGCGCCGGTCGAACGCGGGGTCGAGCAGCTCGCCCTGCCTCAAGTCCGCGCACAACTCCGCCGCCACGCGACGCGATTCCGTCACCGCGCCCGCGCCAACCTCATGCAACACGTGCGTGCCCTGCGCGCGCGACCCGCTCACTCCAGGAGTCCCTCCGTGGGAGACGATGGCACTGCTACTTCTCGACGCGGCATGCGTCCGGCGAGATACGCCAAGCGCCCGGCGTCGACCGCGCACCGCATGGCGGTCGCCATGCGAACCGGATCGGAGGCCGCCGCGAGCGCCGTATTCATGAGGATGCCGTCCACGCCCTGTTCCATCGTGAGGCAAGCGTCCGATGCCGTTCCCACGCCGGCGTCGACGATCACCGGTACGGACAAGCGGTGCTTGATGGTGCGAATCGAAAACTCGTTCAGCAAACCCAGCCCCGAGCCGATTGGCGATGCGAGAGGCATCACGGCCACGGCGCCCGCGTCCTCGAGACGAAGCGCCGTAACAAGGTCATCGTTGGAGTACGCCATGACCTTGAACCCGTCGGCGGCCAGCGTGCGCGTGGCCTCGAGCAGGCCGGCCGTGTCGGGCAGCAGCGTTTCCTGGTCGCCGATCACCTCGAGCTTCACCCACTCGTTGAAACCGGCGGCGCGCGCGAGTCGGGCATAGCGCACGGCGTCGTCGGCCGCGTAGCAGCCGGCCGTGTTCGCCAGCAAAAAGAATCGCGACGGATCGAGGTGATAGAGGATTCCTTCGTCACGCGTGCGATCGAGGTTGACGCGACGCACGGCGACCGTCACCACTTCGGCGCCGCTGGCGTCGATCGCGCGGACCATCGCGTCGTTGGAGGCGTACTTTCCGGTGCCTACCAGCAGGCGCGATCGGAACTCGCGTCCAGCGATGACGAACGGTGTGTCGAGCCCTTCTGCGGGGCGCGCAGGACTGAGCAGCGTGGTCACCTCACCCTCCTCCAACAAAATGCACGATTTCGATCGTGTCGCCGGTGGCGAGGCGGAGTGCATCGTACTGGGCGCGGTCCCTGAGGATCGTACGGTTGTGTTCCACGACGACGAGTTGGGGGTCGAGCGCGAGCGTGCGCAGGAGGTCACCCATCGTGGAGCCGGCGCTCACAGAGCGCGCCTCGCCGTTCACCACGGGTGTAATCGTCCCGCTACCGACGGTGATGTCGCTCATAGCGGGAAAGATAGTCGGCGGCGGCGCGTTCGGCATCGTTCGCGCTCCAGATTCCGCTGATCGCGGCCACGCCATGCGCGCCGGCGTCGAGCAGGGCTTCGACGTGCTGCGGTTTGATGCCGCCGATGGCGATGACGGGTGTGGCCATCACGGACGTGGTCTCGCGAACCAGGTCGAGACCGCGCGCGGGCTCATCGGGATGCGAGGGTGTCTCGTACACGTGTCCGACCACGATCCAGTCGGCGCCTTGGGCGGCGGCGCTCGACGCATCCGTGACCGCGTGCGCGCTCGCGCCGAGCGGCATGGTGCCGGCCATGCGGCGGGCATCCGCCACCGAGAGCGAGCGCGTGGTGAGCTGGACGGCGGACGCGCGCGCGGCGCACGCGACGTCGACGCGGTCGTTGATCACGACCCAGGCGCCGGTGCGCTCGCGCACCGCGCCTAACGCAACGGCGAGCTCGTAAAGCCGGGCGGCGGGCACGATACGCGAGCGGAGGTGGACCGCGCCGCGCGGACCCAAGGCTTCCATGACACGCCGCGCGCGGCCCAGGAAGTCGGCGCGGGCCAACACGCCGTCGGTGGTCACCGCGTGGACGAACGGGATCACGGGTTTTGCGTTAGGCTAAGTCAGTCCAGGCGGTCGCCCACCGACACCCCCCGCCCCGCGGCCCAGTCGCGGCTCGCCATCCGGCGGCGGCCGGCCGGTTGGACGAACGCGATCGACACCCCGCCGTCGCCGCACGCCACGAGCATGCCGTCATCGTCCACCGCCAGCACCTCGCCGGCGCGGCCGTGTCGCTCGACGGTGTCGGTCTCGCGCGCGCCGAAGAGTTTCACTTCGACCCCGCCGAGCATGGCGTACGCGCCCGGCCTGGGATCGTACGCGCGGATGAGCCGCGCGACGACGCCGCAGCCGTCCTGCCACGGCACCCGCGCCATCGCGCGATCGATCTGGCTCGCGCGCGTCGCGGCCGCGTGATCCTGCGGCCGCTCGTTCGCCTGCCCAACGGAGAGGAGCGTGAGCGCTTCGACTAACGCCAGCGCGCCTAGCTCCGAGAGCCGGAGCTCCAGCTCGCCGAACGTCTCGTCGGCGGCGATCGGCGTCCGCGCCTGCAGCAGAATCGGGCCGGCGTCCAGCTCCGGCACCATTTTCATGATCGTGATGCCGGTCTCGATGAACCCGTCGCGGATGGCCGCCTGGATGGGCGCGGCGCCGCGCAACTTGGGGAGAAGCGACGCGTGCACGTTCACTGTGCCTAACGGAGGCAGGTTTATGATCGCCGCCGGCAGGATGTGGCCGTAGGACACGACCACCGAGACGTCGGGCTCCAGCGCCGCGATCTCCGCGACAAACACGTCGCCCCGCGGCTTTTCCGGTTGCAGCACCGGGATGTCTTCCGCGACCGCGACCTCTTTCACCGGCGACGGAACGAGCGTGGACCGCGACCGGCCCTGCGCGCGGTCCGGCTGCGTCACGACACCGACGACCTCGAACCCCTCGCCAAGCAGCGCATTGAGCGAAGGTACCGCAAACGCCGACGTCCCCCAGAAGAGGACGCGCACGTCAAAGCTCCTCGTCCCGCCGATGACTCCCCGCGGCTTCCTGCGGCGTCAATTTGCGCACGTGCGACCGATCGCCGTCCTTCTGCCGCGCCTTCTCCCACTTCGCGAGCGCCGCGCGGCGCTTCACGAGACTCAGGTAGTCGATGAACAATCGTCCGTGCAGATGATCGATCTCGTGCTGCAGGCATCGCGCGAGCAAGTCGTTCGCATCGACCTCGAACGATTCCCCATTGCGATCCTGTGCGCGCACGACCACGCGCATCGCGCGTTCGACGTCTCCGTAGATGTCGGGGATCGACAAGCAGCCCTCCTCACCTTTCTGCTTGCCCTCGGCGAGGACGATCTCGGGGTTGATCACGACGAATGGGTTCTCATCGACGTCGATCACCGACAACCGCTCGGTGCGACCGATCTGCGGCGCGGCGAGTCCGATGCCCTTCGCGGCATACATGGTCTCGAACATGTCGTCGATCAGCTGTTGCAGCTCCGGCGTGATCTCGGTCACCGGTACCGTTTCCTGTCGCAGGATCGGCGCGCCTAAAACGTAGATGTCGAGCAAGCTCACGACGCGGTGCTCTCCGTGTCGGCGACCTTGCTCGAAATGCGCGCGATCCGTCCGCGCTCGACGATGAGGCGTGATTCGCCCGACTTGATCGTGATGCGGTCATCCATGGAAGGCGCGGACACGCCGTCCTTCATCGTCTGCTTGATGTAGATGACTTCGCCCACAACTCCGCCCGCGGTCACCACCTCGTCGCCCTTTTTCATCACGCGTAGCGCTTCTTCGTGCCGCTTGCGCTGCGTGGACTGCGGTCTCAAGACCCAGAAGTAAAACACGGCGGCCAGGACAGCGAGCTCGATGATGAACACTTTCGAGCCCGCGCTGCTGGATGGTGCAGCCGCGGCTTGTGCGAGGCCAAGTGGAAGGAGCCAGAGATGTGCGATCATGGTGCCGTGGCGGATCCGGAGTGATATCGGCCGAGCCACTCACGGCTCCAGCCGTCGAAATTGCCCCCGGCGATGGCGCCCTGCGCCGCACGCATGAGGGAGACCAGGAAATGTACATTGTGCAGCGACAGAAGGCGCAGGCCGAGTACCTCGTCGGACACGAAGAGGTGACGGATGTAGGCGCGGCTGAAGCGCCGGCAGGTGGAGCACGTGCAGTCCGGGTCGAGCGGTCGCGGATCGATGCGCCACCGGGCGTTGCGGACGTTCACGCGTCCGTAGTTGGTGAACGCGGTGCCGGTTCGACCCATGCGCGTGGGCGCCACGCAGTCGAACAGGTCGATGCCGCGTCGCACGCCTTCGACGAGATCGTCGGGGAAGCCGACGCCCATGAGATAGCGCGGCCGATCGCGCGGCAACGCGTCGTTTGCGACATCGAGAACCGCGTGCATGTCGTCCTTGCTCTCGCCTACCGACAAGCCGCCGATCGCATAGCCGGGCCAGTTGGACATGGCGCGAATCCTGTCCGCCATTTCGCGACGCAGCTCGGTGTGCGTTCCGCCCTGCACGATGGGGAAGAGCGCCTGAGGGGTCGCGCCGTCTTGGGCCGCGCGATGCGCATCCCACGCCGTTTGGCATCGCGCGAGCCAGCGCACGCTGCGTTCGCTCGCGTCGCGTGCCTGCGCGAGATCCGACTGGCCGGGGATGACGTGGTCGAGCTGCATCACGACGTCGGCGCCCAGATCGCGTTGGATCTCGATCACGCGCTCGGGCGTGAAGAATCGCCGCGACCCATCGACGTGACTCCGAAACTCGACGCCGTCCTCGCTCACGCGGCGCATCGTTTCCAGCGAGAACACCTGGAAGCCGCCCGAGTCGGTGAGGATGGGGCCGTCCCAGTGCATGAAGCGGTGCAGCCCGCCTAACGCACGGACGACGTCCTCGCCCGGGCGGAGGTGCAGGTGGTACGTGTTGGCGAGGATCATCGAGGCTCCGATCGCGCGGAGGTCTTGGGGATCGAGCGTCTTGACGGTCGCGAGCGTGCCCACGGCCATGAACGCCGGCGTCGGCACCGCGCCGTGCGGCGTCGTGAAAACGCCGGCGCGCGCGGCACCGGCGACGGCGTGCACCGAGAACGGGAATTCCGCGGCGCCGGGTGGTCCGGCGGTCGATGCGGCGGGCATCGGCGTCAGAGGGAGTCGGTGTCGAG
Source organism: Gemmatimonadaceae bacterium (assembly GCA_025927495.1). Taxonomy (GTDB): domain Bacteria; phylum Gemmatimonadota; class Gemmatimonadetes; order Gemmatimonadales; family Gemmatimonadaceae; genus JADGGM01. The sequence continues at coordinate 4,911 of JAICLH010000080.1, forward strand.
CCGGATGTCGGCGCCGGCCGGCGCGCACTCGTAGAGCACCGTTAGGCGATGGGTCGGCGGGTCGTTGACCATCACCTGCTGCGGCGGCGCGAGCGCGAGGCGCGCGGCCAGGCCGCCGGCGATGTCGTCGAAGGTCGCGTCGCCCGATCCGTGGTGAATCGTCGCGTGCTGCACGCGGCCGTCCGTGCCGACCGCGAGGTCGATGGACACGCTGCCGCGCCGCCGGTCGCGAGATCCGAGAAGCCGCGGGCACTCGAACACCATCATCTCCGTAAGGCGATCGTGTATGTCGTCGAGGGAAAGCCGCGCGGCCGTCTGCGGCGGCTCGTACACGCGCGCCGAGCTCGACGACGCGCACGCGCCCGCAACGCCGGCGAAAACGATGCCGCTACACGATAGCCATCGCGTCGCCGTACGAATAAAACCGGTAGTCCCCATCTATTGCCTCACGGTACGCCCTCATGGAGAGGTCGTAGCCGGCGAACGCGGCTACGAGCATGAGAAGCGTCGACCGGGGAAGATGAAAATTGGTGATGAGTTTGTCCACGCCGTGAAAGGTGTACGGCGGACGGATGAAAATGCGCGTGTCGCCGCGCGTGACGGCAAACGCGGCACCATCGCGCGTCGTGCTCTCGAGCGTGCGGGTCGCAGTCGTGCCCACGGCCCAGATCGCACCGCCTCGCTCGCGCGTGGCGGTGAGCGCGCGCGCGGCCGTCTCCGTTACCTCGAACCACTCTTCGTGCATCGTATGTTGGGCCGGATCATCCACCTCGACCGGCTTGAACGTGCCGGCGCCGACGTGCAGCACCACGTTCACTCGCTCGACGCCGCGTCGTGCGATCTCGTCGAGCAAGGACGGCGTGAAATGCAGACCCGCGGTCGGCGCGGCGACCGAGCCGCGCTCCGCCGCATAAACGGTCTGATACCGCTCCGCGTCGAGCGCCGTATCGGGGCGGGCGATATATGGCGGGAGCGGGACGTGGCCATGGCGCTCGATCGCCGCGGCACTGTCGCCGTCGGCGACACACAGGCGCACAATGCGAGTGCGGCGCTCGGTCTGCTCGAGGATCTCGACGTCGAACCCTGGCGCGACCATCATCGTTCGGCCCGGGCGCAGCTTGCCGCCGGGACTCACCATCGCTTCCCAGCGGTCCGCATCCAGCTGCCTGAGCAACAGCACTTCGCCCGGCGCGCCCGACGGACGCGTGCCTAACAATCGGGCGCGGAACACACGGGTCGTGTTGAGCACGAGTGCATCGCCCGCGCGCATGAGCGCCGGGAGGTCGCGAAAAATGTGGTGGGAGATGCGACCCGACGCGCGGTCGACCACCATGAGCTTGCAGGCGTCGCGCGGCTCGACGGGCTCTTGCGCGATCCGTGCCGGATTCAGCTCGAAATCGTAGTCCGCGGTGCGCCCACCGTGTGTCACTCCGAGACCGTGATCGTGCTCCGGCGTGTGACGCGGCGTCCGGTGTGATCATCGGACACGGTCACCTCGAGGTGATACAAGCCGGCCGGCGCGTTGGCCATGTCGAGCGTCACGTAATCGACGGCTGCGTCGCGCGCGGGAATCTGCCGCGGGAACGAGAGCGCCACCGAATCGGCGCCGCTGCGCGAGAGGCCGACGGCGCCGGCCACGCCACCCACGATGCGCGCGACCAGCGCGCCGAAGCCGGTGCTCTTGGCGCGTGAGACCACGATGGACACGTCGTACGCGTCGGACCCGTTTTGCGCCTCGAGGCCGTACGTCTCCCACAGCAGCGCGAACGGCCTGCCGCGCTCCACCCGGCCGAAGTTAGGCGTGATGTCGAAGTCGCTCCAGCGCTCGGGCTCGGAACCATCGCGCGGGGTCACCTTGGCGGCGACCAACAGGTCGCTCAAGCCGAATCCGTGGTCGTTGAGCAGCTCGAGCCGGCTCGCGCCGCGGGCGCCCCGCATCGCATCCGGTTGCAGCGCTTCCACGCGATACAGGAACGTGCCCGGCGCGATCCGCTCGCGCCACGTGCGCACCTGATCCGAATCGTCGTGCGCGAAGTTCACCACATGCTGGTCGGCGCGGCGGAACACCGAATCGGCGCGCCACGTGAATCCCTCGAACACCACCTCGAGCATGCCGCGCACGAGATCGATCCCGCGCAGCATGCGACTCACGGGGACGTCGGCCGCCACGAACACGTCGCCCGAATCGCCAGGCGCGCGGAACCGGACGGCGTTGACGTCGATCGAGTCGACGAGATGCGCGTCGCCCGCGTTGCGCCACACCACCGGGATCGTGTCGCGCAACCGCCTAACTTCGCCCTTGTCGAACGGCTCGAGCGTCACCACGCCGTAGGTGGGCAGCTGGTCGAACAGGAACGCCTCATCGGCCGCGTACCACCAGAGCACCCGGATGTCCTGCACGTGCGTGACGAACGGGTCGGGCGGAATCGAGATCACGGCGGGCGGCGGTCCGTACCGCACGTACACTTCGCCTTCGTCCGTGTCCGCGCCGTGAATGTCGAATTCCTCCACCCCGAAGCACAGCTCCGCATACACCACGCGGCTCAGGAATTCGAGGCGGTGCGCATTGTCGGCCTGCGACCAGAGTGGGTCGGCCATCAGCCAGTACATGCGCCGCAGGTTCTGCTGCTCGGCCGGCGGCAGGTCGGCCGTTTCCACCGAATCTCTCGTCGTGAAGATGCGCGATAGCCGGTCGTATCGCGCGCGCTCGTCGCCTGGCAGCAAGGCGAGTCCTTTGCGGAAGGCCTCCGAGGACTCCTTGTCGTCGTCCAAGCGGTGCTCGGCCAGTCCATCGGCCAGCCACGCCCATCCGTCGGTCGAATCCTCGTTTAGGCGAACCCGCGCCATGTGCTGCATCTCGACCCACCGTTTCCGGTCGGCGAGGGCCATGTACGAATGGCGCAGTGCGCTTTCGTTGGACGGATTGAACGCGAGCGCCTGGGAGAACGACTCCCACGCCTTGAAGTATTCCACCTGTCCCGACCAATCCTGCGCCGCGGTGCGAATGGTCTGATTGTCGATGAAATACCCTATGGTGCGCGGATCGCGCAGCGCGGTGCGGTCTTTGATGTTCTTGAGGACGACGCTGTAAATGTGGCCGTTGGCGTGGTCGAGATACTGGCGCCACGACGTCATGCCCACCTGATCGGCAGCGCGCGACACGCCTAACGAATCGTGCGCCTTCTTGGCGAGATCCAGCGCCTTCTCGAACAACGAGGAGGCATGCGACCGCACGGACGCCGAATTCGAGGTCAGATAAAACTTGCCAAGGTCGACCAGATACTCGGGCGACGCACCGTTGTACTTGGTGGCCAGGCGGAGCGAGGAATCCGCCAGCGTCAGGAGCGAGTCGTTGGCCGCGCGCTTCATGTAGCCGGTGCGCTTTTCGGCGTTCGACAACCGCCACGCGAGCACACCGCGCTCGTGCCACGTCGCACCATCGGTGTGATTGGTGCGGAGCACATCGTCCATCGCATGCAGCGCCGACAGTGAATCGGCACGCGTCGACATCGAGCGGCGCTCGCGCGATGCGGTTGCGACTGCTTGCTGCGCGCTCGAGCCGCGGGCGGTCATGGACGCAGCGCCGACGCACAGAGCTGCAAGGAGAAACCGGCGCATGTGCAAGCAATACGTAACACCGGGCTCAAAAGTCAAGCGCCCCGTATGCGTGCGACTAAAACAACGATGCCTGGGGAGCTCCTGACGGGGGCAAGGCAAGCCCGAGATGGCGGTAGGCGTGCGGCGTGGCGACGCGGCCGCGCGCTGTCCGCTGGAGAAAACCGTTCTGCACCAGAAACGGCTCATACACTTCCTCGATCGTCACTTCGTCTTCGCCGATTGCGGCCGCAATCGCGCCCAACCCCGCCGGACCACCATTCCATTTCTCGATGATCGTCCTGAGGATCCGGCCGTCCATGTCGTCCAGCCCGAACTCATCGACCTCGAGCAACTCGAGTGCCGAGGCCGCGACGGCGCTCGTGATCGCTCCGTCAGCTTCCACCTGCGCGTAGTCGCGCACGCGCCGCAGCAGACGATTCGCCACGCGTGGAGTGCCGCGCGAGCGTCGTGCCAACTCGACCGCACCCGCACGGTCGATCGGCACTTTGAGCACCGTCGCCGAACGGATCACGATTTCCTCGAGATCCTCCACCGGATAAAAATCCAACCGTTCGGTAATACCAAAGCGTGCCCGCATTGGCGGAGTCAAGAGTCCGGAGCGCGTAGTAGCCCCGATGAGGGTGAACGGCTCGATCTGCATGGTGATCGTCTGGGCTTTGGGCCCTTCGGACAGGCGGATGTCGATCCGATAGTCCTCCATAGCGGGATACAGGAACTCTTCGATCACGGCGCGAAGGCGGTGGATCTCGTCGATGAAGAGGATGTCGCCTTGACGCAGGTTCGTCAGCGGGCCGACGAGATCGGCAGGCTTTTCGAGTGCCGGGCCAGAGGTCGTGCGGATGTTGACGCCCAACTCGCGTGCGACGAGCTCGGCGAGGGTGGTTTTGCCGAGGCCGGGCGGACCAGAAAATAGGATGTGGTCGAGCGCTTCTCGGCGGCCGAGCGCGGCGTCGATCGCGATGCGCAGGTTGTTCTTCGCTTTGCGCTGGCCGATGAATTCGGCGAGGCGTTGCGGCCTGAGGGACAGCTCGACGACCGAATCATCGGCGATGACTTCGGGCGTGGTGATTTCGGCGCGCGCCATGTGAGAAAATGAGCGAGGAGAAGGCGAAGGGGGAAGGGGGCGGCGCGCGCGCGGAGCGCGGCCGTTGCGCTGCGCCGCGGAATTTCATACTTTCGCTCCCATAGAAATTCTTTGGGAGATGGCGTCGTGGCGACTCAGCTCGATCTCGTGCGCGGGACGCTGGACATGATGGTGCTGCGCGCTCTGTCGTGGCGGGCCCTGCATGGCTACGACATCGCGCGGTGGCTCGAGCGTGTGAGCGACGACGCGCTGCGGGTGGAGGAAGGCTCGCTCTATCCGGCGCTGCATCGGCTCGCGGCGCGCGGCTGGGTGACGGCGCAGTGGGGGGTGTCGGAGAACAACCGGCAGGCGAAGTACTACACGATCACGTCGGCTGGGCGGAAGCAGCTGCGCCAGGAGACGGAGACGTGGGCAGCATTCATCGCGGCCGTGGCCAAGGTGCTCGAGGCGCGGCCGGCCTAAGGGCCACGCGCGGGGGAGGCACGCACTTCATGTCCTGGATTCCGGATCGATACCGCGAATTGCGCGCGATGGTGGGCGGCGTGAAGCCGGAGCGCGACGTATCGGACGAGCTGGCGCACCATCTGGCGATGCGGGTGGCGGAGAATGTGGCGCGGGGGATGTCGCCGGAGGCGGCGCGGGCCGAGGCGCTCGAGCGGTTAGGCGACGTGGGCGCGTACGAGCGGGAGGCGGAGGCGATCGACGTAGTGGCGGCGCGCGGGCGGCGGCGGATCGCGGTGCGCGATGCGTTGGGCAGAGAGACGCGGCTGGCGCTGCGCGGGCTGCGCCGGTCGCCGGGGTTTTCGCTCGTGGTGCTCGCGACGCTGGCGTTGGGTATCGGCGCGGCGACGGCCATCTTCACGCTGCTCGACGACGTCGTCCTGCGGCCGCTCCCGTATCCGAACGAGAGCCGGCTGGTGTGGATCGAGAGCGCGGTGTCCGGCGCGTCACAGGGGCCATGGCAGGTCTCGGAAGCCGGCTACTTCTACTATCGCGCCCACAACACGACCTTCGATGCGTTAGGCGCCTACGCATTTGGCGAGGTGGGCGTCATGACGCGCGATGGTGCCGAGTCCCGGATGGTCGCGCTCGCGACCGCCAGCATGTTCGACGTGCTCGGATTGCGGACGGTCTTGGGCCGCGGCATTCAACCCGCAGACGATCGACCAGGACACGGGTCGGTGGTGGTGCTGAGCCATCGCTACTGGATGAACCAGTTCCACGGCGACTCGACGGTGATCGGCCAAACGCTTCGGCTGAATGACGAAACGCGAACCATCGTCGGCGTGTTGGCGCCGGGCGAGGAGCCGCCGCGGTATTACGCGGCCGACCTGTGGACCACGCTCAATCTCGACCCGGCGGCGCCGCCAATAAACTCGCACTACCTGCGCGTAGTTGGGCGTCTCAAGCGCGGCATCGACGCTGCCGTCGCGCAGCGCGACCTGGAACGCCTAACGGAACGCTTCCCCGCTGACCTGCCCGGCGCCTACTCGCCGGGCTTCATGGCCAAGTACCACTTCGCGGCGAGCGTCCGTTCGCTGCACGCCGCGGTCGTCGGCGACGCGGCGCGGGGTATCTGGGTCGTGCTTGCAGCCGCCGCGCTTCTGCTCGTGATTGCGTGCGCGAACGTCGCGAATCTCTTCCTGGTGCGTCTCGAGGCGCGCCGCCGCGAGGTGACGATCCGGGTCGCGATCGGCGCCGAAGGTGCGCACCTGGCCTGGCACTACCTGACCGAGAGTCTGCTCCTGTGTCTGGCGGCGGGGTGTGCGGCGCTGATCGTAGCAGATGTCGCGATCCGCGCACTGCTGGCCTTCGCGCCGTCGACGCTGCCGCGCCTGGGCGAGATACACCTCGGCTGGGCCAGCGTGGCGTGCGCCCTCACCCTGGCGATGCTCGAGGGCATCGCTTTCGGGTCGCTGCCGCTCGTTAGGCGGAAGATGGATGTCGCCACCCTGCGCGACGGCTCGCGGGGCCTCACCGTGTCGCCCCTTCGGCGCGCGGCGCGCGGCGCGCTCGTCGTGACCCAGACGGCCCTGGCGCTCGTGCTCTTGGCCGCCTCCGGGCTCATGGTACGCAGCCTCGTCCATCTGCACGACGTGCGGCCGGGGTTCGATCCGCACGGCGTGATCACACTCGACGTGGCGCCGTCGGCCGCGCATCAAGCGACCTACGAGAAGGCGGCCGCGTTCTGGCACGCCGCGCTCGACCGCATCCGCGCCCTGCCTGACGTCGAGGCGGCTGGCGCCACCTCCGCGCTGCCGCTCGGTGATCGCGGATCGTGCGCGACGCTGTACGTCGAAGCGCATCCGCTGGCACCGGGCGAAGAGCCGCCCTGTGTGTCGAAAGCGCTGGTCACTCCTGGCTACTTTCGGGCGATGCGAATCCCACTACGCGGTCATTCGCCAACGTGGGATGAGGTCGAGGGGCACGCGGCAGGGGTCGTGGTCAGCGGGCCTCTCGCCGCGCGGATGTGGCCCAACGAGGCGACGATCGGGCAGGGACTTGGCGGCGGCAACCAGCCACCGTTCTTCCATGTGGTCGGTCTTACAGGCGATGTGCACGTCGACGGTATGGACAAGCCGCCCGCCGAGATCGTGTACTATCCGATCGTACCTATTAAAGGCAGAGGTCTGTGGGGACCGGGCGGTGACTTCACGATCGTGGCGCGGGCCCGGCGTAGCTCGCCGACGGCGCTCGTACCGGAGATCCGCCGCGTGCTGCGCGACCTCGATCCGGAAGCGCCGGTGGCCGACGTGCAGACGATGGACGAGGTGGTGGCCCACTCGATGGCCCGAACCACGTTCATGATGCTCTTGTTAGGCGTGGCGGCCGCGATGGCGCTGGTGCTGAGCGCCGTCGGTATGTTCGGCGTGTTGTCGTACCTGGTCGGCCAGCGCCGCGGCGAGATGGGCATCCGGCTGGCGCTCGGCGCCAGCGGTCCGCAGGTGACACGGCTGGTCGTGTGGGAATCGGCGCGGCTGGCGGCCGCGGGCGTCCTCATCGGCCTCGCCGGCGCGTTGGCCACCACGCGCGTGATGCAGTCGCTGCTGTTCGACGTGAGCACGGCGGATCCGTTCACGTTAGGCGCGGTGACCGTGCTCCTCCTTGGCGTGGCGGTGGCGGCGGCGTGGGTGCCGGCGCGCCGCGCCGCGCGGGTCGACCCGGTGGACGCGCTGCGCGCCGGATAGCCGGCGCCGGCGTTAGACCCGCGCCGCCAGCTGCGCCAGCCGTTCCGCCGCCGCCTCGAGCGTTTGCCGCTTCTTGCAGAACGCGAACCGGACGAGGGACCGGCCTAACGCAGGCTCGTGGTAGAAGCTCGACCCCGGCACCGTCGCCACGCCGATCTCGCGCGTCATCCATTTGGCGAACGCATCGTCATCCTGATCGCTCAGCGCCGAGAAATCCGCGAGCACGTAGTACGCGCCTTCGGGCGCGGTGTACGCGAATCCCGCCTCGCCTAACGCAGAGCACAAGAGATCGCGCCGCTCGCGGTAATCCCGCGCGAGATGATTGTAGTAGTCGGCGTCGAACGCCATCCCCACGGCCGCCGCCGCCTGCAACGGCGCCGGCGCCCCCACCGTGAGAAAGTCGTGCACTTTTCGAATCGCGGTCGACGCGGCCGCCGGCGCGATCGCGTAACCCAACCGCCACCCCGTGCAGCTGAACGTCTTCGACAACCCCGAGATCGTCACCGTGCGCTCGCGCATGCCCGGCCACGTCGCCAGCGCGTGGTGCGCGCCGGCGTAACGGATGTGCTCGTAGATCTCGTCCGTGAACGCCCACGCGTTGTGCGCCTGGCACAGCTCGGCGATGAGCGACAATTCGTCGCGCGACAGCACGCGCCCCGACGGATTGTGCGGCGTGTTGACGATGATCGCTTTGGTGCGCGCCCCGAACGCGGCGCGCAACCGATCCGGGTCGAGCGTCCACTTCGGCGCCTCGAGCGGCACGAACACCGGTTTCGCGTCGGCAAGAATCGCGTCCGGCCCGTAGTTCTCATAGAACGGTTCGAGGACGATCACTTCATCGCCCGGATTGACTAACGCAAGAAACGTCGCCGCCATCGCTTCGGTCGCGCCGCACGTCACCGTGATGTCACGGTCCGGATCCACCTCCATCCCGTACCAGCGCCGGTATTTCTCGGCGATGGCGAGCCGCAGGGCCGGTGCGCCCCACGTGATCGCGTACTGATTAATGTCGCCCTGCACGGCCGCGCACGCTGCGTCTTTCATGGGCGCCGGCATCGGGAAATCCGGGAACCCCTGCGCGAGATTGATCGCGCCGTGCTGCTGCGCGATCCGCGTCATCTCGCGAATCACGGATTCCGTGAACGTCGTGGCGCGCTGGGCGATCATGCGATTCCGAGCTCCGGTGCGATGGGTTCGCTCATCTTAGAGCGCGGCAATCCGTCCTGCCAGCCCGCAGCGACTTTGGGGTCCCGCAAGCAGGTCTAATGTCGGGGCGTGACACCGCCTCGCGCGGCAAGCGTGGCGGCGCACGTACGCGTCCGGCCGATGATGCGAGTGTTCAGCGTTCGGATGACCGTTGAATCCAGTCCCGAATCCACTGCAGCGTCTGTGGCAGATTCGACGGCGGTCGGTACGCGCGCGACAACGTCGCGCACGATGTCGAGAACGTCGGTCGTGTCTAACCCGGACAGCTTCGCGAGGCTTTCCCAGCAGTGGCGATTGACCCGGCGAACCAGATACTCGCCACCAATGCTCATGGCGAGCTTCACGCGGTGTAAGGCGTCATCCCCATACGGTAAATAACTCAGGACGTCATAGAACGGAGCGAGCCGAAGGGCGCCTCCCGATGCGTGCAACAGGGCGTAGTTCTTCGCATGTGCATCGGTTGCCGCGATGACCCAATTCAAGGCCGTCATGTGCAGGAAGCGCAGA
>JAICLH010000276.1 GCA_025927495.1 Gemmatimonadaceae bacterium
GAGATCCACCTCGCGCTCGACGTTCGCGCGATCGAAGATGCGCCGCAGATGAAACACAACCACGCGAAACAGTGTCATGAGGCCTCCTGACGGCGCCGCTGCTCCGTGCGTGGATCACGCACCCTGCATCACCTGTTGGACCGCGGCCATGAATCGCTCCCACTCTGCCTGCTCGGTCGCCAGCAGCCGGTGACCCGCCCGCGTTAGGCGGTAGTACTTCGCCTTGCGGTTGTCCTCCGACGGCCGCCACTCGGCTTCCAGGATTCCGCGGCCCTCGAGTCGGTGCAGCGCTGGATAGAGCGACCCTTGCTGCACTTTCAACACGTCGCGCGACATCTGCTGGATGCGCTCCGAGATCCCCCACCCGTGCATGGGCTGCAACGAGAGAGCTTTCAGGATCAGCATGTCCAGCGTGCCCTGGCGGACCGTTACCGGGTCGAGCGTCATCGTCTCTGTAGAAGCTTGAGAGGAGACGATACACTCGGCCCTGCAGAAGGTCAAGAGGGCGACGCCCGCTACGCCCGCGACGCCATATAGATCCCGCGATCAAACAGCGCAATCTGGTCGAGTCGCGCACGACGGAGCGTGATTACAATGTTGTGGTGACCGCGACGGACCCACCCACAAAACGGGTGCTCCGAGCCGTAGATTCCTTCGTCTGCTCCGAGGCGCGTATGATGAAATGGCAGCGCACGACCGCGTCGATGGCCGCCGCCTGCGTGACCGCGCTGATCTGGGCGGCGATTGCGCTCACCCCTGGCCGCGCCGCAGGGGCGCACGTGGTTCACGCCCAACCGCCGGACGACGGTGAATGGACCATGCCGGGCAAGGACTACGCGTCCACGCGCTACAGCGGCCTGTCGCAGATCACGCCCGACAACGCCGCGCACCTCCATCCCGTCTGGACGTTTTCCACCGGCGTCCTCGGCGGCCACGAAGGGCAGCCGCTCGTCGTGCACAACACGATGTACGTGGTTACGCCGTATCCGAACACGCTCTACGCGTTCGACCTCAGCAAGCCGGACTACCCGCTCGAGTGGAAATACCGCCCGGCCGTTTCGCCTAACGCAGTCGGCGTCGCCTGCTGCGATGCGGTGAATCGCGGCGCCTTCTACGCCGACGGAAAAATCGTGTACAACCTGCTCGACGGCCACACGGTCGCCGTCGATGCCGTGTCCGGCAAACAGCTCTGGCTCACGACCATCGCCGACGTGTCCAACGGAGAGACGACGCCCATGGCGCCGTTCGTCGTCAAGAATCGCGTGCTCGTCGGCGCCTCGGGCGGCGAGTTCGGCATCCATGGCTGGGTCAAGGGACTCGACCTGCAAACCGGCCACGTCGCCTGGACCGGATACAACATCGGACCCGACAGCGAGCTCCTCGCCAAGCCCGGCCAGTTCAAACCGTTCTACGATCACGCCGCCAACCTCGGCGCCTCGACATGGCCCAACAATGCCTGGCAGACGGGAGGCGCGCCGGTGTGGGGCTGGATGTCGTACGACTCGACGCTCGATCTCGTCTACTACGGCACCGGCAATCCCTCGCCTTACAATCCAGAGCAGCGCGCGGGAGACAACAAGTGGACGACGAGCGTGATGGCGCGGCGCCCCGAAGACGGATCGCTCGTGTGGGCGTATCAGTTCACGCCGCACGACAGTTGGGATTTCGATGCAGCCGCCGAAATGGTGCTCGCCGACCTGCGGATCGATGGCAAGGTCCGCAAGGTGCTCGTCCACTTCGACAAAAACGGCTTCGCGTACACGATCGATCGTGCGACCGGACAGGTCCTCGTCGCCCAACCATTCGTGCAGGAGAACTGGGCGAAGCACATCGACCTCGAGACCGGCCGCCCCGTCGTCGACTCGAGCAAGCTCACCGGCGCGTCGCGCGGCAACGTGAAAGACATCTGCCCAACGCTGGAAGGCGGCAAGAGTCCGAACTCGCCGGTGGCGTACTCGCCGCGCACGCACCTGTTCTACGTCTCGACCAGCAACATGTGCATGGACTACCAGGCCGTTCCTGCCGCGCGCATTCGCGGCACTCCGTACATCGGCGCCAATTCGCCGTACTATCCCGGTGCCGGCGGCTACATGGGTGCGTTCGAGGCGTGGGACGCGGCCGTTGGGCGGAAGGTGTGGGAGATCAAGGAACGGTATCCCGTGTGGAGTGGAGTCGTGGCGACGGCCAGCGACGTGGTCTTCTACGGCACGCTCGACGGATATCTGCGCGCCGTCGACGCGCGGACGGGAAAGATTCTCTGGAGCTTCAAGGTGGGGTCGGGCATCGTCGGCAACCCGATCACGTACCGCGGACCGGACGGCAAGCAGTACGTGGCCGTGTACGCCGGCATCGGCGGCGATTGGTTCCTGCTCGCTGGAGACGTGCGATCCGACGATCCCGCCGACGTGCGCGCGCCGGCCGACTTCGTCAAGGATCTGGCGCGGCACACGAGCCGCGGCGGACTCGTGTGGATTTTCGCGCTCTGACCGTCCACTCGTCCGTTGGGCACGAAGGAGGCGAATCGATGACTCGGACCACGACACTGGGGCTGCCGGCGGCGGCGGTCGTCTTCATTCTGGCCGCGGCGTGCCGGGGAACGCATGCCGATGCCGCGCGCGCCCAACGGGACGCGCCGCCCGCCGTACGATACCCCTCACACATCTCGGCCGGCGGCACTGCGCCGCGCGGCGCGGCGCTCGCCAATCCCTACGCCGGAGATTCCGTTGCCGCTGCCGGAGGCGCCGCGCTCTTTACTGCGATGAACTGCGACGGTTGCCACGGCGGAGGCGGCACCGGGTGGGTCGGCCCCAGTCTCGACGATGGACGCTGGCGCTACGGCGGCACGGCCGGCGAGATCTACATGTCCATCTATTACGGCCGCCGCGAGGGCATGCCGGCGTTCGGCGGCGCGATGCCATCCAACGGCATCTGGAAGCTCGTGACGTACCTGCAGTCGCTCCAGCCGCCTAACGACGTGCCGACCGAGTCGTGGAAATGAGCGCCGCGCCGGCCTCGGCTGTTAATTCCTAACGAGAGCTGTCGGCGAGCTTGGCCTGGGCGATTGGCTTGTCGACTGTCGCCTGGTGAGGTGCATCAGAAATTATGATAGCGGAGATGAGGGAATGGGGAAGCGCTCGCTGTCGCTCGCTTGGGGAAGCGCTGCGCTGAGGGAAGCGGCGGCGACGCCGCCTGAGGGATGGAAGGACATCAGTTGTCCCTGGGTGGAGAGTCTCGAATCGCCGAGGCTCGCGCGCATGGCACTCACGTCGTGCAGACCA
>JAICLH010000049.1 GCA_025927495.1 Gemmatimonadaceae bacterium
CCGCTCTCGAGCGCGGTGATCTTCGCGCCGAATTCGGTGCGAAGGCTGTCGAGATCCTTCCGCAACGATGCGACGTCCGTGGAGAGCGAGCTGTCGGCCGCCATGCGAGCCGTGCGCTCGTTCGAGACCGACGAGTCAGTGTAGGCCTTCTGCGTCGCGAGGCCCGCCGCCAGATTCTGTCGGACGAAGCCCTTCGAGGCACAGGCAGCCATCACTGGTGCGACTAGCGCAACTACCGCGATGGTCTTGAGCTGGTGTTTCATGGTGTGCTCCGGTTTGTTCCACTCGAGTGAGGTGTACTTCGACATGTGGGGATCATGCTAAAAATGTGCCCCGCAGATCGCGTGTGACGTGCGTCACTCGGGTCAAAAAAAACTGCTTGCGTAGGGCAGAACGTGCGCAACGCGAATGAGAATTCGTCAATGCGGACCTTTCTGCAACCATTCGCCGCCGTCGACGACCATGATGGAGCCGGTGATCCAGTCGCCGGCCGGCGACGCCAGGAAGGCAACCATGTTCGCGATGTCGCGAGGCGATCCCATTCGCGCCAATGGAATGGACCGGCGGGCGTAGTCCTCCATGGCGCGCTCGACTGAAAACACATCTGGGACGGCATCGGGCGGCGCAGAGAAGGCCTTCTTCACACCCTCGGTGGGGACGGGGCCCGGTGCAACCGCATTGACCCGGATGCCGTGGCGAGCCCATTCGAGCGCGAGCGTGCGCGTCACGGCGTCGATGCCCGCCTTGGCAGCGGTCGCGTGCGCCATCAGCGGCCACCCGCGATAGTGCAGCGTCATGGAGATGTTGACGATACGACCGCCTCCATGATCGCGCATGATGGGCATCACTGCCTGTGAACAAAAGAACGTGCCCGACAGGTCGATCTCGATCACCGAGCGCCACGCGTTGGCGCTCATCGACTCGGACGGGACGTAGAAATTTCCGGCCGCGTTGTTGACGAGCACATCGATCCGGCCCAACCGATCGGCCACGGACCGAATGGCCGCTTTGACGCCGTCCGAATCGCGCACATCGAGTATCAGCGAATCTGCCTTACCGCCCGCAGCACGCAGCTGCTCGATGGCCGGCTCGAGGTGCGTCTGGTTGCGACTGGCTATGATCACCGTCGCGCCGAGCTCGGCGAGCAGTTGGGCAATGCCAAAGCCGATGCCGGTCCCACCGCCGGTGATGAGCGCGACCTGGCCATCGAACAGTCTGGAACGAAAGACGGGCAGCTGATCGTGCGGCGTCGTCATGCTGTGGGTTGGTCGGACGGCAGGTTAGGAAACGTGTCGGCGATGAGAGTGGCGACGGTCTCGGCGACGTCGAGGGTCAGCTCGAGCTGCGGCGGTCCGTAGAGTGCCGTGTCGACGAAGAATTTGCGATGGTGCCGGCTGGAGCCGGTTTCTCGGATGGCTTGGATGTGGATGGGCGTGGCGTAGCCGCAGTTGCGGTCCCAGAGGTAGGCCGGGTGGCGCTTGGCGAGATAGGCCATGAGTCGGTCGCGGGTGACTTTGGCGACGATCGATGCGCAGGCGATGCTGTAGCACTTGTCGTCGCCATCGACGACGGCGGTATGCTCGATGCCTAACGAGCGAATGGGGCGGCCGTCGATCAGTACGCGATCCGGTTGGGCGCGCAGGCGGCGGAGGGCACGACGCATGGCGAGCGCGGACGCGTGGTAGATGTTGAGGCGCTCGATCTCCAGGACCGAGGCGGCGCCCAACGCGTAGGCGATCGCGCGCTCGGCGATGCGCACGGCGAGCTGCCGGCGCTTGGCGGCGGGGAGCATCTTCGAGTCGTCGACGCCGGGAAGTGCGCGCGCGTCGGGCGGCATGATGACCGCGCAGGCGACGACGGGACCGGCGAGGCATCCACGTCCGACTTCATCGACGCCGGCGATGAGGGACGCGCCTTGTCGGCGCATGTCCCGTTCGATGGTGGTCCAGCGTAGGCGGTGTACGCCGGGGCGCCGAGGCGAGTCCGCGCCGCGCCGTCCGCCCACCGCGGTTACTCCTCGGCGGCCTGTCCGAGGTGCGTCTTGCGCTCGCGGATGCGGCCTTGCTTGCCGCTGGCGTTGCGCAAGTAGTAGAGCTTGGCGCGGCGCACGCGACCGCGACGAACCACGGTGACGGATCCGATCATCGGGCTGTGCACGGGGAAAATGCGCTCGACGCCGACGCCGTTGGAGACCTTCCGCATGGCGAACGTCTCGCTGACGCCGCTGCCGCGCCGGGCGATGCAAATGCCCTCGAACGCCTGGAGGCGTTCTTTGTCGCCTTCCTTCACTCGTACGGCGACGCGCAGGGTATCCCCGGGGCGGAAGGGGGGAATGTCCGTGCGCATGTATTCTTTTTGCGTTTCGATGAAGGCGTGCATATATGGCTCGGGGCTGAGGTCGGGCCCGGGGTATCGGTTGTCTACAGACTGGTGAAATTAACCGAGTCCCAAGCTCGACGCCAGCCGCGCGCGTTTCGCCACCGCCTCTACTTCACGGTGACGCTCTTCGTGATCGAGGCCTTGTTGCCCTTCAGGTCAGCGATCAGGAGCTTGACCGTATAGGTGCCGGACTTGGAGTAGGCGTGTGAGATCTTGGCGTTGAGCGTACCCGCCGAGCGGCCGTCGCCCCAGTACCAGTTGAACGACGAGACTCGATTCGGCACGCTGGATGCGCCCGCGTCGAACACGCACGTGTGGTAGCTGCCGCACGACGCCGAGAATGCCGCGATGAACGAGCTGGAGATCGTGGCGTTGGACGTTGTCGAGCTGCCGACGAAGGCGCTGTAGGCGAGCAAGTTAGGCGAGCCGTTCACATTGATGATGTGGCCCGAGGTCGCGTTGGAGAGGATCGCCTGCTTGACCTGTGCCGGCGTGGCCGTGGGGTGCGCGCCAAGGTACAGCGCCGCGATGCCGGCGACGTGCGGCGATGCCATCGATGTGCCCGACCACGTCACGCTTGCGAAATCGCTCAAGTAATCATCAGACGTGATGCTGACGCCGGGGGCGAACACCGACACGCAGGAGCCGTAGTCCGAGTACGCCCAACGGTGGTCCGTGTTGTCGGAGGCGGCGACGTCGATGACCGATGGCAGGTTCGCCGGATAGATGGTGCAGGCGTTCTCGGTGTAGTTCCCGGCAGCGACCACGTAGGTGACACCGGAACGAATCGACTTGGCGACGGCGGAGTCGAGCGCCGGTGCCCTGGTCGCGCCGAGGCTCATGTTGGCGACGGCGGGACTCCGATGGTGCGCGGTAACCCAGTCGATGCCGGCAATGATGTCGGAGAGCGGTGCGCTCCCATCGCACTGCAGCACGCGAACCGACCAGAGCGTGACGGCCTTTGCGACACCGTACTTTATTCCGCCGACCGTTCCCGACACGTGCGTGCCGTGTCCCATGCAATCGGCGCCGTTGCCACCGAACGCGTCGAACGCGAAATGCGCGCGGCCGCCGAGGTCCGAATGGGAGTAGCGGATGCCCGTGTCGATGATGTACGCGTTGACGCCCGAGCCCGAGGTGCTAGAGGTGTAGGAGTCGCTGAGCGGGAGCGAGCGTTGGTCGAGGCGATCAAGTCCCCAATCCGGATTGGACTCAGTGCCTTGTGCATGCACGATGACGTCCGGCTCGACCATCTCCACGTCCGGGTCGGCCCGCAGCGCCGCAACCTGGTCGGAGTCGAGGTGGGCGGCGAATCCGTTGAGCGCGGCCGAGTACGTGTGCTCGACGCTCACGCGACCGCTCGCGATCATGCGGCTTGCGGTGGTTGGCGTGCGACTCAGGTTGTCGCGGTAGACGACGATATAGTGATTGGCGCGGACGTCCGGCTGCGCCGAAGGCGGCTTGGCGACGGGCGATGCGGAGGAAGAGTCCGGGCCGGTGGCGTCGCTGCACGCGGCAAGCGACAGGGCCACCAGGGCTCCGGCGAGGAGACGTTTCATCGTGGGACTCCCGACTAGGGTGGTCCGCGCGACGGCTCGACTGGCATGGCGAGCGTTCGCTCGCTTTAGCCTCGTAGCTTTGCGTCACCGCCTTTCGGCGGCTTTGCCCTCGTCACTAAGCCGGTGAGGCGTTAGTAACCGTGCGAGTTGTGGTGAGTGAGAGCGAGCGTGCGGCGTGAAACGAAGACGGTCGAGGTCATCCAGCGGCAACGTCCAAAGAGGCGACGTCGCGGCACAGTATAGGAGCGCCTGCGAATGTGCGTTAGATCACGCACTAACAGAAACGCTGCTTGACTGTGTGGTCAGTCAAGCAGCGTGGACATCGCAGGGGTTTTGTTCACTCTGCGATTAAAATCGTCTTCACATTCACGAATTCACGAATGCCTTCCCGAGAAAGCTCGCGTCCATAGCCGGAACGTTTTACACCACCAAACGGCAAACGCGGATCCGAAACGACCTGGGCATTCACGAACACTGCACCGCTTTGCACGTCGCGAATGAACATGTCCCGCTCGGCGGCATCGCGTGTCCAGACGCTCGCGCCGAGCCCGAAGGTGGTGTCGTTCGCAAGGATGATCGCATCGCGCGCGCTCGCCACGCGAAAGAGCGACGCCACCGGCCCGAAGACTTCTTCGTGATACGCCGGCGCCTCGCGCGGGATGTCGGCGAGAACCGTGGGCGCATAGTAGTTGCCGGGCCCGTCCACGCGGCGACCTCCCAACACCAGCCGCGCACCCGCGCCCACGCTGCGCTCGACCTGTGTCACCACGTCCTCGCGAATTTGTGGCGTGGCGAGCGGACCCACGTCGGTTTTCGGGTCCATCGGATCGCCAACCACGAGAGCCTTCATGCCCTCGACGAACCGCTGCTCGAACTCGGCCGCGATGCGTTCGTGCACGATGAAGCGCTTGGCCGCGATGCAGGACTCGCCGTTGTTCACCATGCGCGCTTTCACGGCGACTTTCGCGGCCTGGTCCAGATCGGCCGAGGGCATGACGATGAACGGATCGCTGCCGCCCAATTCGAGCACGGTTTTCTTGATGGCCTTGCCGGCGACGCTCGCCACTTCACTGCCCGCCTGCTCGCTGCCGGTGATCGTGACGGCGGCGATGCGCGGATCGCGGATGACGCCGCCGACGCGCGACGAGGCGATGAGCAGAGCCTGAAATTCATCGCAGTCGAAGCCGGCGCGGCGCAACACATCGGCGATGGCGAGTGCGCACTGCGGCACGTTCGACGCGTGCTTGAGGACGGCGACGTTGCCCGCCATGAGCGCGGGCGCCGCAAAGCGGAACACCTGCCAGAACGGAAAATTCCACGGCATCACCGCGAGGACGGCGCCTAACGGTTGGTAGGCGATGTAGCTGCGGGCCGCATCGGTGGGCACGTCCTCGTCGGCCAGGAGGGCATGGGCGTGCTCGGCGTAATAGCGGCAGGCCCACGCGCACTTGGCGGCCTCGTCGGCTGCGCTGCGCAGGGGCTTGCCCATCTCGAGCGTCATGAGTTTGCCCAGGTCGTTCTTTTCGGCCTCGAGAATCTCGGCCGCGCGCGACATGCGGCGTGCGCGCTCCGCGCACGGCGTGAGGCGGTGGCGCTCGAACGCGTGGGCCGCGCGCTCGAGGCAGGCATCGAGCTCGGAGTCGGTGAGCTCCTCGAATTCGTCGAGGGTTTCTCCGGTGGCCGGATTGATCGATTTCATCATGGCAGGGTGTTCACGCAACGCGAGGAAAATCGCGACGAACCGTCACGGGTGCGGCGGCTCATCCGCATGACGCGTTCCGGTCGCCGCGTCGGACGCGAGTCGCTCACGCGTGAGGCGGTCTCCCTCGGCGATTCGCCAGGCGTCGATGCGCTTGTGGTCGCCGGACATGAGGACTTGCGGGACGGCGAAGCCGCGATAGACCGCTGGGCGCGTGTAGCTCGGCGCGCTGAGCCCACCGCTCCAGTGGGAATCGGTACGCGCGCTATCCAGGTCCGACATGGCGCCCTCGAGGAGGCGGACGGTGGCGTCGACGATGACGAGGGCCGCCGGCTCGCCGCCTGACAGCACGTAGTCGCCGATGGAGATCTCTTCGGTGGCGAGATGGTCGGCGACGCGTTGGTCGACGTCCTTGTAGTGGCCGCAGAGCAGCGTGAGGCCGGTGCCAGCGGCGTAGCGGACGGCGTCGGCGTGGGTAAATCGCCGGCCGCGCGCCGAGACGAGGACGATCGGTCCGGTCGCGTCGAGCGATTCGACCGCCTCGAAGAAGGGCTCCGGCTTCATGACCATGCCGGGTCCGCCGCCGAACGGGTAATCGTCCACGGTGCGGTGTTTGTCGTGCGTGAAGTCGCGCAGGTCGATCACGCGGTACGCCGCGCTGCCCGCTGCGGCCGCGCGGGCGGGGATGCTCAGGCCCAACGGCGCGGTGAAGAACTCCGGGAAGATGGTGACGATGGCGATCCGGAGCGTCATTCGAACAATCCGTTAGGCGGGACGGCGACGATGCGGCGCGCATCCCGGTGCACCTCGCGCACGAAGTCGGCGTGGAAGGGCAGGAGCGCGGTGCGGGTTCCGTCGGTGATCTCGAGGGCCAGGCCCTGCGGTAGCTCGAGCACGTAGGTCACGGTGCCTAACGGCTGGCCGGACGGGAGCTCGACGCGCATGCCGGCGAGCTCGTGGATGTAGACCTCGCCTGCCGCCGGCGGCTCGAGGTCGCGGGCGTCGGCGAGGAGGTAGCGGTCGCGCCAGCGCTCGGCGCCGGTGCGGTCGGCGATGCCGTCGAACTGGACGATGAGCGAGCCGTCGGGTTGCGCGCGCGCGGATGCGACGACGAGCGCGCGGCCGCCGGGATCCGGCTCTCCGTTCGGCGTACCCACCAGAAGACGACGGCCGGCCGCGAACACCGCGGCCGGCGCGTCGGTCATGGGCTGGACCACGAGGGCCCCTTTGATCCCGTGTGCCTTGCGCAGCCGCCCGACAATCAGGAGCTCGGGAGCGGGCGCGCCCACGCTACTCCGTGTCGCGCACCGGCACGGCGCTGCCCTGGCGCCGCGTCGCCACGCGCTTCTCGTGGCGCGCCTTGAGCAGCCCCGCCTTGCGGAGCAGCGAGCGCACGGTGTCGCTCGGCAGCGCGCCGACGCCTAACCAGTAGTCGGCGCGGTCGGTCTTGAGCTGCAGCGGCCCTTCGCTCTGGCGCGGGCTGTAGCTGCCGATCGTCTCGATGAAGCGGCCGTCGCGCGGGCTGCGCGAATCGGTGACGACGATGCGGTACAGGGGCTGCTTTTTCCGCCCAACGCGGCGGAGACGAATTCTCACGGCCATGGTACCCTACTCCTTCGAGACGAGTGTGATCACCTGCGCCGGGCTCATCGCGTATCCGGTCGATCCGGACCGCACCCGGGACCAACGCTACCGGCCGAACAGCATGCCGGGCGGTCGTCCTTCTTTGTTCATACGCTTCATTGCCTTTTGCATCTCACGGAACTGGTCGAGCAAGCGGTTCACTTCGCTGATCGGCCGCCCCGCCCCCTTGGCGATGCGTGCGCGGCGCGATCCGTTGATGATGGTGGGCGTCTTGCGCTCGGCCTTCGTCATGGAGAGCACGATCGCTTCCGCGTGCTTGAGCCGCTTCGGGTCGAGCTTGGCCTGCTTGAGCATTTTCGCGTTCACGCCCGGCAGGAGCTTGAGCAGTCCCTCGAGGGGGCCGAGGCGTTGAATCTGTTTCATGCTGGTGAGGAAGTCCTCGAGGTCGAAGCCTTCCTTGCGGACTTTTTTTTCGAGGCGCTTCGCCTCGTCGGCGTCGAACGATTCCTGGGCTTTCTCGACGAAGCTGACGATATCGCCCATCTGGAGAATGCGTCCGGCCATGCGGTCGGGGTAGAATTCCTCCAGCGCGTCCGTCTTCTCGCCTAACCCAACGAACTTGATGGGTTTCTTGGTGACGCCGTAAATCGAGAGCGCCGCGCCGCCGCGCGCGTCGCCATCCATCTTGGTGAGCACGACGCCGGTGATGCCGAGCGCGTCATCGAAGCCCTTGGCGATGCGGACCGCGTCCTGCCCGGTCATGCCGTCGGCGACGAGGAGGATCTCGTCCGGGTGCAGGGCATCCTTGAGGCGCGCGAGCTCGCGCATCATGTCGTCATCGATCTGCAGGCGGCCGGCAGTGTCGACGAGCACCACGCGCTCGCGGGCGCGCCGCGCGTCGTCGACGCCCTTCTTGGCAATCTTGACGACGTCGGTGGTCGACCGATCGAGCGTGACCGGCGCACCGATCTGCTGACCCAACGTCTCGAGTTGATCGATGGCGGCGGGGCGATAGACATCGGCGGCGACCAACCGAGTTGGGCGGCCCTCGCCGGCGAGGCGGCGGGCGAGCTTGGCCGCGGTCGTGGTTTTGCCGGAGCCCTGCAAGCCGACCAGGAGCACGATGGTCGGCGGCACGGTACTCATGCGGAGGCCTTCGCGCTGTTCGCCCAACATGGCGGTCAGTTCGTCGTGGACGATCTTGACGAGTTGCTGTCCGGGCGAGACCGTGCGGAGCGCGGAGACGCCGACGGCTTTCTGCTCGACGCGCTCGAGGAATTCGCGGGTGAGCTGGAAGTTGACGTCGGCTTCGAGGAGGACGCGGCGGATCTCGCGCAGCCCTTCCTTGATGTCGGCTTCCGACAGGACGCCGCGGCCGCGCAGGCGCGCGAACACGGCGTCCAGCTTTTCACTCAGCTCGTCAAACATAGCCGTGAAAGATAGACCGACGTATCATTGAGTTCAACGCTGGGCACGGGCCGCTGGAAGCGTCTGGCTGGGGCTCCTCGACGCCGGGCTCCTCGACAAAGGATGCACAGGATAACAAAAGTGAAACGAGGGATAACGAAAGTGATCGTTCGGCGCTGGGGGAAGCGCGGTGGCGCAACGAGAAAAAGAGAAACTTTTTGTTATTAAAAAACAACAAGAACATTTCTATCCGTTAGGCAACGCACTATCCCTCGCGCAGAACGATCACTTTCGTTATCCCTTGTTTCACTTTTGTTATCCGTTGAATCCTTTGTCGAGGACGCCCGGCCACCGACGGACGAACCGATGTCGGTGCCCAAGCCCGATGCCGGGAGTCTCGACCCACCTGGACAGTAACGCACTCGTCGTTTTTCTGTCGTCTCCTCTACTCAATCGAAATGGCTCGCACACAGCGTAAGGAAGAGATTCTTCGCTCGGAGCTTCCGCCGACGTTGCCGCTCATGGCGCTCCGATCGACCATCGTCTATCCGCTGGGCACGATCGCGGTGCAGATGGGCGCGCCCGAGAACCTGTCGATCATCCGGTCCAACGACGAACCCGGACTGATCGTGGGGTTGCTCGTGGCCACGGGCGATCACGACGAGCCGATCAACGCGGACGCGTTCGTGGGCCGCGTCGGCGTGGCCGCGCGCGTCCACGAGCGGATCAACCTGCCCGGGGACACGATCCAGATCACGCTGCAGGGGTTGCGGCGCATCGTGGTCGAGTCCGTGGCGTCGCGGGAACCGTATCCGGTGGCGGTGATCAAGCCGGCCAAGGAGACGCCGCTCGATCCGATCGAGGGCGAGGAGCTGATGGCGCGTCTGGTGTCCGCGGCCGAGACGCTGGCCGAGCTCGTGGATCGCATCCCGGATGAGGTGCCGGCGATTCTCAAGATGAACATGTCGGACCCGGGCCGGTTCGCGGACCTGGCGGCAACGAACATGAACCTCCGCATCTCGGAGAAGGACGAGGTGCTGCAGCGGCTGGACATCGGCGACCGCATCCGGTTTGTGTTAGGCCGGCTCGAGCGTGAAGTCGCGCGGGCCCGCGTGATGGAAGACATCAAGCGCCAGACCGAAGTGAAGATCGAGCAGCACCAGCGCGAGTTCTATCTCCGCCAGCAGCTCCGCGCCATCCAAGCTGAGTTAGGCGAAGCCGATCCGGGCGAGAAGGATGCGATCGACATCCTCAAGAAAATCGAAGACGCGCAGCTGCCGGAGAAGGCCGCGCACGAGGCCCGGCGCGAGACCGAGCGGCTGCGCATGCTGTCGCCGGCGTCGAGCGAATACCAGGTGATCCGCACGTACCTCGACTGGCTGTTGTCGCTGCCCTGGACGACGACGTCCGGGGCGGACACGATCACGCTGCAGAAGGTACAAGAGGCGCTCGACGCCAAGCACTACGGCTTGAGCGAGGCGAAGGAGCGCATCCGCGAATATCTCGCCGTGCGGCAGTTGCGCGGCGGGGATCCGCACGGCCCGATTCTGTGCTTCGTGGGGCCGCCGGGCACCGGCAAGACGTCGTTAGGCGAAGCGATCGCGTCGTCGATCGGCCGCGCGTTCTACCGCATCTCGGTGGGCGGCGTGCGCGACGAAGCGGAGATTCGCGGCCACCGCCGCACGTACGTGGGCGCGATGCCGGGCTTGTTGATCCAGGCGCTGCGCCGCGTCGCCGTGCGCGACCCCGTCCTCATGATCGACGAGATCGACAAGATGACGTCGGGCGGAATGGCCGGCGATCCGACCGCGGCGATGCTCGAGGTGCTCGACCCGTCGCAGAACCACGGTTTCGTGGATCACTACGTGAACCTGCCGTTCGACCTGTCGTCCGTGTTGTTCATCTGCACGGCGAACAACCTGTTCGACATTCCGGCGCCCTTGCGCGACCGCATGGAAGTGATCCGGATCGCGGGCTACACGATCGAAGAGAAAGTCGAGATCGCGTGGCGCTACTTGCTGCCGAAGTTGTTCGAGGAGCACGGCATCACGGACAAAGAGCTGCAGTTCACCGACGAAGTGCTGGGATTCATCTCGAGCGGTTATTCGCGCGAGGCCGGGCTCCGCGGATTCTCACGCAACATCTCGGCGATCATGCGGAAGCGCGCGCTCAGGAAAGCCGAAGGAGAGGAAGGCGCCTGGGTCGTGGATAGCGCGAAGGTCGAAGAGCTGTTGGGCGTGCCGCGTTACGCACGCGAGGAAGCGGAGAAGGAACCCGAAGTCGGGACGGTGACGGGCCTCGCGTGGACGGCCACGGGCGGCGATCTCATGATCATCGAGGCGCTCAAGATGCCCGGCACGGGCCGGTTGATCGTCACCGGTCAGTTAGGCGACGTGATGCGCGAGTCGGTGGACGCGGCCTACTCGTACGTCCGGTCCCGCGCCAAGCAGCTCGAGATCGACGAGAAGATGTTCCGCGAGTTCGACCTGCATATCCATCTGCCCGCCGGCGCGGTGCCGAAAGACGGTCCGAGCGCCGGCATCACGGTGACGCTGGCCATCGCGAGCGCGCTGTCGGAGCGTCCGGTGCGGCGTGACCTCGCGATGACCGGCGAAGTGACCCTGCGCGGCAAAGTGCTCGAGATCGGCGGCGTGAAGGAGAAGATGATGGCCGCGTACCGGGCCGGTCTGCGCGAAGTGATCCTGCCCAAGATGAACGAGAAGGACCTGCGCGACGTGCCGGACGAGATGCGCGCGAACATGGTGTTCACGTTCGCCGCGACGATGGACGAAGTGTTCCGGTTGACGCTCTTGCCGCCGGTGCCCAGCCGTCCGGCGGATCAGCCGTCGGTGCCCGAGCGCGAGGCGACGGACCGGGCCGTGGCGGTGGAGCGGCCCGCGGTGGGCGCCGGCCGCGCCTAACGGACGCTCAGCGCGCCGAGTCGGCGGCCGGACACGCGCCCGTCGCCGGACAGGCGGTGACGCCGGCTTGCTCCACCCGCACCGCCGCCGCCGAGACGCCGGCGGGCAGGTCCGTGTACAACACCGCCGGGCGGCCCGCGACGGTGCCGCCCCAGATCGTGACCACGCGTTTGTTCGGCAGATCGTACGCCTTGCCTAACCGTGTCTCCGTCGCCGCCGGATTCTTGAAGCGGCGCGCCACGATGGCCTCCAGGTCGCTGCCAAACTCTCCCGATTGGACGGTCGTGTGCCAGAGCGTGAGCCACGCCACCCCATCGCCCGAGGGGAACTTGATGACCTCGTAGCGATCTCCCGCCAAGGCGGCCGCGGTTCGCATGGACGAGTTCTGGTCCTGCAGAAACTGCAGCAGCAGAATCCGCGTCTCGAACTCGCCAAGGTCGTCGTCGTACGTCGCCGTTCCCGTGGACGGCTTCGCGAACGCGATCGCGAGCGGTGCCTGGCGCTCGGGCGAGAAGAAGGCGCCCGTGTGGAGAATCTCCGACGTCGACACCGGCATGTTCTCGCCGTACGGCTGCTTGCCGGGCTCGTGCAACTGAAACTGCCGCACGAACTCGGCTCCGCTCAGGTACGGAAAGATCAACGTCTCCTGCACGACCTCGGGCGCCGCGCGGATCTCGGCCATGCCCTGCATCCGGCTGTCGCGGATCATGTCGCGGACACGGTCCCAGCCGCCGGGAAGACCGGCGCCCGGACCGAGCGTGGCCTGGATCGGCACCAGCATCGCCTGTCCTTCGATCACCGCTTTCGCCGCCTGGGTACGATCGTTTTGCCGGCTCACGTGGAGGATTGAATCCAGATTCGTGTACTGGTCCTGCAGCGCGTGCACCAGCTCGTGCTGGATCGTGAAGCCGGTGATGTCGGGAGGCGAGCTGTCGACCACGTACAGCACTTTGGTGTGTGGATCGTAAAACCCCGCGACCTGCTCCGTTAGGAGATTGACGAGTAGTGCGCGCAGGTCGAGCGTGTCCGGGATCAGGCCTAACCGGCTGTAGGCGATCTGCTTGGCCGCCACCTCTTCGTTGCTCTGGTCGGTGTTGAACTGGGCTTCGAGAAACTGGCGGACCTGCGCCCTGGTGCGCAGTTGGAGTACCGGCGGTCGCTTGAACTTGAGGCCCGTGCCGTGCTCGAGGATCGGGATGTCCTCGGCCACCTGCCGTGCATAGGGTCCGTTGGTCGCGGCCTCGTCGCTGCGCGCGCAGGCGGTGACCGCCGCGATGCACAGCGCGGCCGCGATGCCGTGGCGCGCTGCGATCATGGAACCCACTGCACGTCCTGACCGGTGGCGACGGCGACCACGCGTGCGACATCGAACGCGCGCACGACGAGTCCCGCGTCGATCAGCCGGCGCCGGAGCTCCGTTTCGAGGGCGGCCAGCCGCGAGCGCGCGGCCGGCACCACGCGGGGCGCCCGCTCGGGCGCCGGCGCCGGCTGACCGTTAGGCAACGGCTCCGTGGGCGGCGGACCCGCCGGTGCGGGCGTGGGCGTGGGGAAGCGCTGTCCGGTAAACGCCGCCTCGAGCTCGGCGCCAAAGCGCTCGAGCGCCGCCATGCCGCCGCGCGCCATCCGCTCGATCGGATCGTCCACCGGCTCGCCCTCCTCCACCGCGCGCGGCGCGGCCGCACGCGGCGCGGCGACGACGTCGCGCTCGGCAAGCCGAACGAGATGCCGGCGCTCCACGATCAGCGCCTCGAGGTCGGTCGGATACCGAGCCATGGCCTGCGTATGCGCGCACGCCTCGTCGAGCGCATCGATCGCGCGATCCGGGCGCGCGCGATCGGTGATGTAACGGTCGGTGAGCGCGACGCTCGCCACGAGCGCTTCGTCCGCGATGGCCACGTTGTGATGTCGTTCGAGCCGTTCCTTGCGCGCGTGCAATACCTCGAGCGTCTGCTCGACCGTGAGCTCACGCACCGTGATCTTCTGGAACCGCCGCTCGAGCGCCGGGTCGCCGCGCACCCAATGATCGTATTCGTCCTGCGTGGTGGCCCCGATCACGCGGAACTCGCCGCGCACGAGCGCTGGCTTGAGCATGTTCGCGGCATCCATCGCCGCACCCATCGCGGTGCCCTGCCCGATCAGGTTGTGCAGCTCGTCGATGAACAAGATGATGTTCGGATCCGACGACGCGGCGCTGACGATGTCGCGCAGACGCTCCTCGTATTGGCCGCGGTACATCGTGCCTGCGAGGAGCGCGACGTGGTCCAGCGCGAGCAGCTTGACCTGGCGCAGCGCGAGCGGAACGTCGCCGGACGCGATGCGCTGGGCGAGTCCCTCCGCGATGGCGGTCTTGCCGACACCCGCCGGCCCGACCAACGCAGGATTGTTCTTGCTCTGGCGGAGCAGGATGTCGACGACGCGCGCAATCTCGTCGTCGCGGCAGCGCACGATCTCGAGCCGGCCCGCGCGCGCCTCCGCCGTCAGATCGCGCGTCGTGCGCGACAGCGCCTGGTCATCGGATCCCAATACGTCGCCCAGCATCAGATTCCCGTTAGGCCTCGATACCACTCGATGAGCGGACCGCCCCACAGCAGCGCGATCATGGCGGCCGGAGCCAGGAACACGCCGAATGGAACGAGCGGTGCGTCGAACTCGATACCGGCGCGCCGGCTGCGCACGTACGCGATCGGGAACACCACCAACAAGAAAATGACCGCGCCGAGCGCTGCACCGAAAAATACCGTCAGAAACGTGCGACCGATGCCAAGGTGCGCACCGACCATCGCCATGAGCGTCACGTCGCCGAACCCCATCGCTTCCTTCTTGAACGCCATCTCGCCCAGCCACCCCGCAATGGCGATCACCCCGGCACCGACACACGCCCCTATCGCTGAATCATACAGGTTCGCGAACGGTGAAGTTTCGTGCATCACCGCCGCCGCGATCGCCATCACCAGGGCCCAGACCAACCCGAACGCGGTGAAACCGTCGGGGATGACGTACGCCGCCGCGTCGGTGAGCATGATGCCGAGCAGGATCGTGCCGAACACCGCCACACGGAGCGCGGTGAGCGACGCACCGAACTGGACGTACGCCGCCAGCCAGCCCAACGCGACGACCAACTCGACCAGCGGGTACTCGATCGAGATCGGCCGTTTGCAACCGTGACACTTTCCGCGCAGCAGTACCCAGCTCACGAGCGGAATGTTCTCCCACCACGTGATCTCGTGACCACACCGCGGACATCGCGAGCGCGGACTCACCACCGACAGCTCTTTAGGCCACCGGGCCACGCACACGTTCAGAAACGACCCGAAGATCGCTCCGAGTACGAAGGCAAAGACGCCCGGCACGAACGAGCTGGTGGCGGCGGACGCTTGGATCACGGGCGGAGTTGGTAGAGGAGAATGCCGGCGGCGACGGCGACGTTGAGCGACTCGACGTCCGACGCAATGGGAATAGCGACGCGCCGATCGGCGCGGCCTCGCGCCTCAACCGAAAGACCGGCGCCCTCGTTGCCAACGACGAGGGCGATCGCGCGCCGGTCCGGCGTTCGATCGATGGGCTCGCCCGACGCATCGGCCGCCCAACACTGCACGCGATGGGCGTCGCGCAGGACGTCGAGCGCTTGCCAATCGCAGGCGAGCACCTGATGCCGGAAGAGCGCGCCCATTGCGCTACGGACGACCTTGGCGTTCCAGAGGTCAACGGTGTCGGGCATCGCCAGCGTGGCGTCGACACCGAACGCCGCGGCCGTTCGGAGCAGCGTGCCGACGTTGCCCGGATCCTGGATGCCGTCGAGGACCAAAACGCGCGCATGGTCGCCGAGTGCGAGCTGCGTTGGGTCGCGGTGCGGAATCTCGGCGACAACCAAAATGCCCTGTGGCGAGTCGGTGCTCGATGCGCTGGCGAAATCCTTCTCGTCCACTTCGAGCATCGGCATACCGGTGGCCCGCACCGACGCGAGCAGCGCAGCGCCGCGCGGCGTGACGGCGAGTGTCGGCGAGACGAGCGCGCCGTTCGCGTGGACTGGAGAGCGCAGCAGCTCCTCGACCGTGCGCACGCCTTCGGCGAGGAATCGTGTCTGGCGCTCGCGTGCGCGACGCCGTTTCAGGTCGCGTGCGACACTCAGCAGCTTCACGTTCGTGATTTGTGAAGCGGGCGGAACGGCTCTTGCCCAGACACTGGGTGAATTCGAAACCGGGGGCGGGCCATGCGGCGACTCGTACGGGGCGGATTGTGTCTGCTGCTCTGCGGTTGCGCGACGATGTCGACGCAACAGGAGGTTCAGCTCGGCCAGCAGGAGTCGGCGGACATCGCCAAGCAACTGCCGATCATTCAGGACGCCGACGTGAATCGGTACGTGAACACGCTCGGCGATTCAATCGCGAAGCTATCGGACAATCGGAATCTGGAGTGGCATTTCTTCGTGGTGAACAGCAAGGAGGTGAATGCCTTCGCTGTTCCCGGCGGCTACATCTACGTGAACAGGGGACTGATCGAGGACGCGGACAAGATGGATGAGTTGGCGGGAGTGCTCGGTCACGAGATCGGACACGTGATCCACCGCCACACCGTGAAGCTAATGCAGAAGGAGCAGGGCGCCAACGTGGGATTGGCGGTCGGATGCATACTGACGAACGTCTGTAAAGATCCCGCGACGGGCGCGGCGATCAACGTCGCCGGAAGCGCGATATTCGCGAAATTCAGCCGGGAAGACGAGCAGCAAGCGGATGAAAGCGCGGTGACGTACGTGACGCGCGCGGGCATCGATCCACACGGGCTACCGGAAATGTTTCAGAAGATGATGTCGCAACAGCAGTCCAACCCGTCGGCGGTGGAGAACTGGTTCGCGGACCATCCGAGCGATCAGAGCCGCATCCAGGACACGCAGCGGCTGATCGACAAGATCGACCCGACGGTCCTCAAGGGCCTAACGCAAGACAGCCAGGCCTTCCACGATTTCCAGAACCGCCTGAAGGGGCTGCCGCGCAGTTAGGCGACGCGCGCGGCCTTGCGGGCGGTGAGCGCCTCGCCGGCGCGCACGAGGAGCTCCTCGATGGGCGGGACCTCGTGGGGCTCGAAGCGCACCACACCCATGGTGAGCGACAGCGCGTATGCGCGATCGCGTTGGGCAGCGTTCTGGCGATCGACACAGGAGCGGAGACGCGGCGTGACCGCGTGGAGCGCGTCGTCCGTCGCGTCGAGGACGAGGGTCGCGAAGTCATCGCCGGCCAGGCGGCACACGACGTCCGATGCGCGGAACGTGCTCTTGAGCGCGGTCGCCGCGGCGACGATGGCGCGGTCACCCTCGTCGCGTCCGAAGCGCGCGTTGATGTCGCGCAGGCGGTCGATGTCCACCACGGCGAGCATGAGCCCGCGCATGCGGTGCGCCAGCTTGAGATGATGCTCGCACAGCGCGAGGAATCCACGCCGGTTGTAGAGTCCCGTGAGCTCGTCGCTCAGGGCGAGCTGGCGCAGCGTGGCCTGGAGGCGGTGCCGCTCGATGGCGTAGCGCAGCACGCGACGCAAGTCGCCGGCGTCGAGCTGGTCGCGGGTGACCACGTCTTGCGCGCCTGCTTCGGCTGCCCGCAATCCGATTGCTTCGCTTGATGTCCCCGGAGGCGCGAGCATGACGACCGGGATGTCGGGTGCCTCGAACCGCGCGCGGCGCACCGTGTCGAGACCCGCGTCCGCCGATTCGGTGACATCCAGAACCAGGACGTCCACACCGCCGCGCGCCAGACGCGAGATGCCCTCCGCCGGTGCGAGCGGCGGCTGGAGGACCTCGAAACCGGGTGTCAGCGCGTCGCCCGGCTCCAAGCGCTGGCTCAGCGCGAAGGCGCTCTCGAGGCGGTCAGCGATGATCAGGACATTCGTGCGGGGCGTGTTCATGTCGAAACCGGGGTGGCGTCGGACGGCGGCATGGCCTGGACGGCGATACAACTGCCTGAACTGCTTGACGTTCGAGGCGAAGCAGGCGTCACGCGACGGGGGACGACGGGGAATAGGGAAGCGCTCGCTGGCGCTCGCTTGGGGAAGCGCTGCGCTGGGGGAAGCGGCGGGCTACGCCGCCTTAGGGAGCGGAAGGACATCAGTTGTCTCTGGATGGAGAACGCCGCATCGCGCGGGCTGGCGTATGGCGCTCACGTCGCGCAG
>JAICLH010000050.1 GCA_025927495.1 Gemmatimonadaceae bacterium
TCCCCGCGGCGCGGGCGGGGGCCCGCGGGGCGCCGGCGGGGGGGCGGGGGGCGGCGGGGCCCCAATCCCTCAATCGGGCCCGGCCCCCCCGCCTATTTTCGGGGGGCCGCCCCCCCCCGGCGATGTCGTCGAGATCGAGACGCCCGGCGGGGGCGCCTGGGGATCGGCCTAACGCAAACCGCCGCTCACTGCCCGCCGTTCAGCTTCGCCAGCTCCCGCTGCGCCGGCGCGTAGTCGGGGAACGACTTGAGCGACCGCTGCAAGAGCTCCACCGCCTGGTTCGTGTTGCCCGCGTCCTGGGCCGCCAGCGCCCGCGAATACAACATCGCGGTCTCGAACGGCACGCGCTTCGCCTCGGCGGCGCTCGCCTCGCGCAGCGTCTTCGGCAGGTCGGGCAGGTGCATCCCGTTGCTCATCTTCGTCGCGAGCTGGTCGATCAAAGACATGAGGTCGTCCTCCTTGCCCCGCACGGTCTCCACGTGCTCGATCGCCGAGGTCTCCACGTTCACGGCCCGCGCGTCCATGCGCATCTGGCCGCGGCCGTCCGTCACGAACCCGCCAAAGATCATGTGGTGCACGCCTAACAGCTTGCCTACTTTGACCGCGGTTTCCTGATCGACGCGGCCGCCGGTGCTCAGGTTCTGCTCGTCCATCAACTGCTTGAGGTTGTCGCGCTCGACGACACGGATCTTCTCGTTCACCGACAGATCGGTGATGAGCATGTCGGCGATGCCGCCCGACAGCGGCGCGAGCGTCTCGTGTTCTTTGCCGATCGCACCGTCGGTGAAATACATCACGGCCACCGTGGGGCGCGTGTCGGTCGAGTCCTGCGCGTGAAGCGAGCCCGTCAACGTGAGCGCGGCCAGCGTCGCCGCTACGGCTTTGAGCTGCGTCATTGGTTCTTCCCCTCCCGGGGACTACGTGGGACTACGTCGTCAGGGTGAGTCCTTCCGCGGCCGCCAATACCTCGAGCGGGGCGTCGTATGCGGCGACGAGTGCGCGGCATTCGGCCACGTGCTCATCGATTTCCGCGTCGGACCGCTCGGGGTTGTGGTGGAACAGCACCAGGCGGCTAACGTCTGCGTCGAGCGCCAACTGGACCACGTCATGGTAGTGCGAGTGTCCCCACCCGCGGTGCTGCTCGTATTCCTCGCGGGTGTACATGGCGTCGTGCACCAGAATCGCCGCGCCGCTCGCGAACGCTACGAGCCGCGAACGCCAGTCAGCCGGCGAATGGTAACCGGTCGCATCGCCCAACTCGTTGTCCGAGATGTAGACGAGGCCGGGCCGCCGCGAGTTTCCCGTGCGCATGCGATAGGCGAGCGCACCGCCCGGATGGCGCACCGAATGGACGTCGAGCGAATAGTCCCCGTTCGCGTGTCCACCGGCGAGCGCGCAAAACTCGACCGTCGCGCCGAGCTTGTCGAACGTGACCGGGAACACGGTGGGCGACATCTGCTCGCGCACCGCGCGCGCGACGTGCTCGGCCTCCGAGGCGGCGCTCCAGATGCGGAAGTGGTTGCCCGGCCGGAAAATCGGCGTGAAGAAGGGCAGGCCCTGGATGTGGTCCCAGTGCGCGTGGCTCAGAAAGATGTCGCCGGTGATGCGCGCGCCGCGTGCCTGCTCGACCAGGCAGTTGCCTAACGGGCGCATGCCGGTTCCGGCGTCGAGGATCACGAGCGCGCCCGATGCGGTGCGCACCTCGACGCACGGCGTGTTGCCGCCGTAGCGCACCGTCGCGCTGCCCGGCGTCGGGATCGATCCGCGCGTGCCCCAGAACCGAAGCGTGAGACTCATTGTGTTGCGTTAGACGATGCGACAATCTCGCGCGCCACACCGGCGGGGGCGCAGGGGCGCGGTCACCCCCGCTCAGTGATACGCGTCACACCCTGAGTTGCGCCAGCCGTTCCAGCCCGGCCCGGTTGGCGATACTGATCTGTCGCCGCTGGACCGAGATCAGCCCGTTGTCCTGGAATTCGCGCATCGCGCGCGAGACGGTTTCTCGGCTGACTCCGATCATCTGCGCGATGGTCTGGTGCGTGAGGCGTTTCTCGATCGTCTGACCGCCGCTCTCGGCCGCGGCGTCGAGGAGGAGGCGGGCGATGCGGCCGTCCACGTCGAGCAGCACCAGACTCCCGATCTGCTCGTCGGCCCGGCGAAGCCGGCGCGAGATCTCGAACAACAGCGCCCAGGCCACCCGCGGAGATTCTTCGACGCGGCGGCGGAAATCTTCGCGGCGCAGCACGATGAGCTGGGCATCGTCCATGGCGATCACGTGCGCCGAGCGCGGATTGCCGTCGATGAGCGACAACTCGCCGAAGTGGTCGCCGACGGTGAGGATGCCGAGGATCACCTCGCGGCCATCTTCACCGATGAGCACGACTTTCACGCGACCGTTCTTGACCAGAAAGAGCGAATCGCCGGGGTCGTCCTCGAACAGGATGACGCTCCCCTTGGGATACGACCGCTCGCGCGTCATGTCGGCGAAGCGCGCGAGCTCGGCGGGGTCGAGGCCGCTCAGCAGCGGGACGGATGCGAGAAAGCCGGACGTATCCACAGGCAGGAGTTGGTGGCTCAGCGCGCGCTGATGGTGAACGAAGCCTCGAGCTTGTTGACGGAAATCGTGCTCGGCCCGGTGTCGAGCCGGCCCAGCTCACCGCCGACGGCGGGATGCAGCTCGAGCGGTCCGGTCTGCCAGGTGAATCCGACGTCGCCGCCGCCGCTGACGATGCCGGCGGTGGGGAGGGATGTGTCCACCGAGAGGCCGGTGTGCCAGCGGCCGCGCAGGCCGGCCACGAACGCCGTCCGCGCGCCTAACGGGATGCTGCCCGTGGTGCCCAGCTCGAGCTCGTTGCCGTCGGTGCCGTCCACGCGCGCGCCGCCGCGCGAATATTGGACGCGATAGCGATCGAAGGCAAACACCGTCAGCTCACGGAACGCACCGGCTGCGGCGCGCAGCTGCCACTCGCCGGTGACCATCGGGCCTAACGTGATCGGGGCCGGTGGCGTGCCGCCGGCGCTCAGGCCGACGCGGTCCCGCGTATAGAACGTCGACGCGAGGCTCGCGCTCATCGCCCTCTGGCCGACGAGGCCGTCGGCGCCGACGGAGAGCCGGATGGCCTGTCCAGGCCGTAAATCGAAGTCGCCTGATCCGAGGCCTAACGCCTGGGCCTGCGCCGGGGAGTATTGCCCGCGATACTCGTACGATGCGCCGAGTCCCCACGACCACGTGCCGGCGCGCATCGTGTACACGAGGCCCGTCGTCCCGCCCCATCCGGTGCCCAACACCGGTGTTTGAAAGCGCAGCGCCGGCGCGCCGAGCACTTCGAGGACGCCTAACTGTTCGGGGTCGAGCGTCGTGCGGCCGGTCGGCACGTTGACGCCGACGGTGGCGAGCAGCGCATCGCCGGCCAGGCGAAAGGCGCCGCGGACGTACGTGTCGGTGAAACCGTCGAGCGTTTGCGTGGGCGCGCCGGCGCCGCGCAGCGTGATGGTGCCGTGCAGGTATGCCGTGTAGACGTCCAGCGCCACGGGCCCGACGGGCACGTACGCCGTCACCGGCACGGTCCACTCGCGCGCGGTCGCGATGCTCGCGCCGCCGTCGGTCGCATCCGTGCAGCAGGCGAAATGCCATTGCTCGAACGTGGCACCGGTCTGCGCGCCCCAGCTGCCGCCTAACAGAACCTGTGCCCGGGCGGCGGGCGCCGCGAGCGCGAGCGCCAGGACCGCGGTGGGCACGCCTGCGCGCCGCAGGACCGCACCTCTCATGGAATCGCCACCGGAATGGTCACGGAACCCGGCACCTTGGCCTCGGTGGTGGCGCGCAGCGTCGCGTCGCCCCGATCGCGAAAGGAGCCGAGCGAGCCGGCCGGACTCGGATTGAGGGCATCGATCACCGCGCCCGGCGTCACCGGCGCCGTCGCCGCCGCCGTCACGTTAGGCTGCTGATCGCTCGATACCGAGACCGACTGCATGCGCGATGCGGCAGCGGAGAATCCAGGATCGATCATCACCGCGCGCGCATAGTACGCGTGCGCGGTGCGGTAGTCGCCGTACGCCTCGGCGCGGACACCGTTGCTGTAGGCGAGGAACGCGGCCAGGTATCGCGTGGGGCGCTGCTCCACGGCGGCGCGCTCCGCCGGCGTGAGCGTCACGCCCAACTCGGTGAAGAGCGAGAATGCGAGCGCCTTCTCGGAGTCCAGGATGTCGTCGAGCGATGTGCGCTCGGTGACGGGTTGTCCGACGAGGGTGCCGCGCGCGGCGTCCGCGACGCGCGTGCTCACGGTCAAGCGGCCGCCCGGCGTGGCGTCCACGACGCCGTTCACGAGACGCCGCGCGCCGATGAGACGGCCGACGCGCGGCGCCGTGGCGCTGTCGACGCGGCCCGTGCCGGCGAGGGCGAGCTCGTGCAGCAGCGCGTCTGTGCGCGTGCGATCCACCACCTGGAGTTGGGCGCTCCGCGAGAGGTCGGTGATGAGCAGGTCGGCGAGCCCGTAGCCTAACGACGAGATGGTCGAGTCGCCGCCCGCGACCTGGAGCGGTGCGACGCCGACGGTGTGCTCGGGCAGGCTCGCCGCATCGAGCGATCGCTCAGAGGCGATCGCGGCGCGCGCGGCCGCATCGGCCTGGCGGCGGTCCACGTCCCCCAGGCGAGCGCGGACCCCGCCGTCGTCGTGGCGCGCGAGCCATCGGGTGTAGCCCTGGTGCGCCGCGGTGAGGTCGCCCAACCGATCGGCCGCCGCCGCGTCGTAGAGATTGGCACGGTCGCCAATGTCGCCCGACGTGCCGGCGAGGGAACGGAGCGTCGTACGCGCAGCCGTGTCCTGGCCCGCGCGATACTCCGCTTCGCCCAACTTGAGCTGCGCCCACGGCGACGGCTGCGCCGTGTAGGCCTGGCGCGCCTGGTCCACATCGCGGTTCGCGTTGTCCGGTGCGAGTCGCGACAACGGCGGACCTCCGCCGCACGCACACAAGATGGCGCAGAGAATGACAGAAGGGGGAAGGTGCATGTGGCGTGGTTCGAGACGAGCGCTGACAGACTGCGACTGCCGCCAAGTTATTGACGGCTCCAGAGCATGTCAAAGAATCGCGCGCCAAGCGACGCGCACATTAGCGCGGCATCATCAAGCGATCGCGTGTCTCGCTGTCGCGTGCGAGATCGATGGCAGTCCAGGCCATGGCGAGCGAGCCATCGATGACGGCGTTGTCGGCGGTTTCGGTTACGCAGTGCGCCGTGAACTCCGGCTGGTGATTCACGGCGGGCAGGGAATCGATGCCGATCATCGGGTGGATGCTCGGCAGGGCATGTGAGACGTTGCCCATATCGGTGGACGCGGCCATGCGCTCGCCGAGCACGCCGAGATCGGGGAACGAGCGGCCGAGGGCTTCGGCATTCCGCTGGTAGATGGCGCTCATGCCGTGGTCGTGCGCGAGGTCCGCGTAGGGCTTGGTGCCGCCCGTGATCTCGAGCGCGGCGCCGGTGGCGATGGCGCCGGCTTCGAAGCAGCGGAGCACCTTGCGCCGGACGTCCTCGAGCTCTTCGAGATTTTCGGCGCGGACGATGTAGCGCGCGGCGGTATGCGCCGGGATGACGTTAGGCGCCTCGCCGCCGTGGGTGGTGATGCCGTGGACGCGGTCGGTGTGCTTGAGGTGTTGACGGAGCAGGCCGATCGACGTTTGCGCGATCGTGAGCGCGTCGGCGGCGTTGATGCCTAACTCGGGGAAGGCCGACGCGTGCGCGGGTTTGCCGGTATAGTGCACCTCGAACATCGAGGCGGCGATGACGTGCATTTCGAGCATTTCGACCGGTGCCGGATGGACCATCATCGCCGCGTGGATCCCCTCGAATGCGCCGCGCTCGAGCATGAGGACCTTGCCGCTCGCGTCGCCGACTTCTTCGGCCGGCGTGCCTAACACCGTGATGGTGAGACCGGCGTCGTCGGCCACGGCGTGGGCGGCGATCGCCGCGCCGGCGGCCATGGCGGCGATCATGTTGTGGCCGCACGCATGGCCGATGCCGGGCAGCGCGTCATACTCGGCGCAGATGCCGACGTGCAGCGGACCGGAGCCCGCGCGGGCGACGAACGCGGTCGGGAGGTCGCACGCCGCGTGGGCGACCGCGAATCCATGATCGGCGAGCAGATGCTCGAGCCACGCGCACGCACGCTCCTCCTCGAAGCCTAACTCGGGGTGCGCGTGGATGCGGTGGCTCAGGTCGAGAATCGCACGGCGGCTGCGCGAGAGTCGTTCACGGGCGCCGGATTTTGTATCCATGGGGTCGCTTCCGGGATGCGGTCGATCGTCGGCGGGACGTCAACTCGGGAATTGCCCCGCCGCGCCTGTTTCCGCAAGTCGGGCGCCAAACATCTGCTCCGTCTTCTCCTGGTTGCCGGACGTCGCGATCTTTCTCTGCGGCGCGCCCGATGCGAGGAGTGCGCATGTCCGACTCGGCGGCCTGGATTTCGGTGTCTCCGTCCAGGCGCGACCGTTACGGCGACGAGGCGCTCGCACTCGATGCGCCGCTCTTCCAGCTGCCCTACTGGAACGAGCCGCTCCGGGCGATGGGCTTTCGTCCGCGGTATCGCACGCTCCACGACGATGCGCGCACGCTCGCTTACGCGACCGTCCTGCAGATGGGTCCACCCGGCGCGCGGTTAGGCCTGGTGCAGCGCGGGCCCGTGGTGTCTCCAGGCGGTGGCCTGCACACCGACATCGCCGCCCGATCGCTCGCAGCCTGGTCGCGCCGCCACGGGTTCATGTTTCTGCGGTTCACCCATCCCGCGCCGATGTGCTCGATGCCGTGGCCGGACTGCCGCGTGCACAGCGTGCCGATGCGTTTCCGTTCTACCGCGACCCGGGCGAAGAGCTGGTCGTGTCGCAGGTCGGGAGCGACGACGACGTGCTGGCATCGTTCCAGGCCGTCGCACGCCGGGAAATCCGCCGCGCGGAGCAGGCGGGCTTTCGCATCGATCGCTCCGGCGATGCGGAGTCGTTCAAGCGCGTGTGGCCGCTGTTCGAGCGGCTCGCGACGCGGAAGGGTTCCACTATCGCCCGCTCCGCAGCTATCTCGAGTTGCTGCGCGAAGCCCGGCCGCACGCCGGCGCCGACGTGTTCGCGGCGTACAGGAACGACGTCCCCGTCGAAGCGATCCTGATCGTTCGGGACCGGCGCACGGCATACTACATCGCCGGCGCGCTCGACGTTGATGCGTTAGGCGGCTCCGCGAGCCCATCGGTGCTCATGCACTGGATCGCGATGCGCGCGCTCGCGCGAGGGTGTCGAGGTGTACGACCCTGGGGACCAGGTCGGGACCGGTGTATCAGTTCAAGCGCAAGTTCCATCCGCAGCAAATCGTGCATCCGGCGCCCGTCACGATGGTGGCGAATCGTGTGCTGTATCGCGCATGGTCGTTCGGGTTGTCCCGGTTGAACGGACCGTGGCGGCGCCGTCTGAAGGGCCTGGCAGCGCGCGTGATGTCCCGGCGGGAGTAGGGCCGTGAGACGCCGGACTTGGCTACGCATGCCAGCCCTCGTTCTAACGGACTTGATGAGTCACACCGAAATGACTAGAATGGTCAGATGAAGAAAGCGTCGATTTCCTACGCCAAGGCGCACCTCAGCGCGCTGCTCAAGCGCGTCCGCGAAGGGCAAACGGTGCTCATCACTGACCGCGGCACCCCGGTCGCGCGACTCGAGCCCATTGCGAACGCGGACTGGGACGCGCGTATGCGCTCGCTGGTGCAGCGCGGGAAAATCAAACCGCCCAAGGTCCCGCTCACCTGGGCGCGGTTTGAAGCCTTGCCGCCGGCGCCCAAAGTTCGGCCGGGTACCAGTCTCCTGGATGCCCTGCTCGCCGACCGGGAAGAGGGTTGGTGAAGTACTGGGATGCTTCGGCCATCGTGCCCTTGCTCCTCGCCGAGTCCTCGAGTGCATCCCTGCGCGAGACATTGCGGAGCGATTCGGCGATCGCGTCCTGGTGGGGTACTCGAATTGAGTGCATGTCGGCCCTCGGGCGTTATGCCCGCGAACAGCGCTTCAGCGCGACAGACGTCGCTGCCGCTCGCCGCCGCCTGAGCATGCTGGCCGGAGAGTGGTCAGAGGTGCAACCGGACGAGGAACTGCGCACGACCGCGGAGCGCGTTGTCGGTGTTCACTCACTTCGAGCTGCCGACGCGCTCCAGTTGGCCGCCGCGCTCGTGGCCTGCGATGGTGCGCCAGCAAGCCTCCCGTTTGTGTGTCTGGACACACGATTGCGGGAGGCAGCCCTCCGAGAGGGCTTCAGCGTTGTCCCGGACGCAGCCCGACGAGCAACTGCCGTCCGCGAACGCGCGTCTCACCGGCAGGCATCTGCCCGTCCGCGACACACACGAGCCTAGTGCTGTTCGGTCTGTTTGGTTGTCCCGCGCGCTCTGGTCGCCCAACGGTAGACCGGTGGCGCGTCGCCGTCCCGCATGTATTTTAGGCGGCGACGCACCATTCCTTGGGCGCGATCTCAGGGTTAGGCACGAGAACCAGCGAGCATCACGTCGGCCAGCACCGGCACCCTCTCCGACATGATGGACCTTGCAACGGCGATCGCGCAGCTCGACGAGGTGACCACCGCGAGCCCCCGCACGACTCGTGTCCTCGCGCTCGCGGTCGTTGCGCTCGGGTTTCTGTATATCGTGGTCGTCCTCGCCGGCATACATGGCGCTGAGGCGCCAACAGGAGCGCGAGGCCGACGCGATGACCGCGCAGATCGTGGGCGAGCGCACGCACTCGGATGCATTGCTTCGGTTGGCGGTTAGGCGCGCACTGACGGACGAGCAGTTCTGGAAACCATTCGACCAGCGCGCGACGCGCGAACCGAGCCGCCGGGGGAAGTCTATTCGCGTCAGCTCCCCGCGTTTCTCGACCACATCCATCAACTGGATGCGCGATCCGCGCTTCGGGTTGAACTGAGACGCCGTACGGAATGGCACGAAACCCACCCGTCCACCTACGAGCGACACAGCAAGGCGCTCAACCTCTCGCCGGCCCACGCCGACGGATTCGTCGACTCGTGGGTCCATCCGCCAATCGGTGAGTGTGCTGCGCGGACGCTGTTGTCAGATGCCGCGAGGATCCGCGTTGCCACCGAGTTCGATGGAGAATGGCAGCAGAAGCGAACGGAGTCGTGGCGACAGGCGTTCGAACGCGTCGTCGGACGCCGCAGGAGGCTCGAGGCCATCGAGGCGGCGATGGGCTCGCGGGGGCTCTCGATTGAAGAACGAATCGAACGAGCACGACTGATTGCGCTCCTGGAGGACGACCGGACTGCCGAGCCCGTTGTCCGAACGGCGCTGGCAGACGCTCCCGTTAACGCCGGCCTATTGTATCTGCTCGGCCTCGTGTGCCTGGGCCGAAATGATGCGGAAGGCGTCGGTCTCATGGAGCATGCGATAGCGGCGTCTCCGACCTTGGCGACGCCGGGGACGCAAGCGCTCCTCGAGTACCTGCGCCGGCAGGGCGATGTCCGCGCTGCGCTGGCGTACCAGGCGCAGTATCACCTCTCCCAAGTGCGCGACCGCGAGCGCGAATCAGACCGCAACATCACCGCGGCGTTACGCTTCATGCATGCGGACCTGTCGCCGGACTTGGTCGAGGCGGCTACGCACGTATTGCCTAACGAGCGCCTCGTCCGCCGGGCGTGGATAGCCGAGATCGTCGTCCGGCACACGGTGGGGCGTTCGACCTACGTGCTCATGTTGGACACGGGCTGGTGGGTGCCCGGCACTCGGCGACGCGACGTCGCCCTGACGCACCGGATCGCACCATGGCTGATGGCACGTAGCATCCGCTTGTTCCTCGTCCCACAATCGGATAACTTACAAAGCTACCCTTGAGCGTCCGAGGACCTGATGAAGAAAGACATCCACCCCGTCTACGCGACCGCGACCGTGAAGTGTGCCTGTGGCAACACTTTCACCACCCGGTCCACGCGCGACGAGATCCATACCGATATCTGCTCCAACTGCCACCCCTTCTTCACCGGCAAGCAGAAGCTCGTCGACACGGCCGGCCGCGTCGAGCGCTTCCGCCAGAAGTACGGGCGGGGCGACACGGCACCCACGAGCTGACAACGCACCGCCCGCGCGACACCGCGCGGGCGGTGTCACATCCGGACCGCTCTCCGCCTTATTGCGACGACACGTCGATCATGTTGTCGTCCGCATTCCGATCGATCAGCTTGTTGTACGGATCGATGCCGGCCCGCGTAGGCTTCTGGTCCACCACGATCGTGATCGTGGACCGTTCCTGCGTGAACTTCCGCTTCTCCATGTAGAGCGGTTTCTCCTCGCCCGTCTTGCCCGTGAACACGCCGATCTCGATGTAGTCGTTGAGCGGCATCGCCGACTCGACGGCATTGCTATCGGCCTGGACCTTCCGCGCCTGTACGTCCAACGTCACCTGATACTTACCGTTAGGCAGCCGCTTGGACGTCGCCGAGATCGTCTTGTCGTCGTACAGGACGATCCGGTTGAAGCCGTCGTCGATCAGGTACTGCAGGTCAGGCGGCGTCTGGGCGCGCAGCGCGTCCACCAGCAAGCGCGTGTCCGGATAGCGCGTGTCCGCCGATTGCGCGCCGTGCGTGGAGTCGGCGGCGTCCACCTGGTTGTGGGCGTTCGCGTACCGGTATTGCATCAGGAAGTTGTGCAGCGCCAGGTCGACCTTGTCCTCGCCGATGTAGTCGGCCAGCGTGTACATGATCTGCCCGCCCTTCTGGTACCACACGTACGGCTCGTTCTGCACCTCCGACAGCGGCGGCTCGTGCCGAACTTCGCCCGTTCGCCCGCGCAGGTACTGGTCGAGGAAGTGCTTGAGCACGCGGTGCATGTAGTCCTTGCCGTACTTGTGCTGCATCACCATGTACGCGGAATACTGCGCCAACGTCTCCGCCATCATGTTCGATCCCTCGACCTCGCCGCCGATCAATTGGTGTCCCCACCACTGGTGCCCGAGTTCGTGCGCCGTCACGAAATACGTGAGGTCGACGTCCGTCGGCTTCTTCATGCGTGTGATGAAGCCGATACCCTCCGAGAACGGCACCGTGTTGGCGAACGACTGCGCGAACGTCCGGTAGCGCGGGAATTCCATGATGCGGAATTGCGTGAATTGATAGGGGCTGAAGCGCGACTGGTAGTAGTCGAGTCCCGCGCGCGCGCTCGCCAGCATGTCGTCGATGTCGTACGTATGCTGCGGGTCGTAATAGACCTCGAGGTTCACGGGATCGGCGCCGCTGGAATCGCGGTACACCTCTTTGCGCACGCTGTACTTGCCCGACAGGTACGCGTAGAAATTGAGGATGTGCTGGGACCCCATGCTGTACTCGAAATAGCGGCGACCGTTCTGCGTCCACTGGCGCTGCAAATATCCCGGCGCGATGGCGATCTGGTCGCCCGACGTGCTCACGATCGTGTGATAGGTGATCCAGTCCGAGGTGGGCGTGAAGAGGTTGCGCCTCGCGTACACCGAATCGCTGCGCGGCGGCAGCTCGACTAACGGACCGAGATGCTGCTCGCGGCGCCAGCGCGGGTCGGCGACCTCCACGTTCCGATCGTAGCCGATCGTCGGGAACACGCCGACATCGAAGAAGGTTCCGTTCGGCGCGTATTGGGCCAGCTCGTTTCCGTCGCGGAACCCGCGCGTGGTCCAGCCGACGTGGAACGTCATCGTCATCGTGTCGCCGGGTTGGAGCGGCTGCGCCAATGCGTAGATGGCGTACAGGTCCCGCGGCGCGCGGCTTACGAGGTGGAATGGCCGGTTGAACGACACGTCCGATACCGTTTGCTGCGCGTCCGTCAGGTGGACCTGCGAGATCGGGACGCCCGATTTGTTCTGCAGGGTGAAGCGGCCGGTGCCATCGAACGACCTGCGATCCGGATAGATGTTGATCGTCGCATCCACGGCCGTGGTCTTGGGCTGCGGCAGGAGCTCGTACTTCTTGAAGTCCTTCTCGTAACCGGCGCTGATGCGCCGGGTGTCCTCGGGCGTGCGGTACTCGTTGAGGACGTGCGCATTGTAGTAGAACCATCCGCCGGCGCCTAACGCAACGATCAGGAAGGCGATCGCCGCCGGCACGAGACGCGGCGCCCGCGCGAGCGCCTGCCGCACCCGCGCCCGTCCCGACTCCTCCGCTCCGCGCTGCGTGAACGCGATCGACACCACGCCCAGGAAGGCGAAGATCGCCAGCCAGTACGTGACCGCCCAGAAGATCGTCGCGACGAAGTACCCGTACCCGTTCATGTCGGAGTACGTGTACGAGGTGAACTGGCCGGGCAGGTACAGCGTGTTCTGCCAGCCAAAGTTGAACAGGATCGGTTCCAATACGAAAATCGCAATGACGATCCCGTGTCCCAGGAACTTGTTCGATACCACGGTCTGCACGAACATCGCGAGCAAGGCCCAGCCCATCACCTGCGGGAACGTCACGATGTAGAGCTCTTTGACGTACTGCATGAGCTCGTAGTGGTAATAGCCGGCGATGGTTTGCATGAAGATGCCGACGAGCCCCGTCACGGTGAGCAGGATCAGCTCGATCACGGCGATGGACGTGAGCTTCGAGAGCCAGTCGGTCGTCGCGTGCATCGGCAGGGCGTCATGAATGCCGTCGAAGTGGTTGTCGCGTTCGCGCCAAATCAGCTCGCCGGCGTAGAGCGTCGCCACGATATAGAAAAACAGCTCGGCCGAGCCCTCGACGGCTTGCAGCATGAGATACGTCACCGGCCACACGTTCTGGTCGCCCACGTCGCCGGCGAAATTTCCGTTGTTGATGGCGAACACGATGAGCAGCGCGACGATGCCCCAGAACGGCACCTCGCGCATGATCATGCGGACGCGCATCTGCGTGAGTGTCACATACTGCGCGAACGTGGTGCTGCGCCCGAACACCTGCCTCACTTTGGGCAGTGCCGTCGCCATGAGCGTACGGATTGGCCGCGCTTCCTCGGTGTCCGCCAGCCGTGCCTTCGCCGCGCGCCTGCTCTGCGAACGCGCCGTGAGCGCTTCCAC
Organism: Gemmatimonadaceae bacterium; assembly: GCA_025927495.1. Classification (GTDB taxonomy): domain Bacteria; phylum Gemmatimonadota; class Gemmatimonadetes; order Gemmatimonadales; family Gemmatimonadaceae; genus JADGGM01. Next base: position 13,029 of record JAICLH010000050.1, read on the forward strand.
GGACATCGGGAACAACCGCCACATGACGCCTAACGACGCCAACCCGACCACGCTCCACAAGATCCGGTTGTAGAGGAACACGCCGGGCGAGTAGCCGCTGAAGCCCCATGGCACCAACAGCGTGTTCTTCTCGAGCACGGTCCAGTAGCGCGTGATGTTGTCGAACAGCACGAACCCGACCGGGTCGAGAATGCCGGACCAGAAATGCTCGAGCGAGCGCGTCGTGGCGTACACGGTGATGCCGATGATGTACACCATGAAGAGGGCCACGCCCTCCAGGTACACGACCACCAGCTTGCGCGTGAGTGCCGCCACCGCAAAGAACAGCGAGCCCAGGACGAAGAGCTGGATGACGGTGATGGAGAGGAACGGCTGGACGTACCACCACAGATGGTTCGGCCCGATCCGCGCATGATCCGTCCACGGCGCGTATGTGCCTAACCACATGCCCACCGACACGCCCGCGAACACGAACACGCACGTCACGAACGACGCCGCCCAACGGCCGCCCAGGTAGGCGAACTTGGGAATCGGCTTGGTGAACAGCATCTGGTACGTGTCGCGCTGGAAATCGCGCAAAATCGACGGCCCGAAGATCGCCGAGATGATGATCACGCCGAATAGCGCCGCCGCGAGCTGGTTGTAGGCCAGCGCGTACGGTCCGTTGAGCAGCACCTTGCCGTTCTGGAAGCCGACCGGTCCGAAGCTGGACGATCCCGTGCAGAAAAACCCGAAGGCCAACCACCCGATGAAGTACACGTAGGTGGAGACGCTCTTCGCGCGGAGCTTGAGCTCGAACGAGAAGAACTCGAGGAACATGGTCATGGTTGCGTCGCTCGGGCGTTAGTCAGTTGACGCCGTGGCGGGCCACGGTCAGGAAGTACACGTCCTCGAGCTCGGTGGGTACCGACTGGAAGCCCGCGCCGGGGTTCGTCGGCGAGAATACGCGAATCTCGTGTTGTCCGGCCACCAGATGGCTGCTCACCACCTTGTGCTGGGCTTCGATCGCCTCGAGCTCCTCGTCGCTGCTCAGCACGTGCGACCAGATCTGTCCCTGGAGCGTGGCGAGACACTCGCTCGGCGAGCCCTCGAGCAGCACTTCGCCCTGCGCGATGATCGCCATACGCGGACACAGCTCGAGCACGTCGTCCACGATGTGCGTCGAGAGAATGACGGTGACGTCGCGGCCGATCGACGACAGCAGATTCAAGAACCGATTGCGCTCGGCCGGATCGAGGCCCGCGGTGGGTTCGTCGACGATGATCAAGCGCGGGTTCGCGAGCAGCGCCTGGGCGATACCGAAGCGCTGTTTCATCCCGCCCGAATACGTCGCCAGCGCTTTCTTGCGCACGTCCCACAGGTTGGTTTGCTGCAACAGCGCGTCGACCATCGTCCTGCGCTCGGCGGGATTCGTGATGCCTTTGAGGATGGCGAGGTGGGCGAGCATGTCGACGGCCGACATCTTGGGATACACGCCGAATTCCTGCGGCAGGTAGCCGAGCACCTTGCGCACGTCATCTTTCTGCGTGAGGACATCGATGCCGTCGAGCTGGATGGCGCCGGAGTCGGGGTCCTGGAGCGTGGCGATGGTCCGCATGAGAGAGCTCTTGCCGGCTCCGTTAGGCCCGAGGAGGCCGAACATGCCGCTACCCACGGTGAGGGAGACGTTCTTGAGTGCGCGAACGCCGTTGGGATAGGTCTTCGAGAGATCGGTGATCGTGAGGGCCACGGCAAATCGCTCCGGTGAGGGCGTACATGAAGTCGGACACAGCGCGGACCTGCCGGACAAGACCGGCTTTCACCGCTTCGGGTGAAAAGCGATCGAGTGGTGTCCGGCACTGCGCGCGCTGTGTCCGCCTTCCTATCGGATCGGCACACGATATGTTTCACTGCTGATCGAAGTCCAGCCTTTCACCAAACCCATACTCGGCGCCCGTCTCGAGCACGCCGAGCAGAAGTCCGGCAGGGAGCACTGAGCCTCCGCGATCGTCTCCAAGACGCCATGTCTCGCGCCGAAGAGGTGGAGCGCGAGCTCGCCAGCCCCGCCACGGTGCGTGATCCTCGGCGGCTTGCGGACCTCGGCCGGGAGCATCGACGGCTGGCGCCGGTCGTTGAGATGGCCGCACGCCTCAAGAAGCACGAGGACGACCTCGCCCAGGCGCAGCAGCTGCTCGGCGTCGACGATCCCGAGCTTGCCGCCGAAGCGCGGGCCGAGGAGCAACGGGCGCGCGAGGAGATCGCGACGCTCGAGGCGGCGCTCAAGCCCGCGCTGCTGCCCCGCGATCCGCTGCACGATCGCCCGGCCATCGTCGAGATCCGCGCGGGGACCGGCGGCGACGAGGCCGCGTTGTTCGCCGCCGACCTCTACCGCATGTACACGCGCTACTGCGAGCGGCAGGGATGGCGCGTGGAGCCCATCGCGCTCTCGGACGGATCGTTAGGCGGGATCAAGGAAGTGATCTTCAAGGTGCAGGGCGAGGGGGCGTACGGCCGGCTGCGGTGGGAGTCGGGCGTGCATCGCGTGCAGCGCGTGCCCGTTACCGAAAGCTCGGGGCGCATCCATACGTCGGCGGCCACCGTGGCGGTGCTGCCGGAAGCGGAGGAGGTGGACGTCACGATCGAGGACAAGGACATCCGGATCGACGTGTTCCGGTCCTCTGGTCCGGGCGGACAGAGCGTGAACACCACCGACTCCGCGGTGCGCATCACGCACATTCCGACGGGTATCGTGGTGAGCCAGCAGGACCAAAAGTCGCAGCTGCAGAACAAGCTCAAGGCGCTCGAAGTGTTGCGGGCGCGCCTCCTGGACCAGCGGTTGGCGGAGCAGGAAGCGGAGCGGGCGCGCATGCGGCGCACGCAGGTGGGGACCGGCGACCGCTCGGCCAAGATCCGCACGTACAATTTTCCGCAGAACCGGGTGACCGACCATCGCATCGGGTTCACCCTGCACGAGCTGGACCGGACCCTGGACGGCGATCTGGACGAGCTCATCGACCGGCTGATGCTGGCCGATGTCGAGGAGCAGCTCAGTGCCTAACGAGCGTCTGGCGGGCGCGATCGGGCCGGAGGGCCGTGCGTTAGGCATCGGCGGCGGCGAGTCGGTGCGTGATGTGCGCCACGTCTTCGGCATGCTCTTCCGCGGCAGGATCGAGAACCACGACGCCGAAGTGCGCGATCTGATCGCCGCGGTCGCGGGCAAGCCGCGGTTCTGGCCGGCGCTGCATCCCGAGGCGAGGCTCGACGAGCGCCTTGTGGGTGAGATGTGCGACGCCGTCGTACGGCGGCTGCGCGGCGCACCGTTCGCCTACGCCGTTGGGCGTGCGGCGTTCCGCCACGTCACGCTCGACGTGGACGATCGGGTCCTCATCCCGCGCCAGGAAACCGAGGTGCTGGTGGACGTGGTCCTCGAGTGGGCCGCGGCGCGCGGCGCGGGTGGACTCGCGATCGACGTCGGCACGGGCTCGGGCGCGATCGCGCTGGCGTTGGCCACCGAGGGTGCCTTCGACCGCGTGATCGCGACCGACGTGTCGACCGGCGCCGTGCAGGTGGCGCGTGCAAACACCGAGCGTCTGGCCGGTGCGTTGCGCGCACCCGTCGAAATCCGACAGGGGGCGCTGCTCGCACCGGTGCGCGGCGAGATGGCGCGCGTGGTGGTGTCGAACCCGCCCTACGTCGCGTATCGCGAGATGCGGGAGCTGCCGTCGAGCGTGCGGGATTGGGAGCCGCCCACCGCGCTCTACGCGGGCGACAGCGGCATGGCGGTGATCGCCGCGCTGGCGCGGGAGGCGCGCGCGGTGCTCGAGCCCGGCGGCCTGCTGGCGATGGAGATAGATTGCCGTCGTGGGGCGGCATGCGCCGAGCTGCTGCGCGCCCAGGGGTGCTACCACGACGTCCGCGTGCGACCCGACCTCACCGGTCGCGATCGCGTACTCACGGCAACACGACAGGATGGGTGACGTGCTCGAAGACAAAGCAAGGGAGTTGGGGCGGCTCATTGGACAGACGCCCGAGTACCAGGCGGTGCGCCGCGCGAACGATGCGTTGGGCGAGGACCGCGAGGCGGTGGCATTGCTGCGCAAGATGGAGCAGCTGCGCAGCGATGCCCAACGCCTGATCGAGCGCGGCGCGAGTCCGACGCCCGAGATGGAAACGCAGCTCGACCAACTGCTGGAGCAGGTGCAGGTAAATCCGATTTACCAGCGGATGGTCGCGGCGCAAGAGAACTTCGACAAGACGATGCTGCGCGTGAACGAGTGGATCCTGGATGGGATTCAGAAGGGCGCGGCGAGCCCGATCATCACGTTGGGGTGACGGTGCGGCGCGGCCGGCTGATCGTGTTCGAGGGGCCCGAGGGGGCGGGGAAGACGACGCAGGTCGGGCTTCTCGGCGACTGGCTCGCGGCGCGCGGGGTCGCGCACGTGCGGGTGCGCGAGCCGGGCGGCACTCCGTTAGGCGACGAGGCTCGGCGCCTCCTGCTGGACACGCCGGGGGGACTCGACGCGCGCGCCGAGGCGCTCCTGTTCATGGCATCGCGGGCCGCGTTGGTCGCCGGGGTGATCGAGCCGGCGTTGGCGTGCGGCACGCTGGTGTTGGCCGACCGGTATTTTCTGTCGACCTACGCCTACCAGGTGGCGGGTCGCGGCCTCCCCGAGTCCGAGATTCGCGCGGCGAACGCA
>JAICLH010000032.1 GCA_025927495.1 Gemmatimonadaceae bacterium
ACATTGCCACCCTCACGGGCGGTACCGTTATCAGCGAAGAGCAGGGCTACAAGCTCGAAAACGCTACTTTGGAGTACCTCGGTACTGCTGAGAAAATCATCATCGACAAGGACAACACCACGCTCATCGACGGCGCGGGCGACGAGAAGAAGATCGAGGGCCGGATCAACGAGATCCGCGTCGCCATCGACAAGTCGACCTCGGACTACGACAAGGAGAAGCTGCAGGAGCGCCTGGCCAAGCTGGCGGGCGGCGTTGCGGTGATCAACGTCGGTGCCGCGACCGAGTCCGAGATGAAGGAGAAGAAGGCGCGCGTCGAGGATGCGCTGCACGCCACGCGCGCGGCCGTCGAGGAAGGCATCGTGCCGGGCGGCGGCGTCGCGCTCATTCGCGCGCAGCGTGCGCTCAAGGGCATCAAGCTCGACAGCGATGAGCAGATCGGCGTCGACATCATCAGGCGCGCGGTGGAGGAGCCGCTCCGCATGATCGTGCACAACGCGGGTGGCGAAGGCTCGATCGTGCTCGAGAAGGTGCGCGCGTCGAAGGACGACAAGTTCGGCTACAACGCGCTCACCGACACGTACGAGGATCTGATGAATGCGGGCGTCATCGATCCCACCAAGGTGACGCGCACGGCGCTGCAGAACGCGGCGTCGATCGCGGGACTCCTGCTCACGACGGAAGCCATCGTCGTCGAGAAGAAGGAAGAGAAGTCGGCGGCGCCCGCGGCGCCGGGCGGCGGCATGGGCGGCATGTACTGAGCCCGGCCTAACGGCCTGATGAAAACGGGGGTCCGCCGCGCGGGCCCCCGTTTTCACGTCACGGCCAGGGCGCCACGCAGCGAAAGCCGCGCAGGTGACGTTCGATGGCGGCGAAATCGCGGTGGTTGGCGGTCACGAGCACTACGTCATGCTCGCGACACGAGGCGGCTATGAGCACGTCGTTGGTGAACGATCTCGGCGCGAGCGCGAGCACGAATCGTTCACGCTCGGCGAGCGACTCCATCACACGTCCGGCGTGCGCATAGGCCTGGGCAGACGGAACGACCATCCGCTCGCGCTCCGCGAATTCGGTGTACAGCCCCTCGACGGCATCGCGCTGTTGCTCGGAGCGTGCTCCAGCGCGGAGCTCCATCATGACGACGGCGCTCAGGTGCAGGCGGAGTCCGACACGCAGGGTGAAGCGCGCGAGGTCGGCGCGCAGTGCTTTGTCGCGCGACGCATCGATGTAGAGGTTGGTGTCGAGCGCATACGACGCCGCCATCAGGATCCCGCGTGCGATGCCCGCCGAAGGCTCAGCGCTTGCGCGCCCGCTCGCCCACGCGCGCCATGCGGCGGCGAGGCTCGTCGGCGTAGACGTCGGCCAGGCCGCCATCCGCCGCCATGGCCTCGAGGGCGCCCAACGCACGGCCCTGGGATACGACGAGGGCCAGGGCCGCGTCGACGGTCTCCGTGTCCGACGACGTGCCTAACACGGCCCGCGCGGCGTCCAACTTGGCCGGATCCATGTCCATGTTCTTGCGGACGCGCGTCACGCCCGGCGTGATGGAGGGCGGCGTCGACTTTCTGATTCGCACTGCTCAACCTCCGCGCGGGGCAATACAGAAATTAGACGCGGAACTTCTGTATGGCAAGGTCGATCTGCGATCGCGGGGCGGTCGCGTGACGCGCTTGGAGCCGGTGCGGCGCAGTCGAATCCGCGCCGACGCACGTGAAGTGAATGACCCGATGTGACGAAATACGGTTCCGCGTGGGTATGACACAGTGCGCGCGATGTTGCGTTTCGGTTGTCATGCGCGTGTCATGTGTCAAGCCTGCGTCAGGCGCCGTAGTCGCGTCGGAGAGGGACCGACCTTCGCGCGCGGTGGTTCGTTCAGAGATTCCGCCGAAGGGATCATGTTTGATCGCGTTGGTCATCCTCGCGCGGGCGCCGCTGCCCGCCATGCTCGGCTTGCCGTACTCGGCGCCGCCGTCCTCTGGGCGGCGGTGGCCTGCAGCGACGCCGCTGCGCCACCCCCGCCGCCGCCACCGCCGCCACCGCCGCCTAACGAGATTCCGGCGCCGCCGGTGCCGGTGTGCGATGGCCTCGAGGTCGTGTGCACCGTTCCGCTGCCAACGTACGATGGCTCGGGGCAGCTCGTCCACCCGGACGTGGCGGTATTTCCCGACGGCTTCGCGGGCCACGACTTTTGGCTCGCCGCGACACCGTACCCCAACGGCAACGCGAACCTCGAGAACCCGTCGGTGTTCACGGACGACGATCGCCGGTGGGTCGTGCCGCCACAGGTGAGAAATCCACTGGTGGCGGCGCCACCGTCGCCGGCGCACAACTCCGACCCGGACCTCGTCTTCGATCCGTCGTCCAACCGGTTGCGCATGTACTACCGCCTAACGAAAGACAACACCGATGACATCCGGATGCAGTCGACGGCGGACGGCGAGCACTGGTCGGACCCCGTGTCCACCGTGTCGGCGCGCGGCATCGCGATCGTGTCACCGGCCATCGTGCGACAGGCGGACGACGTCTGGATCATGTGGTCGGTGAACGCCCTGAACGGCGGCTGCCAGGCGCAGTCCACCGGCATCGAGCGCCGCACGTCAGCCGACGGCGTGCATTGGTCGCAGCCGTCGGCCGTCCAGCTCGTGCAGCCGGGCTTCGTGCCGTGGCACATGGACGTGCAGTACATTCCGAGCAAGCGAGAGTACTGGATGCTCGTTGCCGCGTATCCCAAAGGCGCCGGTTGCGCCGCGACCGACCTGTTCTTCGCGCGCAGTGTCGACGGAGTGTCATGGCAGACGTATCGCGCGCCGCTCGTCGCGCGCATCGACTATCCGGCGTACGCCAACGCCGTGTATCGATCGACGTTCTATTACGACGCCGACAACGACGCGGTGCGTCTGTGGTTGAGCGGGGCGGTATTGTCGGACCAGCGATGGGTGTGGACCCTCAGCACGTCGCGGTGGGGGTTGTCCGAGCTCCTCGCGCACGTCAGCGAGTTGCCGGCGCCGCTGTCGGGCACCCAGCCCGTCGCGGTCGGGCCCGTCGTCTGGGATCAGTCGTCGCCCGACGCCGCGCAGAGTGACTTTCCGTGAGCGGCATCAGCGCGGCCGTGCGGGGCGCATGGCGTTGGTCGCGTTGGTCGCCGCGTGTATCGTGCATGCGCCGTGCGCCGCGCAGGTGCACGTTCGCGCCCGGCCCGACGTCACGCTCCACGACGTGCCGGCGGCGGCGTTGCGCAACGCGAACGGCAGCCCGCGCGTCGCGGACACGGCGCGGTACGAGGCTGTCTGGCGGCGTATCGCGCCGCGCCTCGAGCGCTGGGCGCGCGATCGTCGGTTAGGCATCGATCCCGGCTTCGCCGCCGCCCTCCTGGCCAAGGAAAGCGGCGGTGATTCGTTGGCGGTGAGTCCCGCCGCCGCGCTCGGCGTGGCGCAGCTCACCGCGTCGGCCGACACCGACCTCCGCGCGATGGCGACGTCCGACCGCTTCGCCTGGATGCGCCGCGAGGTGCGCCGCTGGCCGCGCTCTCCGATCGTCCACGACTCGGGCGCGTCCGCGGCCGCGATCGATTCGTTGCTCGCCGCCGGCGCGCTCACGTCGCGCACGGACTACCTGTTTGATCCTGCGTTAGGCGCGCGCGCCGCCGTGCTCTGGGTGCGGCTGCTGGAGAACAAGTGGACCAGCAACACCTGGCCGGGCGGCTACGGGACGTTCGCGCGCGCGGCGATCGCGGGCGGGCGACCGCTCGACGACGTCCAGCTCGCCGACCTCGTGATCGTGAGCTACAACCGCGGCTACCTCGTGGTGCACGATCTCGTCGCGCGCTACGGTGCTGGGTGGACGTCGCACCTGCCGGAGCTCGGACCGGCCGGCGTGGAGGCCGCCGACTATCTCGATCGCGTGCGCGCCTACGCGGTGCTCTTCGATGGTGCGACGTCCCGGTGACGTGCGAGGTTTGTCAACGTCTGTAGCGAAGAGCAACCTTTCGCAGGGATGCATGTACTAATTCAGCGAAGCACCGCAGGCACGATGTGCCGACGCACAACGAGCCGCCGGTCCCGGTGGTATGAGCGCACGCGATCGACTTCCTCCTTGCGCGTGACGTCTCTCTTCCAAACCCCGGGCCGGCGGCTCGTCTTTCGCCAATGTACGACGCACGCGGTGTGCCGTCCAGATCACCAACTGAACGACATCTGCCGGGGCCGCTCGTCGCCCAACGGGACGGCGATGGGTTGATCCTGTTGCGACACGCGGATTTGGCCGCGGAAGGACGTGCGCGACAATGTGGCGCGCATTGCCGCGTGCGCGAGCTCGGGGCTGTTGCAGCGCTGGCTCAGATGCGCCAGCACCACGCTCGTCAGGCCACGATGGGCGCAGGCGGCGGCGACGGCGCCCGCGGCGCGATTGCTCAGGTGGCCAAATGGTCCGGCGATGCGCTCGCACACGCTCGGCGGATACGGCCCCGCGCGGAGCCAGCCTTCGTCGTGGTTCGATTCGAGCACCAGCGCATCGAGCCCCGAGAGCGACTCGACTAACGATCGGGTCGCGTGGCCAACGTCGTATACCAACCCGACGCGCTCACCGGTATCACGCGCCGTGGCCACGAGCGCGACCGGTTCCGCGGCGTCGTGCGCGACGCGCACGGTACGGACGGACATCGTGCGCAGGTCGAGCGTCGCGCCGCTCACGAACGAGGTGCCGGCGCGCGCGCGTGCGCGCAGCGAGCGCCAGGTCCCGCCGCTCGCGTACATCTGCCAATGCCATTTGGCCGCGCACGAGGCCGCGCCGCGGGCGTGATCGTGGTGCTCGTGGGTGACGACGAGCGCTTCGATGGATTCGGGCGCGATCTCCAGTGCGCGGAGGCGCCGCGCCATTTCGCGCGGCGGGAACCCGGCGTCGACGAGGACGCGTCCATCCCCGGCCTCGAGGACGAGCGCGTTGCCCGAGCTTCCCGTGCCGAGCGCCCAGGCTCTCATACGGCGACACCAGAGGCGAGGGCGTGGGCCTCGGTGAGTTGGCGCCGCGCGCGCTCGGTCAGCGCGACGTTGCGGCGCGCCATGGCGCGCTCGGTCGTCTCGAGAAACTTGTCCAGGCGGTAGCTGCCTAACGCGTCGCCTTCGCCCCACGAGAAGGGCGGCACGAGCTTGGGCGGCATCCGGCTGCCGTACACGTTGCTGCCCGCGCCCACGACGCTGCCCGTGGTGAGGCGCACGCCGATGCCGGTCTTCACGTGGTCGCCGAACATGCTGCCCAGCTTGAGCAGGCCGGTGTCCTGTATTCCGTTAGGCGTCCACATCTGGACGGTCCCGTACGTGTTCTTGAGGTTGCTCGTGATCGTGCCCGCGCCGAGGTTCACCCACCGGCCGAGGTACGAGTGCCCGACGAACCCGTCGTGCGATTTGTTGGCCTGGCCCAGAATGATCGTCTCGCTGAGCTCGCCGCGGACCACCGCGCCGTCGCCGACGGAACAGCCGCTGACGCGGTCGCCGAGCACCACGGCGCCGGCGCCCACCACGCACGGACCAACGAGACGCGTGAACGCGCGCACGATCGCGCCGCGGCGCACGAGCACCGGGCCCGCGCTCACGTCGAGGCACGCGCCGGGCTCGATCACGGCATCGGGCTCGACGTAGATCTGGTGCGCGCCGATGACGATGGTGCCCGCGGGCTGGATGCCGGAGGCGAGCGGGCCCAACACGGCGATGTCCTCGTGCAGTTGGGCGAGAAGATCGGCGATGAAGCTCCATACCGCGGTCACCCACCGGCCGGCGATGGCGTCGACGCGCGAGCCCACGGTGCCCAACGATTCGAGCGGCGCTTCCCCGTGCGCGAGCTCGGACACCGGCGTCTCGCGGGCCAGGCGCACGGCGGCGATGTCGCCGGCGCACGTCCACACGTCGCCGGCGCGGGCCTTCCAGCCTAACGGGACGACGCAGCGGCTGTTGACCAGAATCGCGTGCGCGGGCAGGGAACCGGTGGCGGGCGGCGGGGCGCCGGGCTCGTCGAAGCACTCGAGGTGCGGCGCCGTGATCGTACCCGCGGCCTGGACGCCGAACGCCATCTCCCACCGGCGCCGGATGAGCTCGGCGCCCGCGCGCATCTCGCCTAACGGACGGGTGAGCGCGAAGGGCGCGATGGTGCGCGCGCGCGCGTCGTCGTACAGGTAGAAGACCGTCATCGGCGCTCCCGGACGCGCGCCGGCAGCGCGTCGATCAGCGACTTGAGGTCGGCGGCGCCGTCGGTGGTCGTGACCACCGTCAGGCCGTCCCGCGCCACCACCACCAGATCCGCCACGCCGTACAGCACCACCGTCTGGTCTTCGGCGTAGGCCACGCAGTCCCGCGCGCGCACGAGGTGCACGTCGCCGTTCACGACGTTGCCTGCCGCATCGCGCTCGTGCACGCGCCGCAGCGCCGCCCACGTGCCGACGTCGTCCCATCCGAATTCACCGGGGATCACGAGCACGTTCGTGCTGCGCTCGAGGACGCCCTCGTCGACGGTCACCGGCGTGACGGCACCGTAGAACGCCGCCATGTCGCCGGCCGACGCGTGCCGCAATGCGGGCGCCATCTCCGGCGTGTGTGCGTCGATCTCGCGAAGAAAATCCTGCGCACGCCACACGAAGATCCCGGAGTTCCAGAGAAATCCGTCGGCCACCATGCGCTCGGCCGTCCCGCGATCCGGTTTCTCGGCGAACCGCGCCACGCGCCGCGCGCCGGTCACGTGCTCGCCCGGCTGGATGTAACCGAAGCCGGGATCCGGACGCTCCGGCACGATGCCGACGGTGACTAACGCACCGTGCCGCTCGGCGACGGCGGCCGCGCGCGACAGCGTTTCCCGAAAGCCGTCGGCATTGCGAATCGCCCAATCCGCGTGCACGCAGATCATCACGGGATCGTCGGCATCGCGCCGCCCGATCTCGGCAGCGGCCCACGCGAGGGCAGGGCCCGTGCCGGCGGCGCGCGGCTCGCCGATGATGTTGTCGCGCGGCAGATCCGGCAGCACGGCACACACGGCGCGAGCCAGCGCCGCCGATGTGATAATGAGCGTGCGCTCGACGGGAACGAGCGGGCCTAACCGACGAATCGCGTCCACGAGCAGCGGCTCGCTCGTGGCCAGCGGAAGGAGCTGCTTGGGTCGCTCGGGCGTGCTGAGCGGCCAGAAACGCGTGCCCGAACCACCGGCCAGAATCACGGCCCAGCGGCTCACGACCTGGGGGTCCTCAGCTCCTGGGCGCTCGTGCTGTCCTGGGTCTCGATCACGCCGAGCAGATCCGCCGCGCGTGCATACAGCTTCTTGGGGCTGAATGGTTTCGTGAGGAACTCGCTCGCGCCGAGTGCCATCGCTTCTCTGTGGTGCTGTTCCTGGCCGGCGGCGGTGAGAATGATGCACGGCAGACGCTGCCAGCGCGTATCCGAGCGCATTCGCGCGAGCACATCGAGTCCCGAGAGATGCGGCATCATGAGGTCGAGCATCACGAGCGCGACATCGGTGTCGTTCGCGAGGGCGTCGAGCGCCTCACGTCCGTCGTATGCGAGCGTGACGGAGAACGGACCCTGCTCGAGCTTCATCTTGATGATTCGGCCGATGTGCGGCTCGTCGTCCGCCACCAGCACATGGAGCCGCTCGGGTTCAGCCGGGAGGGGCATCTCAGACAAGCGCGGCGATGTTCTCGCGGTTGCGCCGCAGCTCGAACAACAACGGTGCCAGGTTCGTATTGGGCTTGGCGAGCACGACGAGAATCGCGTCGTTCGATAGCACCGAGATGATCGCAATGCCCTGTGCGAACTCGAGCACGGCCGTGGTGAGCGAGCCGCGTCCGTCGTGCGAGCCGTATTCGTCGGCGGCGGCGACGATGGACGGCATGAGTGCCGCGACGCGCTCCGCGTCCACGGTCGGCTCGGTCTGGCTGTCGATGAGCAATCCGTCGCGACCCAACACTACGGCCGCCTCGACACCATCGCGTTGGCGCAGTGCGGCCACCAGATCGCGAATCGTGGGCATCAGCACTCCGGCTTCGAGTGCTGCGAAGCTAGACCCGCACGTCGGTGAAGTCAAGCACGGAGAATAACTTGAAACCGTCCTGTCGCGTCGGTATCGTTCCGCCATCCACCCGAACGATGCATCGTTTCCAATTGCCCAGCCACATGCCGGCCAGACCGCTGGTCCTGACCTTTGGCGCCCTTGCCGTGCTCGCGGCGGCGGCGTGCGGCAATCCGTTTGCCGTCACGGCCAACACCGACGTGATCTTTGACACGCTGGCGGTCTATGGCCTCACCCAAGCACCCACCAACGGACCAACCGCGCTCAATACGTTCGGTCCGCAGCTCGTCACGACGAGTCCGACGACGCACTACGACATCGTGTTCGACATCCGGCCGGACAGCGCGGGCAACCTGCAGGCGTACGCGCTGCCGCCCAAGGCGGTCGCGTCGTTCGGCAACGCCGGATTTGTCGTCGACTCGACGCACGCGTTCGACGCGATCGCGTCGGCGCCCAACGTGCCGTACAACGACAGCACGATCGTGCCGCTCAAACCCGGCACCGTCGTGATCGTGCAGGCGCAGTCGAGCGCGTGCACCGTGCAACTGGTGGCGTCGCAGCAATTCATCTACTCGAAGATCGTCATCGACAGCATCAACTACACGCCCTTCGACGAGTTCACGAATCCCGCCGGCAACACGATTTACTTCCGGATCGTGGTCGACCCGAACTGCGGATTCCGGTCGTTCAAGGAAGGCCGCCCCACATTCTGACGTGCACGACCTGAAGCTCCTGCGCGAGAACATCGCGGCGCTTCGCGACGGAATGCGCCGTCGCGGGAAGCTCGACACGCTCGGCCCCGTGATCGACCGGGCCGAGGTGCTCGATCGCGAGCGGCGCGCGCTGCTCACGCAGATCGAGGAGAAGCAGGCGGCGCGCAACGCCGCCAGCCAGGACGTGGCGCGCCGCAAGCGCGCCGGCGAGGATGCGGCCGACGTCATCGCCCGCACCCGTACGTTAGGCGACGACATCGCGGCGCTCCAGAAATCGTACGACGCGCAGTTCGCCGAGCTCGAGCGGCTGCAGTACGAGCTGCCGAACATTCCGTTGGCCGATGTGCCCGAGGGCGGCGAAGAGGCGAACGTCGTGCTCCGCAGCTGGGGCGAGCCGCGCCCGCACGACGGCGTCCGCCCGCACTGGGAAGTGGGCGAGCAGTTAGGCATCCTCGACTTGCCGCGCGGCGCGAAGATCGCAGGGTCGGGGTTCATCGTGTTCCGCGGCCTTGGCGCGCGTCTCGTGCGCGCGCTCATCGCGTTTTTCCTCGATCTGGCCACGCGCGAGCACGGCTACGAGGAGGTGTGGGTGCCGTCGCTCGTCAACCGCCGCTCGATGACCGGCACCGGACAGCTGCCCAAGTTCGAGGACGATGCGTACGTCACGACCGACGATCTCTTTCTGATCCCGACCGCCGAAGTGCCGGTGACGAACCTCTACCGTGATGAAGTGCTCGACGCGGGCGACCTGCCGATGGCGCTCACCGCGTACTCGCAGTGCTTTCGTCGCGAAGCGGGCGCGCACGGCAAGGACACGCGGGGACTCATTCGCGTCCATCAGTTCGACAAGGTCGAGCTGGTGCGGTACACGGCGCCCGAGGATGCGGCGGCCGAGCTCGAGCTGCTCACGTCGCACGCCGAAGCGGCACTGCGCAAACTCGAGCTGCCGTATCGGGTGAAGGTGCTCGCCGCGGGCGACACGGGATTTTCGAGCGCCAAGACGTACGACCTCGAGGTGTGGGCGCCGGGCGTCGGCGCATGGCTCGAGGTCTCGTCGTGCTCGACGTTCGCCGACTTTCAGGCGCGCCGCGCGAACATTCGCTATCGTCCGGGACCAAGCGAGAAGCCGCGCTTCGTGCACACGCTCAATGGCTCGGGCCTCGCCTTTCCACGCACGATCATCGCCTTACTGGAGCATCACCAGCGTGCCGACGGCACCGTGGCCGTCCCGGACGCGCTGCGTCCTTATCTGGGCGCGGATACGTTAGGCTGAGCCCATGCGGCGCAGCGCGACGGTCATCCTGCTCGGGGGACTGCTCGCGGTCCTCCTTGGCGCGTACATCGTGTACTCGCGACGCGTCGTGCGCGAGCTGCGAAGCGACGCGGGGCGCTACGGCGCCATGTATGCGCGGGTGTATCAGGCGCTCACCGATCCCACCGAAGAATCAGGCAACACGGCGCTGCTCGCGCTCTCGCAGCAGATCAACGAGCTCGGCGTCCCGGTCGTCATCACCGACACCTCGGGCATGCCGACCGCCGCGGTCAATCTGCCGTTCTCGGCGCCGCTCACCGACCGGCGCGTGCGCGCGTACGTCGTGTCGCTCGACAAGCAGAACGCGCCGGTCATCGAGCCGGGCATCGGCAAGGTGCACTTCGGCGATAGCGTGCTCATCACGAGCCTGCGCTTCATTCCGCTGCTCCTCGCGTCGCTGCTCGTCCTAACGGGAGCCGCCATCGTCTATGTGCTGCGGACCCGGAGTCGCGCCGATCGTGAGCGCGTGTGGGCGGGGATGGCGCGCGAGTCGGCGCACCAGTTGGCCACGCCGCTCTCCAGTTTGAGCGGGTGGGTCGAGCTGCTGCGCGACCATGCGGACGATGAGGTGTCCGCGTCGGCGGCTCGGCACATGGAAGCGGATCTCGAGCGGCTCGAGCGTGTGTCCCACCGCTTCGAGCGCATTGGCCGTCCGCCCCGTCGCGACAAGCTGGATCTCGGCGACCTCGTGGTGCGGGTGGGCGCGTACTTCCAAGCGCGCGTGCCCACGCTGGCGCACGCCGTGACCCTCGTGGCATCTCGCGCGAACGAACCGATCGTGATCGAGGGTGACGAGGTGCTGCTCGAGTGGGCACTCGAAGTGCTCGTCAAGAACGGTCTCGATGCGCTCGCCGGTCGCGGCGGCCGGTTGTACATGACCACCAAGCGTCTCGATCCCGACCGCGTGCGCGTGCGTGTGGCCGACGACGGTCCGGGTGTGCCGCGCGAGCTGCGCACACGCATCTTCGAGCCCGGGTACTCGACGAAGCAATCGGGGTGGGGCATTGGCCTGTCGTTGGCCAAGCGCATCGTGGAAGAGAATCACGGCGGCCGACTCGTGCTCGCGCCGTCGGAGAAAGGCGCGACGTTCGACGTTATACTTCAAGGATGAGCCGCACCGCAACCTCACCGGACGCCCTGGCCTCGCTCAACGACGCGCAACGCGAGGCTGTCGTGCACTTCGAAGGACCGATCCTCGTGCTCGCCGGTGCGGGCTCCGGGAAGACGCGCGTTCTCACTACGCGCATCGCGCGTCTCATCGAGCACCACGGCGTCGATCCGCGCCACATTCTCGCCGTCACGTTCACCAACAAGGCCGCGGGCGAGATGCGCGAGCGCGTCGCGCGCTTGTTGGGCGCCGAGCCCGAGGGGATGTGGGCGGGAACCTTCCACGCGATCGGCGCGCGCATGCTGCGTCGCGAGGCGCCGCTGGTCGGACGCACGGCCAGCTTCACGATCTACGACGAGGACGACAGCCTCGCGCTCGTTAGGCGTGTGATGGACCAGGCGCGCATCTCCACCAAAGAGTGGGCGCCCAAGGCGCTACGGGCCGAGATCTCTGACGCCAAGAACGCGCTGGTGACGCCGGAAGACTACGCCCAGCGCGCGCTCCATCCGGTGGAACGCGCCGCGGCCGTGGTCTATCCGCTGCTCGAGCGCGCGCTGCGTGAAGCGAACGCCGCCGACTTCGACGACCTCCTGGTGTTGCCGGTGCGGCTGCTCGAGCAGCACCCCGACCGGCTGGCCGAGTATCGCCGCCGCTTCCAGTTCATTCTGGTGGACGAGTATCAGGACACGAACCGCGCGCAGTACCGGTTCATCTCTCTGTTAGGCGGAGAGCACGGCAACGTGCTCGTGGTCGGCGACGACGACCAGAGCATTTACGGCTGGCGCGGCGCCGACATCCGCAACATCCTCGACTTCGAGAAGGATTTTCCGGCGGCGCGCGTGGTGCGCCTCGAGGAGAACTATCGGTCCACGCCGCAGGTGCTCGAGGTGGCGAACGTCGTGATCAGCGCCAACACCAATCGGCGCGGCAAGACGCTGCGCGCGACGCGTGGGGCCGGCGAGACCGTGACGCTCGTGGGCAGCCTCGACGAGCGCGACGAGGCGGAGTTCGTGACCACGGAGCTCCTCGCGCGCCGCGCCGCCGACGAGACGCTCGCGTTGCGCGACATCGCGGTGCTGTACCGCACCAACGCGCAGAGCCGCTCGCTCGAGGAAGCGTTCCGGCTGCGCGCGATCCCGTATCGCCTGGTGGGCGCCGTGCGCTTCTACGACCGGCGCGAGATCCGCGATCTCGTGAGCTATCTCAAGCTCATCGCGAATCCGTCGGACGACGAGGCCTTCCGGCGCGCGGTGGGCGTGCCGAAGCGCGGGTTGGGCGAATCGACCATCGAACAACTGACCGAGCGCGCGCGCGCGGCGGGCATGCCGCTGCTGGCGGCCGCGGGGCGCCCCGATTTGCACGACGGCCTGAGGCCGGCCGCACGCACGGCGCTCGCCGGCTTCTCTGCACTCATCACGCGCCATCGGGAGCGCGCGGCCGATTCGGCGGTGGATGAACTCCTGGTCCGGCTCATCGAGGACATTCGCTACGAGGACGCGCTCAAGGCCGAAGGCAAGGAAGGCCTCGACCGCTTGGACAACGTGCACGAGCTCATCACCGGGGCGGCGGAGACGGTGATCGACGAGGGCGGGGAACTGGGTCTCACACCGCTCGACCACTTCCTCCAGCGCGCGATGCTCGTCACGGACTTCGATCGCCAGAGCGCGGATGCCGACGCCGTGACGTTGATGACGCTGCACAACGCGAAGGGCCTCGAGTTTCCGCTCGTGTTCATCACGGGACTCGAGGAGGGGCTCTTTCCGCTCTCGCGCGCCCACGACGCGCCGAACGAGCTGGAGGAAGAGCGGCGGCTCTTCTACGTGGGCATCACGCGCGCCAAGCGGAAACTGTTCCTGTCGCACGCGCGGAGCCGGCGCCGCAACGGCGAGACGATGCCATCGATCCCGTCGAGTTTTCTGCGCAGCATCCCGGAGTCGTTCGTCGAGCAGCGCGCCACGATTCGACTGCGGGCGACGGGCCGCGCCGTGCTGCCGCAATCGGCGGCTCTTCGCCGCCCCGGCGAGCCCGTCGTTAGGCGGTCGTCGCGCTGGGATCCGGACATCGATGCATCGCAGGACGCGCCGCGCTTCGTCAAGGGCGAGCGCGTGCGCCATCCCCGGTTCGGATCGGGCACCGTCATGGAGCTGAGCGGCACGGGCCGGGAAACCAAAGTGACCGTGGATTTCGACGACGAAGAGGTGGGCCGCAAGCGCCTCGTCGTTGCCTACGCCGGACTCGAGCGCGATTGGGAGTGATCGATGGCCGTCACGCGTGATGATGTCGCCCACATCGCGGGGCTCGCGCGCCTCGCGATTTCCGACGAGCGGATGACCGAGCTCGTCGGGCAGCTCAACGCGATCCTCGCGCACATGGAAGTGCTGCGGCAAGTGGACACGCGGCACGTCGAGATGACGGCACAGGACGGCAGCCAGCGGCTGCCGATGCGCCCCGATGCGGGTCCGCCAATCGCGATGCATCGTGCGCTCGATGAGATCGCTCCCGACATGCGGGACGGTTTCTTCCTCGTGCCGCGGCTCGCGACGCACGAAGACGTGAGCGACGCATCGTGACCGGACCGACGGCGGTGGAATCGGTGACGGCGTCGTTCGCGCGCATGGAGGCCGTCCGCGCGGGCGCGGACGGCCTCAATTGCGTGCTCTGGTCGGACCGCGAGCGAGCCCCGCTCGCGGGGTATCCGGTCGCGGTCAAGGACAACATCGCGACGCTCGATCTGCCCACCACCTGCGGGTCGCGCATCCTCGAGGGCTACGTGAGCCCGTACGAGGCGACGGTGGTGTCGCGCCTCCGCGCGGCCGGCTCGGTGGTGCTGTGCAAGACCAACTGCGACGAGTTCGCGATGGGCTCGTCCAACGAGAACAGCGCGTACGGCCCGGTGCGCAACCCGATCGATCCCTGCCGCGTGCCCGGCGGATCGTCGGGCGGATCGGCCGCGGCGGTGGCGGCCGGCATCGTCCGCATTGCGTTAGGCTCGGAAACCGGCGGGTCGGTACGGCAGCCCGCGGCCTTCTGCGGCGTCGTCGGCGTCAAGCCGACCTACGGACGCGTGAGCCGCTTCGGTCTCGTGGCGTTCGCCTCGTCGCTCGACCAGGTGGGCGTGCTCGGCCGCACGGTGGACGATGCTGCGTTAGGCATGGAGGTGATCGCCGGCCGCGATCCCTACGACTCGACCAGCGCCGACCGTCCGGTGCCGCGGTACCGCGATGCCGCCTCGCAGCCGATGCGCGGCCTCACCATCGGCCGGCCCGCGGAATATTTCCCGCCATCGCTCGATCGCCGCGTGGCCGCGCTCTGCGACCGCGCACTCGATGCGCTGCGCTCGCAGGGCGCCCAGGTGCGCGACATCTCGCTGCCCCACACCGACCTCGCGATTCCGGTCTACTACATCATCGCGCCGGCCGAAGCCTCGTCCAATCTCGCGCGCTTCGACGGCGTCCGATACGGCCTGCGCGTCACGGGCGATGACGGACTGCGCGCGATGTACGAGCGCACCCGCTCGCGCGGCTTCGGACCCGAAGTCACGCGCCGCGTGCTGCTCGGCACCTACGTGCTGTCGGCGGGCTACTATGACGCGTACTACAAGAAGGCGCAGGAGGTCCGTGCCTGCATCACGGAGGACTTCCGTAGCGCATTCGCCTCCGGCATCGACGTCATCTTCACGCCCACCACGCCATCGCCGGCGTTCGAGCTGGGCGCCAAGTCGGATCCGTACGAGATGTACCTGAACGACATCTTCACGTGCACGGGGAACCTGGCCGGCGTGCCCGGCATCTCGGTCCCGATTGGACGGGTAGATGGCCTACCTATAGGCGGCCAACTCATCACGCGTCATTTCGACGAGGCCGGCATGTTCGCGGCCGCGTACGCCCTCGAGCGCGCGCTCGGCGACGAGGCCCACCGATGACCAGCCTCCGCGATGCGCCGGCCGACGTGACGGCGCGCTACGAGATGGTCGTCGGCCTCGAGGTCCACGTCCAGCTCCGCACGCACACCAAAGCGTTCTGCAGCTGCGACACCACGTACGGCGCGCCGCCCAACGTCAACACGTGCCCGGTCTGCCTGGCGCTGCCCGGCGCGCTGCCGGCCTTGAACCGCGAAGCCGTCCACCTCGCCATGCGCGCCGCGCACGCACTCGGCTGCACCGTCAATCCGGTGTCCGTGTTTGCGCGCAAGAACTATTTCTATCCGGACCTGCCCAAGGGATATCAGATCTCGCAGTACGACCGGCCGCTCGCCCTCGGCGGCCGGCTCGACATCGGCGATGGCGATGCCGCGCGCACCGTCGGCATCACGCGCGTCCACATGGAGGAGGACGCGGGTAAATCCATCCACGACCGCTATCCCGGCGCCACCGCCATCGACCTCAATCGCGCCGGCGTCCCGCTCATCGAAATCGTGAGCGAACCGGACATGCGCTCGTCCCCCGACGCCGTCGCATATCTCACGGCGCTCAAGCAGATCCTCGAGTACATCGACGTCAGCGACGTCAGCATGGAGGAGGGGAGCCTGCGCGTGGATGCCAACGTCAGCGCGCGGCTCCTCGGCGCCACTGCGTTAGGCACGAAGACCGAAGTCAAGAACATGAACTCGTTCTCCGGCGTGCAGCGCGCGCTCGAGGCGGAGTTCGAGCGCCAATGCGCGCTCTTGGAGCGCGGCGAGCGCGTCCACCAGCAAACGATGCTCTGGGACGGCGCCCGCAACGAAGTCCGCCCCGCGCGCTCGAAGGAAGCGAGCCACGACTACCGCTATTTCCCGGAGCCGGACCTGCCGCCGCTCGTCCTCGATCCACAATGGATCGACGAGGTGCGTCGCGAGCTGCCCGAGCTGCCGCGCGTGCGCCGGGCGCGCTTTGCACGCGAGTACGGGCTCGCCGGCGCCGACGTCGGTGTCCTGACAGCGACGCCGGCGCTGGCCGACTATTTCGAGGCGGCGGCGAAAGCCCACGGCGATGCCAAGGCTGCGGCGAACTGGGTGATGGGCGAGGTGCTCGCCGCGCTCAACACGTCGAGCAACTCCGTCAAGACCTTCCGCGTCCCGCCCGCATCGCTCGCACGCCTGCTCGACCTCGTGCGCGAGGGCGTCGTCAGTCACTCCGCGGCCAAGCGCGTGTTCGCGCTCATGGCCGAAACCGGCGACACGCCCGAGCGCGTGGCCGAACGCGAGGGGCTCGTGCAGGTACGGGACGCCGACGAGCTCGCGCGCTGGGTGGATGAGGTGCTCGCCGAACATCCCGCCGAGGCGGGCCGGTTCCGTGCCGGCGAGAAGAAGTTGTTAGGCGTGTTGGTCGGACTGGTGATGAAGAAGTCCAAGGGACGCGCCGACCCGCGCCGCGTCAATCAGTTGTTGTCGGAGCGCGCGGGCGGATAAAGCGGCGCGCTCAAGCGCGACGCGTAGTCCAGCCTCGTGTCCGGCATCCCGAAATTGCGGTTCGCTTCTTCGGCCACGTGGAACTCCAAGCGGCTCAACCGTGCCTGACGCCTAACTTGCTTCGCCAGGCGGAGCGCTTCGTCGCCCGACGGATCGAGCGCGTAGGGCTCCGAGTGATCGAGTCGGCTCAGCAAGTCGATCACATAGTCGTAGCTGCGCTCCATGTACCGCACCACCTCTGGCGTGCCGAGGTCCCAGCGGCTGTTCTCGGCTGCGAGGTGGAAGATGCGCTGCCACGATTCCGTGTCCGTCACGTACACCATACCGCGAAAAATCCGGCGGTTGGTTTGCGTGCTGAAAATCGTCGGGCTGAGGATGCGGTCGAGGTGCGCGTCCGCGGGCGAGTGGTCGCGCACGATGAGCTCGCGTGCCTGCCGGGGATACGCCGGTCCCAGGTGCGTCTCGAACCGGCTCTCCCAGTAGCTGTGGCCTAACCCGGTGGTCCGCGACGCAATGATCAGGTAGCGTGGCACGAAGTAATTGTGCGCCACCGTGTCGGCCGCGAGGTGCGCCAGATACCCCATGCCGAAGCTGCGCAGCGCGTCGTCGCTCGCGCGGTCGAAGATCTCGAAGCCCACGGTCCATGAGTGACAGTGTCGCCCAACGGGCGCGTATTTCTTCGCGATGCTCGTGTCCGCGGCGATCGACCCATACAGGAACTCGTACGGGAACGCGCGCAACGTGTCCGCCACGGCGACCGGCAGCTGCTCGAGCGCTCCGAGCACGGCCTGGCCGAGGAACACGTGGGTCCCCGGAGTCCAGGCGTAGCTCGCCTCGGGCAGGAACGCGAGGCCGAGCACGACGGCAGCGGCGCCCGACGCGATCAACAGCCACGCCGGCGGACGTCTAACGGCGCAACGGATCCACGTACGGACGAGCTCGATAAAAATAATCATCCGCGAATGACGAGCTCAGACGCCAAGGCGTTTCCGCTCGCGACGGATAGCCCTCCGCAAATCACGGATCTCGCGGTTCACCGCGTCGTCGATGGATTGGCGCGCCGTCTCGAGGTACTCGGCCACCGAATCGCCGATCTCGGAGACGGGAACACCGTCGCGCAACGCTTCGCCGTGCTCGATCGCCCACTTGGTGCCGCGATCGCGCAGACGTCGCGCCTCCTTCACACCGCGGCGCGCGAACCGCTCGAGTCGCGCCATGGGACGGCGGCGACGCGACCGCTCGCGCGCGACGAGTGCCACGCCCGCGCCCAACGCGAGACCCACACCGATCGCCAGCAGCAGATCAGCCGATGGGTCATTCCTCCTGTGGCGCCGGAGCACGCCGGACTTTCGGCCTCGGCGCAGCACGCTCGGCATTCCGTGTTTCATCTCGATGGTCATGTTCCAGCTCCTCATCGTAGTCGCGGTCGTGATCGCGCGCGTCACCGTGGTGACGGGCGCGGCGCGGGCGCGATGATGACGCTCCGCCTAACGCAGACACTGCCGCTTGCACGCCCTCCAGCGTGGCCGCGGTGGAGACCACTGCATGCTCGAGCTCGTTCTGTGCGATCGTCAGCACCGTGTTCAACTCGCCCACGCGCTGCTCCACACCTTCCACGCCGAGCCTGGCCCGCTCCGCAACATAGCGCACAGTGCGGCTCACTTCCTCGACGTCCGCGCGCACCGTGCCCGAGATGGAACCTACGTTGTCGGAAATCTTGCTGGCGCGTCCCACGAGCGGGGACAACTCCCGGTCCAACCGATCGATCAATGCGCTCGCCTTCTCCGTCGCCCGTCGAACGGTCAACGCCGCCGGAATCAGGATGGCGACAAGAACGATCACCGCGACCGCCATCACAATGCTCGCGATTGCGGTCACCGTGCCGAGAGGACCCGTCGAGAGAGCGATCTGCTTCGTGACAATCGTGTCGGGAAGCGCACTTGCTCCCGCGGCCTGCACCAGCCACGTCGCCATTGCTATCGGTTCCCGCAAGCTCAATACCATGACCATGGCTCGAATGCCGAATGTCGTGTTTGCCAGCCGAGCACGTGTAGCGGCGGCTGCCGCTACGCGTCGAGCTCCGGGGCGAGTCCCACCACGCGCTCGATCGGGAGCGTGAACACGATGCCCGCGCCGGGCACGGTCAAGCTGCCACAGACCTCCTGAATGAGTGCGATCGCCGCGTCCACTTTCTCTTCCTCGATCACGCTCAGAAGCATCTGGTTGCTCGGCCGCGATCGCGTCGTCAACGACCGCAGGCCCGCAAAGATGGGCACATCCTGCGTCAGCACGTGCCCCATCCCTTCGCTGTTCACGACGGTCGCGCCAGTGATGCCAAGCTCGACGAATCCCGCCAGGATGTCGTCGACCTGTTCCACGTGATTGATCACGGCGACGAGAAGCTGCATGGGCGAGACCGGGGGTGAGCAGCGTAGCGTAGGCCTCGCGCGACGGAGTGTCAAGCAGTTGCTTGACTTCCGCGCGCGGCGATGTCCATTGTTCGCGGCTCCTCCGCCAGTTGTCGTCACTCCTACTCGTCTCATGCAATTCGTCGTCGAAGGGTCTCGTCCGCTCAGCGGGACTATCCGCCCATCCGGCAACAAGAACGCCGCGCTCCCGATCATCGCCGCGGCTCTGCTCACCGAACATCCGGTCACGCTCGAAAACGTGCCCCGGATCCGCGACGTGGAAACGCTGGTGGAGCTCGTGAGCACGCTGGGCGTGAGCATCACCTGGTCTGCTCGCAATACTTTGGCCATTCAAGCGCGAGAGGTGCGCGCCACCGCGCTCGACTCGCGGCTCTCGGCGCGAATTCGCGCGTCGATTCTGCTTGCCGGCCCGCTCCTCGCGCGATGCGGCGCGGTCACGCTTCCTCCGCCGGGCGGCGATGTGATCGGCCGGCGTCGCGTCGACACGCACTTTCTCGCGTTCGAGCAGCTCGGCGCGACCTACCACGTGGATCACTCGTACGAGCTACGCACCAGCGGGTTGCGCGGCGCGGACGTCTTTCTCGACGAGCCGAGCGTGACGGGCACCGAGAACGCGCTCATGGCGGCAGCGGCGGCACACGGTACGACGATTCTGCGCAACGCGGCGAGCGAGCCGCACGTGCAAGACCTCGCGCGGTTTCTCGTCGCCATCGGTGCGAGCATCGACGGCATCGGCACCAACTGCATGACCATCGAGGGCGGTCGCACGTTGGGCGGTGCCACGCATCGCATTGGTCCCGACCACATCGAAGTCGGCTCGTTCATCGGACTCGCGGCCGTGACCAACTCCGAGCTGCGCGTGGAGCACGCGGGCGTCGAGCATCTGCGCGCCATTCGCATGGGATTCGAGCGACTCGGCATCGAGTGCGAGTGCGAGGGCGATACGCTCCTCATCCGCGCTGATCAGGCGCGTGAGATTCGGCCTGACCTTGGCGGACACGTGCCCAAGCTCGAAGACCAACCGTGGCCCGCCTTCCCGGCCGACCTCATGTCGATCGCGATCGTCGCAGCCACGCAGTGCAACGGCCTGATTCTGATGCACGAGAAAATGTTCGAGTCGCGCATGTTTTTCGTCGACAAGCTGATCGCGATGGGCGCCCGCATCGTGCTCTGCGACCCACACCGCGCGCTCGTCTCCGGTCCGTCACGGTTGCGCGGCGCCGTGGTCGAATCACCCGACATACGCGCGGGCATGGCGATTCTCCTGGCCGCGCTGTGCGCCGACGGCACGAGCACGATCAACAACGTTGGGCAGATCGAGCGCGGCTACGAGCGCATCGACGAACGCTTGCGCGGACTGGGAGCGAAGATCACGCGAGTGGACGACACGAAGTCGTGAGTCTGGACGTTCCGCGCGAGGACGTGGCCGATTTCGCCGCGCTCGGCGTGATCGCGTTCACGACGACGCGACAGGCGGGCACGTTCGGTACCGCGGGACGGGATCCCGTGGGCGAGGTCATGGGACGCTGGTGGTCGCTCGTCGCGTCGCTGCACGTGTATGCACCGCGTCTCGCGACATCCCGTCAAGTGCACGGCAACCTCGTGCTGGTGCACCGCCTAACGTGGGACGGCTGGCTGCGCACCGACGCGGCCGACGGTCATGTGGCGCCGGAGCGGGGCACCGCGCTCGCGATCACCGTGGCCGACTGCGTGCCAGTGTTCATCGCCCATCCCGGCGGAGCGTGTGCGCTGCTGCACGCCGGGTGGCGTGGAACCGCCGCGCGAATTCTCGAGCGCGGCGTGACCGAGCTCCTGCGCTCGGGTCTGGACGCGCGAGACCTGCGCGTCCACTTGGGACCGTCGATCTGCGGACGGTGCTACGAGGTCGGACCCGACGTCTACCAACAGCTCGTAGGGCAGAGCATCAGCGCACCGGCGTGCGTGGACCTGCGCGCAATTCTCGCCCAACAGGCGAGAGACGCGGGCCTCACTCACATCTCGATCAGCGAGCGCTGCACGCGCTGCGACAACGATCGATTCTTCTCACACCGGGCGGGCGATGCTGGACGCATGCTCGCCGTGATGGTGGCACCGGCGGCGCGGTGATGTGACGCGGGCGGGAGTAGAGCGGGCCCACCGGTCGGCGAAAACGAACACCGGTGCAGCGTTGCCAAGGCCCCGCTGCACCGGTGCGTTCAGATACCGGATCCTGCCTAACTCATGGCGTCGCGCTGAGCCGCGCGTCGACGTACGCCGCCGTTCCCCGGTCGCGGGCTCGAATGGCCATCAGGTGCGTCCCGCCCGTTAGGGAAACGGGAACGAGGAAACTGTCCTGCGTCGCGCACCCTTCGTGCGTCACGAATCCGCTGGCCGGGTCGAACGCGGGTGACGTGGTGGGCGTCACATTCACCCCGTCGACGAACAGCTGAAAATCGTTGTCGATCGCGATGCCGACCGTTAGGCCCGCGCTCCACCACTGCGGCAGCGTGAACGTCCGTCGGAGCAGCATGTCGGTGGGCGCCGGGCTGTTGGGCCACGGCGTGCCCACGGTGCCGACGAGCGACGGACACGCCGTGCCCAGGTTGGTGCTCGCGAATGCCGCGGTGCCGGTCTGCCAGCCGTTCTGGCTGGTGGCCGCGAAGCCGGGCTGCTCGAACCCTGGCGCCAAACCGGCGGCACCGGACAGGAAGACGTACCCGGCGCCCTGATACGGTATGACATCCGTGCTGGTCGCGGT